>NZ_CP192507.1:2949875-3258473 GCF_050613145.1 Lysinibacillus sp. LZ02 | reverse complement strand
GTTCACTGCTGAACAGGCAGAGCGTGTCTTACTTGCAGGAAGAGAGCACGGACTGATGCCAAAAGTGCATGCGGATGAAATTGAATGCTATGGTGGAGCGGAGTTAGCTGCGAAAGTAGAGGCGATTTCCGCAGACCATCTATTAAAAACGAGTGATGAGGGGCTTCAAAAGCTTGTCGGTAGCGGTGTCATTGCATGCTTGTTACCAGCAACAGCACTAATTTTAGGGGAGCCCCCTGCGAGGGCACGACATATGATTGACTTAGGCATACCAGTTGCAATATCAACGGATTGTAATCCAGGTTCTTCACCGACAACATCAATGCCACTTGTCATGAACTTAGCGTGTATTACAATGCGCATGACACCGGCTGAGGCGCTATGTGCGGCCACTTATAATGCAGCATGTGCCATTGGGATGGAAGAGATCATTGGCTCCATTGAAGTAGGAAAACAAGCAGATTTAGTCATTTGGAACGTCTCAAACTATCAAAAATTACATTATATGTTTGGTGTAAATCACGTTCATCAAGTGTGGAAAAATGGAGTGAAGGTTGTCGGATAATCCAACTTGAAGGAGCAAGATAAATGATTTCCTTGAATGGTAATCAGTTAACGATGAAACAAATGAAAGCAATCTTGTATGAAGGTGCTTCGATTAACATCGCAGAAGAAGCAAAAGCTAAAGTAATAGCAAGTCGAGCACGAGTAGAAAAAATCGTCCAGCGGGATGAAACGGTGTATGGCATTAACACAGGTTTTGGCAAGTTGAGTGATGTGAAAATTGACGAGCGTGAAGTAAATCGATTGCAGCTTAATTTAATCCGCTCGCATGCATGTGCTTTTGGCGAGCCGTTTTCAGAAGTTGTTAGTCGCGCGATGATGGTACTACGTTTGAATGCATTGTTAAAGGGATATTCAGGCATTCGGCTGGAAGTGCTTGAGCGTCTCGAGTGGATGATAAATGAGCAAATCCATCCGGTTATTTTTCAGCAAGGTTCGCTAGGTGCTTCGGGTGATCTAGCACCGCTTTCACATTTAGTGCTGGCACTGATTGGAGAAGGCGATGTATTCCATCATGGTCATCGTTATGCAGCAAAAGCTATTTTTGAAAAGTTCCAGCTTGTACCGATTGAGCTTCGGGCAAAAGAAGGGCTAGCATTAATAAATGGCACGCAAGCGATGACAGCGCAGGGGATTGTGAATTATATTGAGGCGGAAAAGCTTACGTATGAGAGTGAGTGGATTGCAGCTATGACGCTTCAAGGCTTGCGAGGAATTATAGATGCTTTTCACCCAGCCGTACACGCCGCACGTGGTTTTGTTGAGCAAAGCGATGTAGCAAGTAGGATGAGGGATTGGTTAGCAGGAAGTAAACTAGTGACGAAGCAAGGGGAGCTACGCACGCAAGATCCTTATTCGCTTCGTTGCATTCCACAAATTCATGGTGCAAGTTGGCAAGTGTTAGCGTATGTCAAAGAAAAGCTTGAAATTGAAATGAATGCTGCGACAGATAACCCGCTATTATTTGAAGATGGTACGGTCATTTCAGGTGGAAATTTTCACGGGCAACCGATTGCCTTTGCGATGGATTTTTTAAAACTGGCACTTGCTGAATTGGCAAATGTCTCTGAGCGAAGAATTGAACGGTTAGTAAATCCAAGTTTGAATGAAGGCTTACCGGCATTTCTAAGTGCCAGACCAGGGCTTGAGTCAGGTGCGATGATTTTGCAATATAGTGCGGCGAGCCTTGTCTCCGAAAATAAAACACTAGCACATCCAGCAAGTGTCGATTCCATTCCGTCATCAGCCAATCAGGAGGATCATGTAAGCATGGGGACAACAGCGGCTCGTCACGCGTATATGATACTTTGTAATGCGCGGCGTGTGTTAGCGATTGAAGCCTTTTGTGCATTGCAAGCAGTCGAATATCGGGGGATGGAATTAATGAGTCCGCGTACCCAAGCGAAGTGGCAGGAGCTCCGTACATTTGTAGCACCTCTTCAGGAGGATCGCGTTGTCCATGATGATATTGAAAAGATTACGCGTTATTTAAAGCCCTAGGATAGTTAGCGGCATGAGCGTTTTGCGTCGGCAAAATGCTCATGTATTAGGGGAAGTCGCGTAAAAGTAGATGAATCCCGCGTAAAAGTCTTATAAACTCGCGTAAATCGCCTGTCACCCCGCGTAAAAACCATTAAAACCCGCGTAAATATCCTCCTAAAAAGTCCGCATTTATCCAAATGTATGAGTTGGTGTGAATATTTATAAATCAGCTTTTCAATGTTTTGGTTTATCTAAATAAGTCTCTTTCGTCGGCATTTGTCCAGAATTTGATATAATAGAAATGTCGTAGAAAGAGGGGCTTTGAAGATGACAAAACATTTACTTATTGTAGACGGTATGGCATTGTTATTCCGTTCATTTTTTGCATCTGCAGCGATGAACCAGTTTATCCGTTTAGAAGATGGCACACCAACAAACGGCGTACAAGGATTTGCGCGTCACGTATTAACAGCGCAGCATCTGATGCAGCCGACACATATCGCCGTTTGTTGGGATATGGGGATGCATACGTTTCGAAATGATCTATTTGATGGATATAAAGCAAACCGTCCTGCACCACCTGAAGAAATGGTGCCGCAATTTGATCTAGCAAAGGAAGTTTCTGCAATGCTAGGTTGGACAAACTTTGGTATTACAGGGATAGAGGCAGATGACTTAATTGGTTCAATGGTGAAAAAGTGGCAACATGATGCACAAATGACCGTTATTAGTGGAGATAAAGATTTATTGCAAATTTTAAATCCATCTACAACAATCGCTTTTACAAAAAAGGGATACACAGAATATGATGTCTATACACTAGAGCGATTCCAAAAGGAGTATGGCATTGAGCCAGAACAGTTTGCCCATGTCAAAGCATTTATGGGAGATACAAGTGATGGCTACCCAGGCGTAAAGGGAATCGGTCCTAAAACAGCGCTTAAATTAATTCAAGATTTCAACTCCGTTGAGGGTGTGCTGGAGGCGCTCCCAACGTTGAAAGCTGGGCAACGTATTAAAATTGGTGAAAATGAGGACATGCTGAAATTGTCGTATCAGCTTGCTCAAATTCATTGTGAAGCACCGATTGAAAAGCAACTGGATGAGCTGATTGTGCCAGCAGATTATACACAACACTTAGAGCAACTACATGAGCGTGGCTTTAGACTAATTGTTAAGCACGCTAAATCATTAGGTTTATAACTGCATTCATAGAGCCAAGAGAACTTATTGTCTTGGCTCTATTTTAACAAAGCTGAGTACATGGCGATTATCGTCGTATTTAATAGAGCGGATTTGACTATCTCGGTTGCGACCACCGTTGTCATGAATGATTAAATATAAACTATCATCTTTAATTTCGTATCCAATAAGTGGCACCCAATGATATTTAAATGTAGGCTTCTTTTTCGTAAACCATTGGAACGTAAAGTATTGATCGAACTTCATAGCGACAGGATATCCGTATCTGAGCTGCCAAATCGCTTGAGATAAATTGCATGATTCAATGCAGAAATTAGGGCTTAGTTGAGCGCGTAAATTGCGGATGAAGCGCCATTTAAACAACCCGATTTTTGTGCTCCCTAACAGCTGATACATTTCGTTGATGTTCTTTTTAGCTACGTGATGCTCCTTGCATAAATAGTTTAAAATGACGTGTGCTGTCGTTGGTCCGCAAGCAGAGTTGCGAAATTGTGGATAAACAACCTCACTGTATTGAGATACCCCGTTCACATCTAATAAAACCTTCATTGTTAAACCACCTCCGATAGTATGAACATACATTAATATCCAATTCACATCAAGGTAAGTCTTTTTCAATATATAAAATAGGGCTCGCCATGTATGATATGACGAGCCTTGGAATCATTTATGCATTTTGTGCTTCTAAAAAGTCTGTTACTTGGTCAGGTGATTTTGCATTTGCGCTGTGCAAGTGCGCTAATTTTTCACCGTTTTGGAAGATTAATAGTGAAGGGATACCCATCACTTGGTATTTTTCCGCTAATTCTGGGAAGTTGTCGCGGTTCGCTGAATACCAAACATATTGATTGTATTCTTCTATAATTGGATCAATAAACATATCCATACGTGTACAATCTGGGCACCAACCAGCGAAGAATTTGATAATCACCTTTTGATCACCTGAGATAATTTCATTAAACTGTTCTACTGTTGTAATTTCTTGCATCTTTATCACGCTCCTATAATTGCTAGTTTACACATTTTAGTGAAAAGCTAAAAGTAATTTGCTTTCTATATATGCTAGATGAGATAATTAAAAGAAGAGTGAATGAGTATTCAGTTTTCCTTGGTATATCAACGTTTCTGGAGAAATATTTAGAATTTTATAGAAATAAATGTTAAAAAACGTTGCTAAAACTGACGAAATAATCTACACTAAGAACAGAAAAGCTGTTTCGAGTTTTTTTTTCGGTTAAAAATGAATGGCTATTCATTATGATGAAGAAGAGTGGAGAAGGGGGAAATTCTCGTGACTTACAAAATTCAAAAAGCAGCCGTATTAGGCTCAGGGGTTATGGGTTCAGGTATTGCCGCTCACTTAGCTAATATCGGTATCCCAACATTATTGCTAGATATCGCACCAAAAGAGCTAACTACAGAAGAGCAAGCAAAGGGGTTAACGCTTGAAAATCCAGCAGTACGCAACCGATTTGTAAACGGTGCATTGCAAAAATTATTAAAGCAAAAACCAGCACCTCTCGCTTCTAAGAAAAACTTAGCGCTAATCACGCCAGGTAACTTTGAAGACGACTTGGACCAATTAAAAGATGTAGATTGGATTATTGAAGTTATTGTAGAAAACCTTGAGATTAAAAAAGGCCTAATGGAAAAAATTGATGCGGTACGTACGCCAGGTACAATTATCAGCTCGAATACGTCAGGCGTCAGCATTAATGCGATGGCGGAAGGGCGCTCAGAAGATTTTAAAAAGCATTTCCTTGGCACACACTTTTTCAATCCGCCACGTTATTTAAAGCTATTAGAGGTCATTCCTTCTACTACTACTGCGCCAGAAGTGGTGGAGTTTATGCAAGTATTCGGTGAAGATGTGCTTGGTAAAGGCGTCGTAATTGCAAAAGATACACCAAACTTCATTGCCAATCGTATCGGTACGTACGGCTTAATCGTGACGATGAAGGAAATGCAAGAACGTGGCTACTCCGTTGGTGAAGTGGATTCGGTAACAGGCCCACTTATTGGTCGTCCATCATCTGCAACATTCCGTACACTTGATGTGGTGGGTTTAGATACATTTGCGCACGTAGCGAAAAATGTTTACGACCATACAACAGGTGAAGAGCAAGCGGTGTTTGCTGAAGATCCAACATTAAAGAAAATGATTGAAAATGGTTGGCTTGGTGCGAAATCAGGTCAAGGCTTCTTCTTAAAACAAGGAAAAGAGATTAAAGAGTTAAATTTAGATACATTTGAATATGAGCCAGTGAAAAAGCTAAAAACGCCTTCTATTGAAATGGCGAAACAAGCACGTGGTCTTGCCAATAAAGTGAAGACATTAGTGTACGCAAAAGACCGTACTGGCGAACTTTTATGGAATATTTTTGCACCAACATTAATTTACTCAGCGCAGCTTACAGGTGAAATTGCGGATGATATTGTTGCGATTGATAATGCACTGAAATGGGGCTTCGGTTGGGCGCAAGGTCCATTCGAAATGTGGGATGCAATCGGCGTCAAACAATCTGTTGAAAAAATGAAAGAAGAAGGACGCGAAATTCCAGCGTTTGTTCAAGGCTTACTCGACAAAGGCTTGGAAACATTCTATTCAGAAATTGATAATGAGCTAGCTTACTACAACGGTACTGACTATGTAAAAGTACCGATAAACGAGAAAGCAATTGATTTAAAACGTTATAAGAAAAAGCATGGCGTCATTAAATCGAATGCTGGCGCTAGTTTAATAGACTTACAAGATGGTGTTCTTTTATTAGAGTTCCATTCGCAGTCAAATGCAATTGGGTTAGACATTATTCAAATGTTAAATACGGCGATTGATGAATTGGAAAACAGCGCAGCGTATAAAGGGCTTGTTATTGGTAATCAAGGCAAGAACTTCTGTGTAGGGGCCAACCTTGGCATGATTTTAATGGAAGCACAAGATGATAATATTTTTGAACTTGATTTTGTCATTGGGGCATTCCAAAAAGCAATGCGTCGTATTAAGTACGCCTCAAAACCAGTTGTAGCAGCACCGTTCCAAATGACGCTTGGTGGTGGAGCAGAAGTTTGCTTACCGGCAGCACATATTCAAGCTTCAGCAGAGACGTATATCGGCTTAGTAGAAGTAGGAGTTGGCGTCATTCCAGGTGGTGCAGGGAACTTAGGGCTTTACGAGAAGTTCCTAAAAGGTATGCCAAACGGTGTAGATATCGATTTACAAGTAGTAGTCAATAAAGTATTTGAGACGATTGCGATGGCAAAGGTATCAACATCTGGTGAAGAAGCACGCGAAAATAACTTCTTAGATTTTGCAGATGGCGTATCGGTTAACCCAGATCACTTAATCTATGATGCGAAACAAGCAGCAATCGCCCTTTATGATGCAGGATACAAGCCACCAGTGAAGAAGAAAGTAAAAGTGGTTGGGGCATCAGGCTATGCAACATTACTACTAGGGGCACAAGGAATGTTCGATTCAGGCTATATTAGCGAATACGATTTATCGATTGCGAAAAAATTAGCATTTGTTCTTGCAGGTGGTTTAGTACCATATGGAACAGAGGTTGATGAAGAGTATATTTTAAACTTAGAGAAGCAAGCATTCTTGGAGTTAGTACAGCAACCGAAAACACAGCAACGTATGCAGCATATGCTTGTGAAGGGGAAACCGCTTCGTAATTAATCTACGAGTTTAATAGAAAATGATGAATAGCGTGAAGCTAAACAAGGGGGAGACATCATTATGCGTGAAGCCGTAATTGTAGCAGGTGCACGAACGCCTATTGGGAAAGCAAAAAAAGGTTCACTTGCAACGATGCGTCCAGATGATTTCGGTAGCATTGTTGTAAAGGAAACATTAAAACGAGCAGGCTATGAAGGTCCGATTGATGATTTAATTATGGGCTGTGCCATGCCTGAAGCAGAGCAAGGGATGAACGTAGCACGTTTAGTCGGCGCGTTAGCAGGGCTACCTGATACGACACCAGCGATTACAGTAAATCGCTTCTGTTCATCAGGGTTACAATCCATTGCATATGCAGCAGAACGTGTTATGTTAGGCCACTCAAAAGCGATTATCGCAGGTGGTACAGAATCGATGAGTATGATTCCGATGACAGGTAATACAGTACGTTTGAATCCAACATTAGCAGAAACAGCACCTCAGTACTATATGGGGATGGGGCATACAGCAGAAGAAGTAGCACGTCGCTATGAAGTAAGCCGTGAAGACCAAGATGCTTTTGCTGTACGTTCACATGAGCTGGCTGAAAAAGCGATTAAAGAAGGTAAATTCAAAGATGAAATCGTACCGATTGAAGTCACACAACACTTCGTTGGTAAAGATCATAAACCTGCAACACGTACCTTTACGTTTGATACAGATGAAGGGGTACGTCCGAATACAACCGTAGAGGGGTTAGGGAAACTTCGCCCAGCATTCAATGTCAAAGGGTCTGTAACGGCAGGAAATGCTTCACAAACTTCTGACGGTGCAGCAGCGGTGCTTGTGATGGACCGCGAAGAAGCAGAGGTGCAAGGATTAAAACCAATGGCGAAATTTTTAGGGTTTGCTGTTGGCGGTGTACCACCAGAAGTAATGGGAATCGGGCCAATTGAGGCGATACCGAGAGCATTAAAAATCGCCGGTCTTACACAAGATCAAATTGACCTGTGGGAAATCAATGAAGCATTTGCTTCACAGTCTATCCAAGTTGTACGCCACTTAGGAATTGATATCGATAAAGTGAATGTAAATGGTGGTGCGATTGCGCTTGGTCACCCACTTGGTGCAACAGGAGCGATTCTGACACTAAAACTGCTTCACGAGTTAAAACGTCAAAATAAGAAATACGGTGTCGTCACAATGTGTATCGGTGGCGGTATGGGTGCAGCGGGTGTATTTGAAGTCCTTTAATTTCTAGAAACAGCTTTTGGAAAGTTTATTCTACTTGCCTCCGAGTAAACTTTCCAAGCTTTTCTATACACAAATTATGAATGACTATTCAGTGGTTGCTTTGTTATGGTAGGGAAATGAATTGACTATAAGGGGGAAATGGATATGAAATTAACAACAAACATCATTAAAGGCGGCGGCTTTTTAATCGAGGACGTAGATATCAATCGTGTTATTACACCAGAGGATTTCACAGACGAGCAAAAAATGATTGCGCAAACAACGGCTGACTATGTACAAAATGAAGTGTTACCAGTAGTGGAAAACTTAGAAAATCATGAGTTTGAGCATTCGGTACGTTTATTAAAAACAGCAGGGGAATTAGGACTACTCGCTGCCGATGTGCCAGAAGAATATGAGGGTCTAGGTCTAGACAAAATTTCTTCAGCGTTAATCGCTGAAAAAATGTCTGTCGCTGGTGGTTTCTCTATTACGCACGGTGCACATGTAGGGATCGGTTCTTTACCAATCGTATTATTCGGTAACGAAGAGCAAAAATCAAAATACCTTCCGAAATTAGCTTCTGGTGAGTTAATTGCCGCGTATGCCCTAACAGAACCAGGTTCAGGTTCAGATGCATTAGGTGCAAAAACAACTGCGAAATTAAATGAAGCAGGAACACACTATGTATTAAATGGTGAAAAACAATGGATTACAAACGCAGGTTTTGCAGATGTATTCGTTGTGTACGCTAAAATCGATGGTGAAAAATTCACTGCCTTTATCGTAGAAAGAGCGTTCTCAGGCGTTTCTGTCGGCGCAGAAGAGAAGAAGATGGGCATTAAATCATCCTCTACTCGTACATTAATTTTAGAAGATGCACAAGTGCCGGTAGAAAACTTACTTGGTGAAGTCGGTCGTGGTCACGTCATTGCATTTAACATTTTAAACATTGGCCGTTATAAGCTTGGTATAGGTACTGTAGGTGGAGCGAAGCGTGCACTGGAGCTTGCTATTCAATATACGAACCAACGTCAACAATTCAAAACACCACTTTCTAGCTTCAACTTAACGAAAGAAAAATTAGCAACAATGGCAGCGCATTTATATGCGTCGGAGTCATTAAATTATCGTACAGTAGGGTACTTCGAAGATACGCTTAACCAGCTATCAGAAGAAGAGCAAAAAAACGGTACAGCCATTGCAGCAGCTGTGGCTGAGTATGCAATTGAATGTTCAATCGCCAAAGTGTTTGGCACTGAAACATTGGATTATATCGCGGATGAAGCAGTACAATTACATGGTGGTTATGGTTTCATGGCTGAATATGAAGTAGAGCGTATTTACCGTGATTCTCGTATTAATCGTATTTTCGAAGGGACAAACGAAATTAACCGCATGATTGTACCGGGTACATTTATGAAGAAAGCGTTAAAAGGTGAGTTACCGCTTCTTCAAGTAGCGCAAAACCTACAAAGTGAACTGTTAATGATGATGCCAGAAGAGCTTGAAGATGCGCCGTTAGCACAAGAAAAATATCTTGTGAAGAACGCGAAGAAAATCGCAATTCTTGCAGCAGGTACAGCAGCGCAGGCGTTCGGTGCAAAATTAGATCAAGAGCAAGAGCTACTTGTAAACATTGCAAACATTGCGAACCAGTTATACGCGATGGAATCAGCAGTTATCCGTACGCAAAAGGCAATTGAACGCGAAGGTGTAGAAAAAGCAGCGCAAAAAATCCTTTACACACAAATTTTCTGTCAAGAAGCGTTTGCCATTATTGAAGCAGAAGCAAAAGATACATTACTAGCTTCGGTAGAAGGCGATAATGGTCGTATGATGTTGTCAGCTCTTCGTAAATTAACACGCAATAACCCTTACAACTTAATTCCGAAAAAACGTGAAGCAGCAGCAAAACTGATTGAAGCTGAAAAATACGTAGTGTAAGGTATAGAAATGGAATCCGGGTGCTCAATGCATTCGGATTTTTATTGATTTTAACAGTTTACAATTCGTTTTGTCGTTCTTTGCTACATATGAATATGATGATAGAGATGGGACGCTTCATTTACTGGAGCGAGGCATGTCGTTTAGTTCTTTTTTTAGCATTCGGCTAGGAAATCTTATACAATAGAAGAGAAGATAACAATAAAAGGAGCTACATACATGCCATTAAAATTTATTCAATATCCAAAATGTACGACATGTAAAAAGGCGCAAAAATGGTTAGAAGAAAACAATATCGCTTACGAATCTGTACACATTGTTGAACAAACGCCAACACAGCAACAATTAACAGAACTCTATCAGAAAAGTGGCCTTCCGCTAAAAAAGTTTTTCAATACTTCAGGGAACAAGTATAAAGAACTAGGCTTAAAGGATAAATTAGCAAATATGTCAGAGGAAGAGCAATTAGCCTTGCTTGCATCTGATGGGATGTTAATTAAACGTCCGATTGTGACAGATGGTGAAAAAGTTACGCTTGGTTTCAAGGAGTCTGACTTCTCAGGAACGTGGAAATAGGCTGATTACAACCTTGTTTTTACTACTGAAATATGTCAAACTGAAAGAGATTTATACATTTTGTTGGAGGGATTTTCATGAGTATTCCTAAAGATTTACGCTACACAAAAGAACACGAATGGGTAAAAATTGAAGGCAATAAAGTACGCGTTGGTATTACGGATTTTGCACAAAACGAACTTGGTGATATTGTATTCGTTGAGCTACCAGAAGTAGGCGATACAGTAACAATTAACGAACCGTTCGGTAGTGTAGAGTCAGTAAAAACAGTTTCTGAATTATATTCACCAGTATCTGGTACAGTAGTAGAAGCAAACGAAGAATTATCAGATAACCCAGAATTCGTTAATGAATCTCCATACGAAAATGCTTGGATGATTGTGGTTGAACTTTCAAATGAAGCAGAAGTGGAAGAATTATTAACTGCAGAAGCATACGAAGAGTTTATTTCTGAATAATACAAAGAAGCGCCTGAATCTAGTATGGATTTTGGCGTTTTTTTCGACGTAGGGGGAGAATTGAATGATTGAAAAGTGTATAATCGTAGAAGGTCGCTCTGATAAATTAAAAATCACACCCCTTCTTGCTGAGCAAGTATTGATTTTGTGTACAAATGGCACGATAGACGAAGAAGCATTAATCGATTTACTTGAACCATACGAAGATATTGAGATATTTACCTTTTTTGATCGCGATAAATCAGGGGATTATCTAAGAAAAATTATGCGCCGAACATATAGCGAGGCTGTGCAACTTGAATTACCTGTGCCGTTTAATGGTGTAGCAGAGGCACCAAGTAGTGTCGTGCGTGATATTTTACAAGCGGCTAAATTCAAAGTGAAATAGGATGAGCAGATGGAAGACTGGACAAAAGAACAGTGGCAGGAAATCATGAACAAAAAAGAGATTGCCGCTTTTTATTTATATACACCGATGTGCGGTACATGTGCTGTTGCATCTAAAATGTTAAATGTGGTGGAAGAGTTATTACCCACATTACCCCTTGGTAAAGCAAATCTAAATTATATGGAAGACCTAGCGTATGACTATGAAATTGAAAGTGTGCCCTGTTTAATTGTCGTTAAAAACGGTAAAATTGCCCAAAAAGTGTACGCATTTCAATCCGTACTAAATTTGTATGAAATGTTAAAAAAACAATTGACGGACAATTAACAGTCATGGTACATTTACATTCATAAAATAAATTTTATAACGTTACTCTTATAAAGAGCGGTGGAGGGAAGTGCCCTATGAAGCCCGGCAACCATCACAATTGTGAAAAGGTGCCAAGTCACTCAAAGTTTTGCTTTGAAAGATGAGAGAACGGTTAACGTATAAATTGTGCGAAAACCTTTCTGCTTGTCTATATTAGTAGGAAGGTTTTTTCATGTAGAAGGAGTTTAATATGATTGAGTTAAGTAATATAACAAAGGTTTACAAGACGAAAAACGGTGAACTAAAAGCCGTTGACAATGTAAACTTAGCGATTCAGAAAGGCGAAATATACGGCATTATTGGCTATAGTGGTGCTGGTAAAAGTACGATGATTCGCCTGTTGAATGGTTTAGAAAAGCCGACAACAGGTTCGGTAGTAGTAAATGGTGAAGAGATTTCTGCGATTTCGGGCAATAAGCTACGTGCAGCGCGTCAAAAGATCAGTATGATTTTCCAACATTTTAATCTGCTATGGTCGCGTACAGTGGAAGAAAATATTGCGTTCCCATTAGAAATTGCAGGTGTACCAAAGGCTGAGCGCGCAAAGCGTGTAGCAGAACTAATTGATTTAGTTGGTCTTTCTGGGCGTAATAAGGCGTACCCATCACAGTTATCAGGTGGTCAAAAGCAGCGTGTCGGTATTGCACGAGCGCTTGCAAACAATCCAGAAGTATTGCTTTGTGATGAGGCGACATCGGCACTTGACCCAGAAACAACAGATTCGATTTTAGAGCTTTTATTAGATATTAATAAGCGACTTGGTTTAACGATTGTATTAATTACACATGAAATGCATGTTATTCGCAAAATTTGTCACCGTGTCGCTGTAATGGAAGCTGGAAAGGTAGTAGAGGCTGGCGAAGTATTAAACGTCTTCCAAAACCCGCAAGCGCCAATTACGAAAAAGTTCGTTTCACAAGTCTCAGGTACAAATGAAACAAAAGAATCAATTGAGCAAATTTTAGCCAATTACCCTACAGGGAAGCTTGTAAAAGTGACATTTGTGGGACAAGCAACAGAGCAGCCGGTTATTTCTCAAGTCATCAAGGAATACGGCGTCGATGTGAACATTGTACATGGTTCTATTTCACATACAACAAGTGGTCCATACGGGACATTAATTGTGCATATTGATGGCACAGAAGAGCAGGTGCAAAAAGCACTAAACATATTATCGCAGCATGAGATTCAGACGGAGGTGATTGAACATGCTTAGTCAATTATTTCCGAATGTGAAGTGGGAAACGATGTCTGAGGCAACGTATCAAACGATTTACATGACATCCGTTTCAACCGTTATTACGCTTATTTTAGGATTAGCCATTGGGATTTTATTGTTTTTAACGAGTCCGAATCAAATGTGGGCAAATAAAATCGTTCATTTCTTAACGGGGTCACTGGTGAATATTTTCCGTTCGATTCCGTTTATCGTATTGATTATTTTATTAATTCCATTTACGAAGTTTTTAGTTGGCACAATTCGTGGCACGAACGCAGCATTGCCTGCATTAATTATTGGCGCTGCACCATTTTACGCACGTATGGTATTAATTGCGTTACGTGAAATTGATAAAGGCGTCATTGAAGCAGCTCGTTCAATGGGGGCTAAAACATCTACGATTATTTTTAAAGTGCTTATTCCAGAAAGTTTACCAGCACTTATTTCAGGGATTACCGTAACAGCTGTTGCACTTGTTGGTTACACAGCGATGGCAGGGATTATCGGAGCAGGAGGTTTAGGGAACTTAGCCTTTATCGAAGGGTTCCAGCGTAGTCGTGATGATGTAGTGTTGATGTCAACGATTGTTATTTTAGTAATTGTATTTGTGATCCAATGGATTGGCGATGCGATTACAGCACGTACAGACAAGCGATAAGGTAGTATCGGCAATAGCCGTTTTTATAAAAAGACATATAAGATAAAGAAAAGGGGTTTCAACACATGAAGAAGTATTTATCGTTATTAGCAGTACCATCATTAGCACTTGCATTAGGAGCTTGCGGCTCTGATGAAGAAAAACCAACAAATGATACAGCAGCAAATGACGCTGGAGAAACAGCAGAAGATACAAAAATTGTTGTTGGTGCTTCAAACGGTTTACATGAATTAATTTTAAAAGAAGCAGAGCCGATTTTAGAAGAAGAGGGTATCGATTTAGAGGTTAAACCATACCAAGATTATATTATGCCAAACCAAGATTTAGAGTCAGGTGAACTTGATGCGAACTACTTCCAACATATTCCGTATTTAGAGCTTGAAATCGCAGAAAAGGGCTATGATTTCGTGAATGCTGGTGGAATTCATATTGAGCCAATCGGTATCTACTCTCAAAAATATAAATCATTAGACGAGCTACCAGATGGCGCAACAATTATCATCTCAAACTCAGTATCTGACCAAGGTCGTATCCTTCAATTATTAGAAGCACAAGGATTAATCACATTAAAAGATGGTATCGATAAAACAGCTGCAACGCTTGATGATATCGTAGACAATCCGAAAAACTTAGTGATTGATGCAAGCTCTGCACCTGAAATGTTAGTAACATACTATGAAGAAGGTGAAGGGGATGCGGTAGTTATTAATTCTAACTTCGCTATCGATGCAAGCATCAATCCACTTGAAGATTCAATCGCAATCGAAGGTTCTGAGTCTCCGTATGTAAACGTAATCGCAGTTCGTAGCGAAGATAAAGACAGTGAAGCAATCGCTCGCTTAGTGGAAGTATTACATTCTGAAACAATTCAAGAATTTATTCTTGAAGAGTGGGGCGGCGCTGTAGTACCTGTATCAAAATAATAAATCAATTGATCCCGAGGTTAATATCAAAAACCTCGGGATTTTTTGTCGTAAATTGCGTTTTTCTAAGCGGTGTTCGCCAATATTCCCCAGGAAATCACCGCTTTTGCGACCATCGCAGGAGCAATGTTTTTAAGTAGAGATGTATTAAGAAAGAGGTGTTCCCAAAGTGAAAACTTTCGGGACACCCCCTGCTTCATTATTGAAATTGCGTTAAACGAGAAAAGAAGTTTGTAACAAATTGCAAAAACACTTGTTCAGATGGAGCGAGCTCTCGGTTCGTTGGGGAAATGACACCAACTGTACGACGGATTACGGGTAATGCGATTGGGACTTTTACGGTAAAGCGTGGTGTCGAGTCAGATAAGGAGCTTTCAGGTAATAACGTCACCCCGATACCTGCTGCCACTAACCCTTTTAGTGCGTCCATATCTTCTCCTTCCGATGTAATCGTTGGGACAAAACCAGCTGATTTACATGCTTCCACGGCTACTTTATGCAAAATATACCCTTCTGGGAATAAAACAAAATTTTCGTTACGTAAATCTACTAAGTTAAGACGCTCATTTTTGGCAAGCGGGTGATTTGCTGGTAGTAGTGCATGGATATTCTCGCTAAAAAGAATGGTTGGTGTAATCGCTTCATCTTTCGGTGGAAGTGGCCCTAAAAAAGCTAAATTTAATTCTCGATTTTTCACAGCCTCGATTAAAAATTTATACGAACCTTGTCGTAAATGAAAAGATACATCCGGATATTCCTTTTTAAAAGCAGAAATAACCGTTGGCAATACATAACTTGCTAAACTTGTGGGGAAACCGATTTTGATTGTTCCTTTTGCTGGATCTAAGTATTCTTCCACTTGCTTTGCAGCAAAGTCAATTGCCTTCAACGCGGTAATTGCATGTTCTAAAAAAATTTTACCAATTGGTGTTAACTTAACATTACGCCCAATTCGTTCGAAAAGCGGTGTTCCTAGTTCATCTTCTAAGTTTGCAATTTGTCGACTAATCGCTGACTGTGCTACGTGAAGATATTCTGCTGCTTCAGAAATATGTTCTCGCTCGGCTACCTCTACAAAGTAGCGTAATTGCCTTAATTCCAACGCTTTCACCTCATTTATCGAAATATTAGATTGATTCCATCCAAACTATATATTGTTTATATTATTTCGGAAACTTTAAAATGTAAATACGTTAGTGAAAGATTTAGGGGGGAATTTATTATGACTTTTCATCAATATCCACAACCACAGGGCCTTTATTCGCCAGAATTTGAACATGATGCGTGCGGTATTGGTATGTACGCAAATTTTAAAGGGAAACCATCACATGATATCGTAAAAAACGGTTTAGAAATGTTATGTCGCTTAGAGCACCGTGCTGGACGTGGTGGAGACGGAAAAACAGGTGACGGAGCAGGGATTATGGTACAAATCCCTCACGCCTTTTTTAAATCGAACTGTCCAGACTTGCATTTACCAGAAAAAGGTGAGTATGCTGTAGGGCAATTATTTTTTACAGAAAAAGAACAAGAACGTATGGCGATTGAAGAAAAAATGAATGAGCTAATCGCACAAGAAGGCCAAAGCTTAATTGGCTGGCGCTGGGCTCCGACAAATAAACAAAACTTAAGTGCTATTGCCAAATCTTCTGCACCGGTTGTACGCCAAGTATTTGTAGGCAACAAAGCAGGGGAACGCTTAGCATTTGAACGTAAATTATATGTCATCCGTAAACAGTTAGAGCACTGGGCAGAGGCACAGGGCTATGAGTTATATATGCCAAGTTTGTCAAGTGAGACAATGGTATTTAAGGGCTTACTTGCGCCAGAGGAAGTAAGTGACTTCTATCAAGATTTGCAAGATTCTAGTTTTGTATCGGCTTTTGCACTTGTTCACTCCCGTTATTCTACCAATACATTCCCTTCTTGGAAACGTGCACACCCAAATCGTTATATTATCCATAACGGTGAAATTAATACACTACGCGGTAATATTAACTGGATGCGTGCACGTGAGCAACAGTTTGTATCGGAAGCATTCGGTGAAGATTTACAAAAAATCTTGCCAATCATTGATACAACAGGATCGGATTCATCGATGTTGGATAATGCATTTGAGTTTTTTGTATTAGCAGGTCGTACACCCGCACATGCAGCGATGATGTTAATTCCAGAGCCATGGACAGAAAACCCACGTCTGGAGAAAGACCGTAAAGCATTCTATCAATATCATGCGAGTTTAATGGAGCCATGGGATGGTCCGACAGCGATTTGTTTTACTGATGGTAAGCAAATCGGCGCTATTTTAGATCGAAATGGATTACGTCCGGGGCGTCTATATGTAACAAAAGACGACCATGTTATTTTCTCTTCTGAAACAGGCGTTGTCGATGTACCAGAAGAAGAGGTTGTATTAAAAGACCGTTTAAGCCCAGGTCGTATGCTGTTAATTGACCTTGAGCAAGGAAAAATCATTTCAGATGATGAGCTAAAGGCAGACATGGTCGCAAAAGAGCCCTATCAACAATGGCTTGAAGATAATATGTTGAAGCTGAAAACTGAAAAGGAGCAGCCAGTCGTGCTGAATGATTTAACGCTACGTCAAAAAATTTACGGCTACACATTTGAAGATGTGCAAAAATATATTGTTCCTTTAGCGAAAGATGGAAAAGATCCACTCGGTTCGATGGGCAATGATACACCACTCGCTGTGTTATCCGATCGTCCGCAATCATTATTTAATTACTTCAAGCAATTATTTGCGCAAGTAACAAATCCACCGATTGACTCGATTCGTGAGCATGTTGTGACGTCAACAATGACACTGCTTGGCAAGGAAGGAAATTTACTTCACCCAAGTGCAGAAAATGCACGACGTATTATTTTAGATACACCAATTTTAACAAACAGTGAGTATAAACAATTAGTAGCCAACAAAGAGAAGGGCTTCCAATCGGCGGTCATATCACTTCAATATACAGAAAATATTGAAAATGAACTAAATCGTATACGACAAGAAGCTGTTCAAGCAATTAACGCTGGTAAAACGTTATTGATACTTTGTGATAATGTTGAAAACCCAGCAACACCGACAGTCCCTGTACTACTAGCGGCTAGTAGCTTACACCAGTTTTTAGTGCGTGAAGGTTTACGAACGAAAGTGAGTCTCATTGTAAATAGCGCTGAGGCACGTGAAGTGCATCATTTCTCTGCATTAATCGGCTTTGGCGTGGATGCGATTAATCCGTATTTAGTCTATGCGACAATCGCAGAAGCAATTGAAAAAGGAAGCTTAACTCTGGATTACCAAACAGCGGTGAAAAAGTTCCGCAAAGGTGGAGCGGATGGTGTTGTCAAAGTCATGTCGAAAATGGGGATTTCTACAGTACAGTCATACCGCGGTGCACAAGTATTTGAAGCGGTCGGTATTGGAAAGGAAGTAATCGAGGAGCACTTTACAGGAACAGCCTCACAAATTGACGGTATCGACTTAGCAACAATCGGTGAAGAGGCAAAACGTCGCCATGCAAGTGCTGTAGACGCGTTACGAGCAGAATTAGAATCAGGCTCTGACTTCCAGTGGCGAGCGGACGGAGAACATCACGCGTTTAATCCAAAAACAATTCATACATTACAATGGGCAACACGTAAAAATGATTATGGTTTATATCGTATGTTCGCAGAAATGGCAAATGAAGAACGTATTGGCTTCTTACGTAATTTATTTGATCTTAAAAAAGCGGAGAAAAAAGTACCTTTAGAAGAAGTAGAGTCAGTAGAATCAATCGTAAAACGCTTTAAATCAGGGGCGATGTCATTTGGTTCTTTATCAAAAGAAGCGCATGAGACACTTGCCATTGCGATGAATCGGTTAGGTGCCCGTTCAAACTCTGGTGAAGGGGGAGAAGATCCAACACGCTTCACACAAGAAGCAAATGGGGATAGTAAACGTTCTGCTATTAAGCAAATTGCATCAGGCCGCTTCGGTGTAAAATCGCATTATTTAGTAAATGCAGATGAGCTGCAGATTAAGATGGCACAGGGCGCTAAACCAGGTGAAGGTGGGCAATTACCAGGGAACAAAGTATATCCATGGGTTGCGGAAGTGCGCGGTTCAACACCAGGTGTAGGCTTAATTTCGCCACCACCGCATCACGATATTTACTCGATTGAGGATATGGCGGAGCTAATTCACGACTTAAAAAATGCTAACCGCTTTGCACGTATTTCGGTGAAACTAGTTGCGAAGGCAGGGGTCGGAACGATTGCTGCTGGTGTAGCAAAAGGGGCAGCAGATGTCATCGTGATTTCTGGATATGATGGTGGTACGGGGGCTTCTCCGAAAACATCGATTAAGCATACAGGTCTACCATGGGAGCTTGGTCTGGCAGAAGCGCATCAAACGCTCATGTTAAACGGTCTTCGAGATCGTGTCATTTTAGAAACAGACGGGAAGTTAATGACAGGGAAAGATGTCGTAATGGCGGCGTTACTAGGAGCGGAAGAATTTGGTTTTGCAACAGCACCGTTAATCGTTTTAGGCTGCGTCATGATGCGTGCGTGTCACTTAGATACTTGTCCAGTAGGGGTGGCGACACAAAACCCAGAACTTCGCGCCAAATTCATGGGCAGTGCCGACCACGTAGTGAATTATATGCGCTTTGTAGCAGAAGAAATGCGTGAATATATGTCGATTTTAGGTTTCCGTACAGTGGAAGAAATGGTTGGTCGTACAGATGTATTAACGATTTCAGAACGCACAAAGCAGCATTGGAAAGCGAGTCAGCTAGATTTATCAGCCCTTCTTTATCAAGTACAAGGTACACGTACAAAACAACGTGAGCAAGATCATGGTATCGAGCAAAGCTTTGATATGGTGCATTTATTGCCACAGCTTGAACAAGCGATTGCTGAAAAACGAAAAGTGGAGTTACAATTCCCGATTAAAAATACAGATCGTGTCATGGGCACAATCATTGGGAGTGAAATTTCACGTAAGTACGGTGAACAAGGATTACCAAACGATACAATCAATTTAAAATTCCATGGTCACGCTGGTCAAAGTTTCGGTTCCTTTACCCCACGTGGTATGACAATGACAGTTGTTGGAGATGTCAATGACTACTTCGGTAAAGGATTATCTGGCGGTAAAGTAGTAGCTGCTTCACCAATAAAAGGTCATTATGAGAAAAATGTGATCGCCGGTAATGTATGTTTATATGGTGCGACAAGCGGTCAGGCATTTATGAACGGACGTGCTGGCCACCGATTCGCTGTCCGTAACTCAGGGGCAAATATTGTTGTTGAAGGTATCGGGGATCATGGCTGTGAGTACATGACAGGCGGAAAAATTGTCATCTTAGGTGACGTTGGTCAAAACTTTGGGGCTGGTATGTCAGGTGGTATTGCCTATGTATTACCGACAAATGAAGCAGCGTTCAAAGCACAATGTAATATGGAAATGATTGAATTTGCCAAGCTAGAAGAGAAAGCTGAGATGGAAGCTGTGCGTACAATGATTATTCAGCATTTAGAGCATACAGATAGCTCACTAGCACTGGATGTATTAGCGAAGTGGGAGCAAATGGTACCGAAATTTGTAAAAGTTGTACCAACGGATTATCAAAAAATGCTTGATAAAATCGAATTCCACAAGCTACAGGGCTTAACAGAAGAAAATGCAGCGATGCAAGCATTTGTAGAAACAACAGGCAGCAAGGAGCTTGCCATTTCTAAATAAGAGGAGGGTTCTAGCATGGGTAAACCTACTGGATTTATGGAATACAAACGAGAAAAAACAAAGGAACAGCCAACACTAGAGCGTGTCTCAAGTTGGAAAGAGTACGCTTCTAGGCTGTCAGATGAGTCTTTGCAAACACAAGGAGCACGTTGTATGGACTGCGGTACACCGTTTTGTCATATGGGAATTGAAATCCGCGGAACAGCTGCAGGTTGTCCAATTCATAACGTGATTCCAGAGTGGAACGATTTAGTATATAAAGGACAATGGAAGGAAGCTTTAGATCGTCTGCATATGACGAATAACTTCCCAGAATTCACAGGGCGTGTTTGTCCAGCGCCTTGTGAAGGATCTTGTACATTAGCGATTACAGATCCAGCAGTAGCGATTAAATCGATTGAACGTACGATTATCGATAAAGGCTTTGAAAATGGATGGGTTGTACCGCGCATGCCCCGCCAACGTACAGGATACAAGGTAGCAATTATCGGCTCAGGTCCTGCTGGTTTAGCAGCGGCAGACCAATTAAATCAACTTGGGCATACGGTGACAGTATTTGAACGTGCTGACCGTCCAGGGGGGCTTTTAATGTACGGTATCCCTAACATGAAGCTTGAAAAAGAAGTTATTGAGCGTCGTGTAAATCTTCTATCATTAGAGGGAATTGAGTTTAAATGTGGTATCAATGTAGGGGGAGATGTAACAGCAGACGAATTACGTACACAATATGATGCAGTCGTTTTATGTATCGGTGCACAGAAACAACGCCTACTCCACATGGAAGGCTCAGAGGCACAGGGTATCCACTTAGCAATGGATTATTTAACAGACGTCACAAAAAGCTTACTAGACTCAAATTTTGAAGACGGTAAAGCATTAAGTGTCGAAGGCAAAGACGTCATTGTTATCGGTGGGGGCGATACAGGGGCAGACTGTGTAGCGACAGCGATTCGTCAAAAATGTAAATCTGTTTATCAATTTGGTAAACACCCAGCATTGCCATTCACACGTACAGAGGATAATCCATGGCCGAAAGATCCAAACGTATTCACATTAGACTACGCATATGCAGAAGTAAATGATGTGAAGGGGTATGACCCACGTGAGTATTGTATCCAAACACAAAAAATTGTGAAGGATGAACATGGTCAAGTAAAAGAATTGCACACGATTCAAATGGAAAAAATCTTAGGTGATGATGGCTTCCACTACTTTAAAGAACTACCAGGTACAGAGCGCATTTGGCCAGCTCAGCATGTATTTGTAGCGATTGGTTTTGAAGGGGTTGAAAAGCCGTTACCGGAGCACTTTGGTGTAGAAATTGCGAATAATCGCATTCGCGCATCGATAAAAGATTTTGAAACGAATATTCCAGGCGTATTTGCAGCAGGTGATGCAAGGCGTGGTCAAAGCTTAGTCGTTTGGGCGATTAAAGAGGGGCGTGCTGTGGCAGCGAGTGTGGATTATTATTTACAGGAAGCAAAAATCGCACAATAAAAAAGAGTTCAATAGTATGTGTAAGCACACATATTATTGAACTTTTTATTGTTACCCGACAGAAGACGCCCGCTTCAAGGAATGAGAAGGGGTAGCCCAATGAGTAAGTGGGAGTAGTTCAAATAGTTAAAAGTTTACCTAAAATTAAACTATGACATCAGGAATGAGTCAACTTTCTTTAGTTATATATGGGTCCGTTTTTATTTCCACAGGGAGAATAATCGAAAAAATACTGCCTTTATCTTTTTCGCTACTAGCTAAAATATCGCCATGATGTGCAAGGGTAATTTCTTTGGCGATGCACAACCCGAGTCCCATGCCTCCGTTTGCTGTCAAACGCGCTTCATCTGCTTTATAGAAGCGCTTAAACACTTTTGATAATTGCTCTTTATCCATCCCAATACCGGAATCTGCAATATGGAAAATGATGTGTTCATCATCACGCTGTATTTCTGCACGGATTCGAATCGCCCCTCCAGCAGGTGTAAATTTTATCGCATTTTGAAGTAAGTTTTGTATAACTTGATTCATTCGAAAGACATCCATATTTATATAAGCCTGTTCATGATGATACAGCTGTGGGAACGGCTCGGCAATGAATGTTAAATCACTTTTCAAAAAGTCATGCATAAACTGTTGCTGTATGCTGTTATAAAAATGTTCAGCATTTTCATCAGTAAATTGATACGTAATTTGATTTTCCTCTAGTTTTACTAAATCAAATAAATCATCGGTTAACTTTTTCATGAAAAGCAGTTTGTTAAGAACAATGTGTAAATACTTTTCCTGATTTTCTCGGATAAGTCCGCCCGAAAGCATTTCAACAAACCCTAGAGCAGACTGCATAGGCGTGCCTATATCATGTGAAATATTCGCTAATAGCTTTCGTCGAGAAACCGCAACATTTTTTAACTTTTCATTAGAGGCAGCTAGTTCATCGTTCAGCTCGTGTAATTCCTTCGTTCTTTCATCGACCATATGCTCTAAATTGGCGTTCAAATAGGTTAACTCCTGTGATACTACTTCTAATCGCCTATGAGCATTCGCCATTTGATGAGCTACTGTTACGATTTGAACAAGGAAAAATAAAAATACACTGACATAATGAAGCAATATTGTAGATGTCCCAACGATATAATAAAGCCAATCATTAAAGAGAGAGAGAATGACGAATAGAGAAGTTATGAAATTAGCCCATGCCCACTTTCTTTTTCGATAAATAGCGAGTGGAAAAACGTAAACAATATGATACAAAATGACGATCATCATGTTAGCAAAATGAAATTTAATAGTATACGTAAAAACATCAGGAGGTGTTACTAAAAAAAACAATGAATAGAAGGCACTTATATACATAAGAATCTTTGAAATAAGTGAATGTGTTTCATTCGGGAAAATATGAGAAATATATTGAATGAGTAGCAACATCCCTAAACTAGTTGATAAGTATTCTAGCGTATAAACAGTATAAAACGCATCTTCAGGAATGTAGTAGCGAAGTATATAGCCATCTGTTACAGAAAGTCGGATACTGAACATTAAACAAAGACCACTAAAGAGTAAAGCTACTACGTTTGTACGGCGGAAAAAATATGTAAAGAAATAAAAAATAGTCATCATGAGCAAGCTACCGACAAGGGTAAGTTTCATCGTAGCACCGTGGAAGAAGTTTTCTTTCATAATTGACTTCGGATGACCGATGATGAAAGAGTCCCACATCCCGTTTTTTCGCTGATGAAAATTAGACACTTGGACAACTAAATCCACCGTTTGTGTAGTTGAAGTGAAATAGACAACTTGCGAATACGTCCAAGGCTTTTCAGACTCAGCACTTGTCCCAACTGTACCCGATGTAGCAAGTAATTGATTATTTACCCATACTTTATAGGCAGAGCTACTAGAAGGAACTTGTAGTGCCAATGGTTGATTAATAGCTTCTGTATGTAAGTCAATTACTAAATGGTAAGTAGCAAACCCTTCATTTGGGAGTGGTTTACCATCAACGGATAAATTAGACCATTCAGAAGGTGTTTTTACATAGCTAGGTTGAATTTGTGAAATTTGAAGCTGGTCGGGCGTTAATAATGCATTCCAATAAAAGGCCCATTCCCCCTTTAATGAGATGTTCTCTGAGGATGGTGAGGGAATCCATTGTTGTAAATCCATCTTTCCATTTTGTGCAACAGGTAGGTTTTGTTGTGTAGCGTAACTGTTCGTAGGCACAAAGAAAAAAATACAACTAATGACTAAAAATATAAAGGTATAGTTATTTTTTTTATTTATCATCAAACATAAATCCACCTCCACGAATCGTTAAAATAAATTTTGGATTCGAAACATCGGGCTCTATTTTCTTTCGAATATTACTAATGTGAACATTGATTGTTCGCGTATCACCAACGCTATCATTTCCCCAAATATTACTGTAAAGCTCCGTGGCACTCCAAATTTTATTTGGATTCTGTGCTAGAAACAATAAAAGTCGATATTCTTTAAAAGATAATGAAATCTCTTGTTCATCTATATATACTTTTTGGTTCGATTCATCAATTTTTAACTCATTAAATTGAAGTACTTTTTGATGAATTGGTCTAAAGGTAGGCTGAAAATCTGCTTGATGATAAACGGGCGCTCTTCGTAAGTTGGAGCGAATACGCGCTAACAACTCCTCCATTTTAAATGGTTTTATAACGTAATCGTCTCCCCCTGCCTCTAATCCTTCAATAATATCTATAGAATCCTTATTGCAGCTTATAAAGATAATGGGAACGTTAGAAATTTTACGGATTTCTCGACACGTTTGTATGCCACCTAAGTTCGGCATCATTAAGTCTAATAAAACAAGATGGGGGTGTTCCTTTTCGAACTGAAGTAAACCTTCGTAACCATCACTAGCAAAAGTAGTTGTAAATCCATTACTAGTCAAAAAGAGATCTAGTAATTCACTAATCGTTGGATCATCTTCAATAATTAAAATTTTATGCTGCATTGTCATCACCCCTTCATAAAGTGAATTTTAAAAATATAAACAACTCTTTAACAAATATTAAAACTAAGTACTATTATACTAGAAATATATAGTTTTGTAACCGAAAAGAGGATATTTTCTGGTTATAAATCCATATGTGAATTTGAAGTAGTAAAGCATAAATTCGGAGAGGAGATGATTTTGCATCGAACTTAGCTAGGGTGTAGAAGTAGATTTTGGTAGGTAGTCTATATGAAATGTGAGTTGAAAACTATAGTAAAAGCGGAAGCGGATGACGCGTTTCTTTTTTTAATCTACATATCTATTAGCCAACAACAAGTGGAATCTTGGGGATGCTTGTCAGAACAAATAGGGGCGTTTTTAAGTCTGTAGTGGTCAGCACAAAAGCTTCCCTATAGTCAGCGATTTCCCACAGCTAATCATTATATAAATCTTTACGAAAATAGGTATGCCGGGACATGTGTGAGCCCGAACACCTTTATCTTACAGACTGTTCCTTATTACCTAGTTATCAAGGAAAAGGAATGGGACTTTTATTTTAGAGTTACTCCAACAGAAAGCAAGTAAAGGAGGCAAGCGAGTCATGTTGCAAGTTTTTCATGAAAATTCTGCCATGTTTCTTTCATGAAAGGGTTAGGTTTTTATTAGTTGAGGCAAATGGCTTATACGTGAGAATGTAATGGTAGGAAATATAATAAATAGCTAGACTGGCTGTTGCTTTGCCGATTAAAGGAGCATGAATAACGTCTACTTTAGTTGTGAGTGTATCTTCTTGATTTAATATTTCAATAGCGCATGGCTTCGTAGGGTCACGACGAATTAGCCCCTTGCTTTCAAGACGAGCTAAATGACCATGAACGGTTGAGCTAGAAGCTAGTCCGACAGCTTCCCTTATTTTACGAACGGACGGTGGATAGCCTTTAGAACGTACTTCTTCTTTGATGAATGCTAAAATTGCTTCTTGTCGTTTAGATACTTTTGTCATGTTTTTTCACCTCTCTGTAAGAGATTATTATTTAGATTCAGTATAACATATAAGAACAGGGAACCGAATGTAAGTTCGTTTAAATGCAAAAAAACGAATGTTCGAAGGGGGATTTATAGATGAATTGGTTAAAGAAAAATAGCTATATAGCACTACTTTTAGGGGTTACAGTAGCATTTGTGACATACTTATACATAACAGATGAAAAAATTGAACAATACGAACAGATTACAGTTCAGCATGGCGATACGTTATGGTCATTAGCCGATGAATATCGTGGGAAAATGTCTACGCAAGACTGGGTTTCTTTTGTACAAAAGGAGAATTATTTATTTAATCAACTGCTAACTACAGGTCAAACGATTACGATTCCTGTTGAAAAAGACTCCGTATATGTTGTTAGACTTTCAACACAAGAAGAAACGAATTCCATTAAAGTAGCGAGTGAACAATGATGACACAACAAAAAGCGGGCTGTCGTTTATTGCCGTGTAAGTACCGTGAAGAATTAACACGTTACGCCCAGCAATTACAGTTTAAGGTCAGCTGTTTTCGAAAATCAACAAAGTGGATATGACGTCGACTGAGATGGCTTGCTTGAAATACTTGATTTTATGAAAGCAACCGTGATTCAAAATATCTTCTTTTCAAATGTAGGACAGATAAAAAAAGCAGTACAAGGATTTATTCAGATGATAAATCAAACACTTGAAAAACGATTCAAAAGCTTTGTTTGAAAATCTAAGTTTCTATCACCGACTATATATACTTTTTGGTTCGATTCATCAATTTTTAACTCATTAAATTGAAGTGCTTTTTGATGAATCGGTCTAAAGGTAGGCTGAAAATTTGCTTGATGATAAACGGGCGTTCTTCGTAAGTTGGAGCGAATACGCGCTAACAACTCCTCCATTTTAAATGGCTTTATGACGTAATCGTCTCCCCCTACCTCTAATCCTTCAATAATATCTATAGAATCCTTATTGCAACGTATAAAGATAATGGGAACGCTAGAAATTGTACGGATTTCTCGACACGTTCGTATGCTACCTAAGTTCGGCATCATTAAGTCTAATAAAACAAGATGGGGGTGCTCTTTTTCAAACTGAAGTAAATCTTCGTAATCATCACTAGCAAAAGTAGTTGTAAATCCATTACTAGTCAAAAAAAGATCTAGTAATTCACTAATTGTTGCATCATCTTCAATAATTAAAACTTTATGCTGCATTATCATCACCTATTCATAAAGTGAATTTTAAAAATACAAACAAATCTTTAATAAATATTAACACCAAGTACTCTTATACTAGAAATATATAGTTTTGTAACCAAAATGAGGATATATTCTGGTTGGAAATCCATATGTGAATTTGAAGTAGTGAAACATATATTCGGAGAGGAGATGATTTTGCATCGAACTAAGCTAGGGTGTAGAAGGAGATTTTGGCAGGTAGTCTAGATGAAATGTGAGTTGAAAACTATAGTAAAAGTGGATGACGCGTTTCTTTTTTAAATCTACATATCTATTAGACAACAAAAAGTGGGATTTTGTGGATGGTTGTCAGAACAAATAGGGGCGTTTTTAAGTATGCAGTGGCAAGCACAAAAGCTTCCATATAGTCAGCGATTTCCCACAGCTAATCATTATATAAATCTTTGCGAAAATAGATATGCCGGGACATGTGTGGGCCCGAACACCTTCATCTTATAGACTGTTCCTTATCAACTAGTTATCAAGGAAAAGGAATAGGAGCTTTTATCCCGCATTAACGGGCATTAAGACTCCCACCTCAAGGCTTAAGGAAAATCGATAAGCATAGGTGGGAGATCAACTGCCCGTAAAAGCCCGATTGGTTAAGGGCAACAGGACGTTGGTCACGCAGGCGTTGCCACACGACGTGGCGTTCTTAGCTTGCGTTCCTCTCTCAATCAGTGGGGGATGAGGAAAACCCCCACTGATTGAAGTTTCACTTTATTTTAGAGTTACTCCAACAGAAAGCAAGTAAAGGAGACAAGCCAGTCATGTTGCAAGCTTTTCGTAAAAGAGTTGGGCTTCGATTGGTTGAAGCAAATGGCTTATACGTGAGAACGTAATGGCAGGAAATATAATAAATAGAAAGAAGGGTGAAGAATGGCAGATGCATATATAGGAGAAATTCGGATGTTTAGCGGAAATTATGCACCAGTAGGATGGGCGTTATGCAACGGTCAAGTGCTTCTGATTAATGGAAATGAGGCGCTGTATTCATTAATCGGTACAATGTATGGGGGTGATGGTAGGACAACCTTCGCTTTACCTGATTTGCGAGGCAGAATACCTATCCATAAAAGTCAACAATACGCACTTGGTAGTGTGGGAGGAACTGAGAGAGTCACATTGACACAAGCAGAGCTTCCGGCTCATACACATACTGTGAGGGCCAACGCAAATCAGAATGATGCAATAAATAGTTCTCCAGCTAGTGGTGTATGGGGATATACAAGTTTTACAAGCTATCAAACAAATACAGCTTCGGGTATTGTCCCAATGGATGAGAGGCTTGTAGAGGCTATAGGAGGCAGTACGTCACATAATAATATGATGCCCTCCTTCGCAATTAATTTTATTATCGCGACAGTAGGAAATTATCCCGTACAACAATAGAAAGGAGTGAAGGAAAATGGCAGAACCATTTATAGGAGAAATTCGACCTTTTGCTTTTGGTGTTATTCCACAAGGATGGGCTTCGTGTAATGGACAAATTTTATCTGTTCAGCAAAATAGTGCTCTTTTTTCATTAATAGGTAACACTTACGGAGGTGATGGCAAGACTACATTTGCATTACCTAATTTGCAAGGACGTGTTCCGATTCATGTATCTCCAGTAACTCCACGTGGTACTTCAGCCGGCGAAGCGGCGCATACCTTGACTGTAAATGAAATACCATCACATAATCACCAGATAGCAGCCGATTCAGGCGACACGAACAAGTTTTCTCCCTTAGACGCAGTCTGGGGAAGTGTGCCAACTGCAAACGTGTATGCTGAAACTGCAAATGTAGATATGAATTCAAATGCACTCTCACAAACAGGACAAGGGGATGCTCATAATAATATGCAGCCTTATTGTACATTATCTTTTTGCATAGCCCTACAAGGAATATACCCGCCTAGGTGGTAGAGGAGGAAATAGAATTGGACGCTTATATTGGAGAAATTCGTCTATTTGCAGGAAGTTTTGCACCAGAGAACTGGGCTTTTTGTAACGGTGAAATATTATTTATACAGGAATATTCAGCACTATACTCCATAATAGGTATTCGATTTGGAGGAGACGGGGTCAATACATTTAAACTTCCTGATTTACGAGGTAGGGCCCCGATGCATTTTGGAAATGGAAATGGATTAACGCCTAGAGCATTTGGTAGCCAACATGGTGAGAATACAGTGTCGTTAAATATTACACAAATACCTTTGCATAATCATATTGCTCAGGGCTCTTCTGTGTCAGATGGAGGTGTGAGTAGTCCCGAAAATGCGGTTTGGGGAACAGAAAAGGGTTTTGGTGCAATAAGACCATATAAAGCTTTAGATGAATCTAATCCGGTTACAATGGGTGATAGTGCAATTGGATTTAGTGGTGGAAGTGAACCACATAATAACATGCAACCATTTTTGGCAATGAATTTTATTATTTGTTTAGATGGAGACTATCCAATTAGACCATAAATGAGGTGAAAGGGTGAAAAATTCAACAAGAAATAAAGTATTCATTATGTTAGTTGCGATGGTTCTCACGATTGTACAACCATTTTTTCTGATTGGAACAGTAAATGCGGAAAGCGTAAGTCCATCCCAAAAAATTACAACAATTAAAAGACAAGGGAGTGGAGAGGTTTATGAAAATTACATTGTTGTAGGACGGAGAGATGCGGGGACAGCCTCATTTGAAGGATATTTAAAGTTTACGTTATCATCTACTTCGAACTACTCCAATGCTAAGTTACGGCTTAGAGCATTTGAAGGAGATGGAGGAGGAGGGCCTATTCCAAATTTGCAAATTGGGATTGGACAAACGGATAATTGGACTGCTGCAACCCCAGCTCAAAGTTTTCCTACAGTAGTACCTGGTAAAACCCTTCTGTTTTCAAACCCAGATTATAGTTTTCCAGACTTTAGCAAGGATATAGAGTTGCCGATCGGCTCTTTGCTTACGAAAGCAAATATAGAGTTAGATCGTACAAATGAGGTAACATTAATTTTATCTTCGCCAAATGCAGTAGGTGAAAATTATGTTTACTTTGATCCTGCCAGAGTTGAATTAATTGACGTTAACTCAGCACCTGCTAATTCTCCACCGACAGATTTATCGCTCAGCGCTTCATCGGTAGCGGAGAATCAACCCATGCATACGGTTGTGGGAACATTGAATGCAACAGACCCGGATGCAGGAGATACGTTTACGTATAGTTTAGTATCTGGGACAGGCGATACGGACAATGGAAGTTTTAATATTAGTGGTAATGAGCTACGGACAAATGCTTTATTCGATTACGAAGCGAAAAACAGCTATAGTGTGCGAATTAAAGTAACGGACAGTGCTAATAATTCTTACGAAAAAAGTTTTACAATTAATATCACAAATGTGAATGAGGCTCCAATTAATCTTACACTGGGTTCATCATCTGTGGAGGAAAATAACCCTGCAAACACGGTTGTGGGAACACTGAGTGCAACAGACCCGGATGCAGGAGACACGTTTACGTATAGTTTAGTATCTGGCTCAGGGGATACGGACAATGGAAGTTTTAATATTAGTGGTAATGAGCTACGGACAAATGCTTTATTCGATTACGAAGCGAAAAACAGCTATAGTGTGCGAATTAAAGTAACGGACAGTGCTAATAATTCTTACGAAAAAAGTTTTACAATTAATATTACAAATGTGAATGAGGCTCCAATTAATCTTACACTGGGTTCATCATCTGTAGAGGAAAATAAGCCTGCAAACACGGTTGTGGGAACACTGAGTGCAACAGATCCGGATGCAGGGGATACATTTACGTATAGTTTAGTATCTGGCTCAGGGGATACGGACAATGGGAGTTTTAATATTAGTGGTAATGAGCTACTGACAAATGCTTTATTTGATTACGAAACGAAAAATAGCTATAGTGTGCGAATTCGAGCAACGGATAGCGGTGGTCTTAATTTTGAAAAACCATTCACTATCACCATTATAAATGTGAATGAAGATCCTATACCGACGCTCGTATCGATGTTACCAGCTGATGATGCAACAAATGTTCCTGTTAATACAAATCTGACAATGACCTTTAGTGAGGCTATCACGGCGGTTGCTGGAAAAAGCATTCGTATATATAAGTCAGATAATAGTTTAGTAGAAACGATAGCGGCTGATGCGTCGAATGTCACGGTCAATGATTCAACCGTAACAATTAATCCAACAGCAAATTTAGCATACGGTACGGCTTATTATGTACAAATAGATGCAGGAGCCTTTGAGGATTCTGCTCATCAAGCAATTCAAGGGATTTCGAATACTACAACATGGAACTTCACAACGGTCGCACCTAGCGCCAATGCAAATTTAAGCGATTTGGTCCTGTCTAACGGCACATTAAGTCCAGCTTTTGCAGCAGGGACGACAAGTTACACAGCAAACGTAGCAAATAATGTAACGAGTGTGAATGTTACGCCGACTGTAGCTGATAGTAATGCAACAGTAACGGTGAATGGAACAGCGGTAGTAAGCGGTCAAGCAAGTGGGAATATTGCCTTAAATGTTGGAGCTAACACCATTACTATTGGTGTAACAGCACAAGACGACACAATAAAAACATATACCATTATAGTGACTAGAGCAGCGCCAACTTATACGATTGACACAATTGACAATCAAACATTGACCGCACTGACAGCGGGCTATACAAGCGGTACACAAGAAACAAAGACGTTGACGATTACGAACACTGGTACAGGAAGCTTGGCAAATGTAGCAGTCGCATTAAGTGGAACAGATGCGAGTAGCTTTGATATTACACAACCGCAAGTGACAAGCTTAACAGGCACAGATAGTACAACGTTTACGGTGAAAGCGAAGGATGGTTTAGGAGCGGGGACATATACAGCGACGGTGACAGTGAGTGCGGGTAATTTAGTACCTGTGACATTCAATGTAACGCAGGTTGTAAATGTGCCACCACCAACCTATACGATTAACACCATTGGCAATCAAACATTGACTGCACTGACAGCCGGTTATGCAAGCGGTACGCAAGAAACGAAGGCGTTGACGATTCAGAATACGGGTACGGGAAGCCTGACGAATGTAGCGGTTGCATTAAGTGGAACAGATGCGAGTAGCTTTGACATCACGCCACTGCAAGCGACAAGCTTAACAGGGACAGATAGTACAACGTTTACAGTAAAAGTGAAGGATGGTTTAGCAACCGGGACATATACGGGGACGTTGACGGTGAGTGCAGATAATTTAACACCTGTGACATTTACGGTAACACAAGTTGTAAATGCGGTACCGCCGATACCACAAACCTATACGATTGACACAATTGATAATCAAACATTCATCTCACTCACAGCCGGTTATACAAGTGGTACGCAAGAAACCAAGACGTTGACGATTCAGAACACCGGCACAGGAAGCTTGGCAAATGTAGCTGTTGCATTAAGTGGAGCAGATGCGAGTAGCTTTGATATTACACAACCGCAAGCGACAAGCTTAACAGGTACAGATAGTGCAACGTTTACAGTAAAAGCAAAGGATGGTTTAGCAGTCGGGACATATACAGCAACGGTGACAGTGAGTGCAGACAATTTAACACCTGTGACATTCACGGTAACACAAGTTGTTAATCCAGTTTCAGTAACAGCCCCAGGAATGCCAACGAATGTGATGGTAACAGTAGGAAACGCCCAAGCAACGGTGAGCTTTGATGCCCCAACGAACAATGGAGGTAGTGCCATTACGGGATACACAGTCAAAGTGTATGTCGGTGGTGTGGAACAACCGGCGCTAGCGAAAACGGGAACGTCAAGTCCTGTGACAGTAATGGGCTTAACAAACGGTACAGCGTATACATTTAAGGTGATTGCAATGAATAGTGCCGGAAATGGTGTGGAATCTGCGGAATCGAGTGCAGTGACACCTACAGCTCCTGTAGATCCAGGGCCAAACCCAGATCCAGGGCCATCAACATCGAACACGCAAAAAATTGTGGTGGATGTGGTGGATGATGCGAATCCCGATATGGTCATTGCACAAACGGAGATTACACGTACAACGGAGAATGGCCATGTGAAAGATAGAGTTAACTTTACACCTGAGAAGGCGTTAGAATCTACTCAAAAATTAGCAGGACAAGAGCAAAAAGTATCGCGCATTGTTATTCCAGATGCAACAGGGATGGTAGGAGAAACAGAGGTGAATGTATCACAGCAGGCGGTTTCAACACTTGCAAATGGAGAGACAAGTCTTTCAATTAGTACAGCGAATTCAAAGATCCTAGTTCCGAATACATCATTAGAAAATTGGACGAATGATTTATACTTCCGTATTGTACCGGTGAAAGAGCCTGTAAAAAAAGAAACGATTCAAGCGGATGCGATACAAGATGGACAATTACAACAACTTGTAACAAATACAGCAACAATTTCAGTTTTAGGTAATCCGGTGACAATTGAAACGAATATGCAAAGTCACCGTGTCACACTCACACTTCCATTGCCAGCAACTGTAACAGCACAACAGCTTGAGCAGTTAGTTGTGTATATTCAACACAGCGATGGTACAACGGAAATTAAACGTGGCAAAATGGTTGAATTCGAACCAGGCGTGCGTGGGGTAGAATTTGATGTCGAGCATTTCTCAACGTTCACATTACTTTATGCACCCGATTTGAAGCAACTCGAAACAGTAGTGAAAGCACCGTATATTCAAGGATATGCAGATGGTACATTCCGTCCCAATGCGAATGTTACACGCGCGCAAATGGCGACAATGCTGGCACGTCACTTAACGAACAACAACATTCCAACAGCGGCGCGTGCATCGTTTACAGACGTAGAAAACCACGGAGCAAAAGATGCGATTGAATTTGTAAAAACAACAGGCTTGTTTAGTGGAACAAGCGAGACAACGTTTAATCCAAACGGTTCGATTACTCGTGCCCAAATGGCGAGTGTCATTGTACGTTGGATGGAGCAACACTGTACAGAAAACACAACAAAAGAATATTGCACATCGGAAACAACAGGCAAAACATTTAACGATGTTCATTCGACGCACTGGGCAGCAAGTGCGATTGAAAAAGTGAGTGCACTTGGTATTATGTCAGGAGTGAGTGATACAGCATTCAATCCAAATGGTTTTCTAACGCGTGCGCAAGCAGTAAAAGTATTGAATCGCTTATTTGAGATAAAACCTGTAACAACTATTGAAAAATCTATGTTTACAGATGTTTCTACGTCACATTGGGCGATTGATGAAATTGAAGCTGCAGCGACAGAAGTAGTTCAAGAAAGCCAAAAGTAACAAAATACGAAGAACTTACTGAAAAATTTCTCATTAAGAAACTACACCGCAATCGTTTGTAAACTTCCAATGATTGTTGGTGTAGTTTTTACATAGGTTAAGTTTCGGTTTCAGAATTCTTAAATTAGAAAGTGAATGGTATGCAAAGTGTCATTTTTGAAAAGTTGTTAGCTCTTAGAGAAACAAAGAAAAAAATTTTAGATTTAATACAAAGTTATACATAATCCTATCACTTCAGCGAGGGGAACACCTGTATGTAATATCGGGAGCCCGTATCCTATTTAAAGAGTATAGAGAGGTGAGTTAGCATGTATAAAGAATCTCCATTTGAGGGAAAATAGAGCGATGGTGTTTAGAAAGTGGAAAAATGGCGCTTTTTAAGCGCTTTTTTATATTATACAGTGTATTATAAATTGATATTGATTCTCAATTGAGTGTATCTTATTGAAAAAATATAAAATGATAATCATTCCGTTTTATTTATATGAAATCCTACTATGATACTGTTTTGGAAAAAAGATTTGCTGTTATTTAATTAAAATTATTCTAAACTGTTTGCAACTGATTCTCATTTCAGTTAAGATTGTTTATGATAATAAAATAGCAATGGAAAAACCATGCGATGAATTAATGGAGGTAGTTTAATGGCAACTTTAGAAATTAAAGATCTTCACGTTGAAATCGACGGAAAAGAGATTTTAAAAGGTGTAAACCTTACGATTAACACAAATGAAGTACATGCAATCATGGGTCCTAACGGTACTGGTAAATCTACACTAGCATCTGCAATCATGGGACACCCTAAATATGAAGTAACGCAAGGTGAAGTATTACTTGATGGCGAAAACGTGTTAGAAATGGAAGTAGACGAGCGTGCAAAAGCGGGTCTATTCCTAGCAATGCAATATCCATCTGAAATTTCAGGTGTAACAAACGCGGACTTCTTACGTTCAGCAATTAACGCGCGTCGCCAAGAAGGTGATGAAATTTCATTAATGAAATTCATCCGTGAATTAGATAAAACAATGGCATTCTTAGAAATGCCAGAAGAAATGGGTCAACGTTACTTAAACGAAGGTTTCTCTGGTGGTGAGAAAAAGCGTAACGAAATTCTTCAAATGATGATGATTAAACCAACTTTTGGTATTCTTGACGAAATCGACTCAGGTCTTGATATCGACGCATTAAAAGTTGTATCAAAAGGCATTAACGAAATGCGCGGCGAAGGCTTCGGTTGCTTAATGATCACGCACTACCAACGTCTACTGAACTACATTACACCTGACCACGTTCACGTAATGATGCAAGGGAAAGTCGTAAAATCAGGCGGTGCTGAATTAGCGCAACGTTTAGAGGCTGAAGGTTACGAGTGGATTAAAGCTGAATTAGGTATTGAAGATACAAACGCTGTAGTAGAAGAAGCTTAATTAGAGGAGGACGTACAAGATGACGGTTGAAACAAAATTAGCGTTATCCGTAGAAGAAGTTCGCTCGTTCTCTCAAAGCAACGGAGAGCCAGCAGCATTTGCTGATTTCCGCGCTACAGCTCTTGAAAAAGCGGCAGAGCTTGCACTACCAACGCCAGACAAAACAAATATTACAAAATGGAACTTCACTGAATTCCCAGTACACACTGTAGAATCAGCACCATTCTCTTCATTAGAAGAGCTTCCTGAAGAAGTAAAAGCGTTAATCGATATCGAAGGGCAAGAAAACCTGTATATCCAACGCAACAATACACCTGCATTTATTAAAGTTTCTGAAGAACTTGTGAACAAAGGTGTACTTTTCACAGACATTCAAACAGCTATTCGTGAGCATGCGGATTTAGTTGGAAAATATTTTATGACAACAGCTGTACAAGTAGATGAGCACAAATTAGCTGCTTATCACGCAGCACTTGTCAACGGTGGTGTATTCGTATACGTACCACGCAACGTAATCATTGAAGCACCTCTTCAAGTAGTATTCTTAAACGACAATGAAGAAGCTTCATTATTTAACCACGTACTAGTTGTAGCAGAAGAATCTTCAGTTGTAACGTATGTTGAAACATACGTATCAACAATTGCTGAATCGAAAGGTCAAGCAAACATCATCGCTGAAGTAATTGCGAAAGACAATGCACAAGTAACTTACGGTGCTGTAGACGTGTTAGCAAAAGGTTTTACGACTTATGTAAATCGTCGTGCAAACATGGCTCGTGATGCAAAAATCGACTGGGCACTTGGTTTAATGAATGATTCAAATACAATTTCTGAAAATATTACGCACTTAGTAGGTGACGGCTCAGCTGCAGATACAAAGACAGTAGTTGTTGGTCGCGGTGAGCAAAAACAAAACTTCACAACAGAAGTTCGCCATTGGGGTAAAAACTCGGATGGTCAAATTTTAAAACATGGTGTTATGAAGGATGCAGCTCAATCAATCTTCAATGGGATTGGTAAAATTGAGCACGGTGCTACAAAAGCAAACGCTGAGCAAGAATCTCGCGTATTAATGCTTTCTGAAAAAGCACGTGGGGATGCAAACCCAATCCTTTTAATTGACGAAGACGATGTAACAGCAGGACATGCAGCATCTGTTGGACGTGTTGACCCGACTCAACTGTACTATTTAATGAGCCGTGGTATTTCGAAAGCAGAAGCAGAGCGTCTTGTAATTCATGGATTCCTTGCGCCAGTTGTAACTAATCTGCCAATCGAAGGCGTTAAAAAGCAGCTGACGGAGGTTATCGAAAGGAAAGTTCGATAATGATGGCAAAAGACATTAAAAGCTATTTTCCAGTTTTAAATCAAGAAGTAAACGGGCACCCGCTCGTTTACCTTGATAGCGCAGCGACGTCACAAAAACCAATTCAAGTAATCGAAGCGATGAAAAGATACTACGAGTTCGATAATTCAAATGTGCATCGCGGCGTTCATACATTAGGGAATCGTGCTACGGATTTATATGAAGGTGCGCGCGACAAAGTGCGTAAATTCATTAATGCAAAATCAACGAAAGAAATTATCTTTACACGTGGTACAACAACTTCTATTAATAAAGTTGCAGCAGGATATGCACGCCAGAACTTGCAAGAGGGTGATGAGATTGTCATTAGCATGATGGAACATCACTCAAATATCATTCCTTGGCAACAAGTAGCGAAAGAAAAAGGCGCAGTTTTAAAATATATTGACTTAGAAGCAGACGGTACAATTTCTTTAGAAACGGTTCGACAAACGATTACGTCTAAAACAAAAATTGTATCTGTCATGATGGTTTCAAACGTATTAGGTACCATTAACCCAATCAAAGAGATTGCTAAAATTGCACATGACAATGGAGCGATTATGGTTGTCGATGGTGCACAAGCAGCACCTCATATGAAAATCGATGTGCAAGATATTGATTGTGACTTCCTAGCATTCTCTGGGCATAAAATGTGTGCGCCAACAGGGATTGGTGTACTATACGGTAAACAAGCGATCCTAGAAAACATGGAGCCAGTTGAATTTGGCGGTGAAATGATTGACTTTGTAGGCCTTTATGAGTCGACATGGAAAGAGTTACCGTGGAAGTTTGAAGGCGGGACACCAATCATTGCAGGGGCAATTGGTCTTGGTGCAGCAATTGACTTCTTAAACGAAATTGGACTAGAGAACATTGAAGCATACGAGCATAAGCTAGCGGCGTATGCAATGGATCAGATGGAAACAATTGATGGTCTCACAATTTATGGTCCTCGTGATGCAAATAAGCGCTGTGGTTTAGTAACATTCAATCTAGATGATGTACATCCTCATGATGTGGCAACAGTATTAGATATGAGTGGAATTGCTGTACGTGCAGGGCATCACTGTGCTCAACCGTTAATGAAATGGCTTCAGGTGACGGCAACTGCTCGTGCAAGCTTCTACATGTATAATGATGAAGCGGATATCGATAAATTAGTTGCAGGATTGCGTTCGGCGAAGGAGTATTTTAACGATGTCTTTTAATAATAACTTAGATCAGCTATATCGCTCAGTCATTATGGATCATTACAAAAACCCGCGCAACAAAGGCTCTTTAGAAGACAATAGCGTAACGATCGATATGAACAACCCAACATGTGGTGACCGTATTCATTTAACGTTACAAGTTGAAAACGGGCTTGTACAAGATGCGAAATTTGACGGTGAAGGCTGTTCCATTTCCATGTCTTCTGCCTCAATGATGACACAAATCATTAAAGGTAAAAAAATCGAAGAAGCACTTGAGTTAGCAGACATTTTCTCAAAAATGATGCTTGGCGAAGAGTTTGATGTAGATAAGTATGATTTAGGGGACGTAGAGGCACTGCAAGGTGTAGCGAAATTCCCAGCGCGTATTAAATGTGCGACATTAGCTTGGAAAGCGATGGAAAAAGGCGTAAAAGAAGAAAACTAACTTTTACGCACTAAATGAAAGGGTTAGTCTAAAACACTATCTACATTTAGGTGGAGGTGTTTTAGTACTTTCCTAAAATGAACGGAGGAGACAACATGGCTAAAAAAATGCCTGATATCGGCGATTACAAATATGGTTTCCATGACAAGGACGTATCTATTTTCCGTTCTGAGCGTGGTTTAACAGAAGAAATCGTTCGTGAAATCTCAAAAATGAAAGAAGAGCCAGAGTGGATGCTTGAATACCGCTTAAAAGCTCTTGAAAAATTCTATACAATGCCAATGCCACAATGGGGCGGCGACCTTTCAGCATTAAACTTCGATGAAATTACGTACTACGTAAAACCATCTGAAGCAACACAACGTTCTTGGGATGAAGTACCGGAAGAAATCAAAGCAACATTCGATAAATTAGGTATTCCAGAAGCAGAACAAAAATATTTAGCAGGTGTATCTGCTCAGTACGAATCTGAGGTAGTTTACCACAACATGAAACAAGACCTTGAAGACATGGGGATTGTGTTCAAAGATACGGACTCAGCATTACGTGAAAATGAAGATATTTTCAAACAACATTGGGGTACAGTCATCCCTTACACTGACAACAAATTTGCTGCGCTGAACTCAGCAGTTTGGTCAGGTGGTTCATTTATCTACGTACCACCTGGTGTAAAAGTAGAAACGCCATTACAAGCTTACTTCCGTATTAACTCTGAAAACATGGGTCAATTCGAACGTACGTTAATTATTGTAGACGAAGGCGCACACGTACACTATGTAGAAGGATGTACAGCACCTGTTTACACAACAAACTCTCTACACTCAGCTGTAGTAGAAATTATCGTTAAAAAAGATGCTTACTGCCGTTACACAACGATCCAAAACTGGGCAAACAACGTATACAACTTAGTAACAAAGCGTACAGTTGTTGAAGAAAACGGTACAATGGAATGGATCGACGGTAACATCGGTTCAAAATTAACGATGAAATACCCAGCTTGTATTTTAAAAGGTGAAGGCGCTCGTGGTATGACGTTATCGATTGCACTTGCAGGTCGTGGACAGCATCAGCACGCAGGGGCAAAAATGATTCACTTAGCACCAAACACTTCTTCAACAATCGTTTCTAAATCGATTGCGAAACAAGGCGGTAAAGTGTCTTACATGGGCCAAGTGAAATTTGGTCCAAAAGCAAGTGGTGCACGTGCGAACATTGAATGTGATACATTAATTATGGATAATGAATCCACTTCGGATACAATTCCATACAACGAAATCTTTAATGATAATGTCTCTTTAGAGCATGAAGCAAAAGTGTCAAAAGTATCTGAAGAGCAATTATTCTATTTAATGTCTCGCGGTGTTTCGGAAGAAGAAGCAACAGAAATGATCGTAATGGGCTTCATCGAGCCATTCACAAAAGAGCTTCCAATGGAATACGCAGTAGAAATGAACCGTCTGATTAAGTTCGAGATGGAAGGCAGTATCGGATAATAACCGATAAATGTTGATATGAGTGGCTTTTTGAGCCTTATATACAAGCTTGAAAACCCACTTCGTCCACATTTTGCCCACAAAATTTATTTTTCTTGTTTTTGTAGATGCTTTTTATAGAGGCTGAGCGCATTTCGCTCAGTCTTTTTTGTTATATGCAAATAAGTATTTGACTCATTAAGGAACATTGGCGGAACCGGATGCTACAGGTCTTCTATTAGTCGCAATGGATTGTTATTTAATGGACAAAAATAAGTAAAGAACAAGCGACCCATTCACAATTACGTGAGGTCGCTTTTTTAGTAAATCATCTTTTATGGTTTACCTACTTTAATTTCTAGAATCAGATTAAGGGTGCATCGTAAAAAGTATCAAAAACACCTTTATAATTCGTTTTTAGGTTTTTAATATTCATAGGGTCTGTAGAAAGTATATTGATTACGTCCCCACTCGCTCCGAAATGGATTAAATACTTGCTCGTAACAATAAAAAATAAAGCATTAGAGGCGCGATTATTTTTATTGAGAAGTGCATCTATTGTATATAAAATGGCGTCATTTACTCCTACATCTTTTATTAATGCAATCTTACCAAAGCCTTCATTAAGATCAAACTCTTCACTTGTGAGTTTATATTCCTTCCAATTAACTATGCTTATACGCTTGGATAAGTTATTAGAGATGTATTTCTTTTTATTGTCGTATTCTAAAGAAATGTATAGATCAATAGTGGGCTCATCCAACGTGAGGTCATTAATAAACTTTTGAATTCCTTCCACTCGAACTTCTCTAAAATAATCTGTTAAGAATCGAACACGGTTTTCCATTGGTGCATTAAAATACATAGAAGAACTCCACGGTTCAGTAATGACAACCCCAGATTTAGTATGAATGGATTTAGTCGCCAATTCTGTTGAGGTCTTTATCATATGTACCACTCCTAGTGTCTTTTGAACAGAGGTTTTTGGGGGAAGGAACACCTTTCCAAGCTCCACCGATATGATTATTTAGTAAAAGTTATCTAGTTAACAATTTTAAATGATTAGATATAACACGCCTGTATGTGAAAATCTCAAATACAGGCGTATTTTTTCGGACGAGAGTCACAATCAATTACTTTAATCCCGCAATAAAGCTTTCAATCTCTTCCTGCGTCTTACGATCCTTGCTAACAAAACGACCAATTTCTTCGCCTTTTTTGTATGCAACGAAGCTTGGAATACCGTATACATCTAGCTCTATACAAAGATCGATAAATGCATCACGATCTACTTTCACAAACGTATAGTGTGTAAATTTTTCTTCTACTTCTGGCATAAATGGATCGATAAAACGGCAATCCCCACACCAATCGGCTGAAAAGACAAATAGCGTGGCATCTCCATTTTTTAATTGTTGAAACTGAGCTACTGACTGTAAATTCTCCATCATAACACCTCCTACATCACTGTATTTTTATCATATCACATTGTATCATTATGAATAGCATACTTTAAACTTAAAACCTTGTAAGTTTATAGGTATTTATGTATTATAAATTATAATGAGTAAATTTTGAAACATATGTTACCATTTGAGTAACCGTTGCTTTCCGCTGCGGCACTCGCTTTCCACGGGCGAGATCAAGCCTCCTCGTCGCTCATTCTTCGGTGCTCCTGTCGCTACGCTTTCGTCGCAAATAAATTTCCTGGGGGGTCTTGAGGCCAACATGATGTTGGTCACGAAGACGTTGTCACAGGACGTGACGGTTTTAGTCTTCGTTCCTTTATCGCTTTTCCCGTAGGAAGCTTTGCACCTGCCGCTTCACTTCCGGTACAGAAAAACATTGCTCTGTAGCGAAAGGCGAATGCCGTCAGCTACACTCTCGTGCCTTCGCTACAAGCAACGATTGTTCAATACAATAATCGGTTGCTGAAAAATAATAAAAAATCCTCATTAATTACAGTAAAGGCTAGACGGACTGTAATGTGCAAATGAAAAGAAAATGATTTTTTTAGAGAAGATAAATTTTTTCTAGCATATCGAGAAGTATTCACTTTTGCCGTAGCGCGCCATAGCCACAGGAGCCAAGATTCTCTTTGCGACGAAAGTGCAACGTCAGGAGCAGGAACAGGAGATCCAAACAGGCCACGCCTGTTTTAGCTCCTGTGTAGGCTGTGGCAAAGCGCGAAGGCTACGAGTATGCTTTAGTTTAATATCTTTTACTATTTATCTGGTGTTTTAGGATGTATTTTTGCTCATTACGAGTTATAAATAAAGACTTGAAAATAATAACATTCAAATGAGGAAGTGACGGAAATGGCGAATAAAATATATCAGTCAATTTTAGAGCTTGTAGGCAATACACCGGTTGTGAAACTGAATCAGCTTGTCGATGAACAGTGTGCAGAAGTGCTAGTGAAACTAGAATATTTTAATCCAAGTGGCAGTGTCAAAGATCGTGCGGCGTATTCTTTAGTGGAAGCTGCTGAAAAACAGGGGTTAATCAAACAAGGGGCGACCATTATTGAGCCAACGAGTGGGAATACAGGGATCGGATTAGCTATGAATGCCGCAGCGAAAGGATATAAAGCCATTTTTGTCATGCCTGACAATATGACAAAAGAGCGTATTGCCATATTAAAGGCATATGGTGCACAAGTTGTATTAACACCGGCTGCAGAAAAAATGCCTGGTGCAGTGAAAAAAGCGCTTGAACTGCAAAGTCAGATTGCCAACAGTTTTATTCCACAGCAATTTGAGAATCCAGCCAATCCATCTATTCATCGAGTGACGACGGCTCCTGAGATTTTGGCGCAAACAGAAGGAAGATTAGATGCTTTTGTTGCCACAGCAGGAACGGGTGGCACCATTACAGGCACTGGTGAGGTATTAAAAGAACATTTACCGAATTTAGAAGTCATTGTTGTGGAACCAAAAGGATCGCCTGTACTTTCGGGGGGACAGCCGGGGCCTCATAAACTGGTAGGCACGAGTCCAGGGTTTGTGCCAGCTATTTTAAATACGACAATTTATGATGAAATTATTCAAGTAGAGGATGAACATGCGTTACAAACAACGCGGGATTTAGCGAGATTGGAAGGGATTTTAGTAGGCCCATCATCGGGTGCTGCGGTGTGGACAGCCATTCAAAAAGCACGAGCATTAGGACCAGGTAAACGTGTTCTATGTATCGCACCAGATAACGGTGAGCGTTATTTAAGTATGCAAGGGCTTTTTGGAGAATAAGACGAATTTACCATGCATTCGGCTCGAAGGTTTAGCCGAATGCATAGTATATAAATTTATAATTCCGCTATCATCATTTCTGGGTCATCTGTAAAGATGGCTTCTACCCCAATTGATTGTAGTTCTTTTGCAATATCTATATCGTTCACTGTAAATGTGCGTACCGTTGTCCCGTTTGCAAGGGCTGCTTGGATAATGTGACGGTATGCATGAAAGTAATAAATGTGAAGTGCATCACTACGTAGTGCTTTTACATAGCCTTCAATATTTGTCACAAGAGAAGCAAATAGCGCCCCTGTTTGAATTGTTGGCTGCAATCGATGGAAGCGCTGAATACTTTCATGATTAAAGGAAGAAACAATCACTCTGTCATGCATCCCGAAAGCATCGATTTCATCTGCAATGAGCTGCTCAATGCCTTCATACTCAAAAATATCAGATTTTATCTCAATATTTAATACGTGATGTGTATCTTGAAAAAGCGTTAATACTTCTGTCAACGTAGGAATTTTCTCTCCAGCAAATTGCTCTCCAAACCATTTCCCATAATCATATTGCTTTAGCTGTGCAAGTGTCATGTCTTTTACAAAGCCTGTTCCAGTAGATGTGCGATCAATCGTTTCATCATGAATGACGACTAATTGCTTGTCAGCTGTTAAATGAACATCAAACTCTACACCAAAAACAGGTAGTGCAGCGGCCTTTTGAAAAGCGATACACGTATTTTCTGGGTACTGCTTACTGCATCCTCTATGTGCAAATATCTTCATGTTCCTTTTCCTACTTTCCTCTAAAAGTTAGTTAAAAATCTACATTAATAAGAATATATATAATTAAATGCATAAACAACACAATTTACAGTAAATTGACAATAGGTTAACGATATCTTGAAAGTTCACTTTTATAATGACAGTACAGCATATTGTTAGCCACTCATGAAGGAGGGAGCTGAACGTGCATGCAACGAGTACGATTAGAAAACATTAAGAAATCCTACGACAAACAGACAGAAGTATTAAGTGAGATAAATATTGAAATAGAGCCTGGCGAATTTTTTGTGTTAGTTGGACCATCTGGTTGTGGGAAAAGTACTATGCTACGAATTATAGCTGGACTAGAAAATATTACATCAGGTAACTTGATTTTTGGTGAGGATGTTGTGAATGATATTCATCCGAGTAAGCGTGGGATTACGATGGTATTCCAAAACTATGCATTATACCCACATATGAGTGTAGAGGAAAATATCGGCTTTGGCTTACAAGTGAAAAAATTAGAGAAGAGCGTTCGAAAACAAAAAATTGAAGAAGTCGCTGCGATGCTGGGTTTAAGTGACTATTTAAAAAGAAAACCGCGCCAGCTATCAGGTGGTCAGCGTCAGCGTGTAGCACTTGCTCGCGCGATTGTAAATGAACAACCTATTTGTTTAATGGATGAGCCATTGTCTAACTTAGATGCTAAATTACGCGCCCATATGCGGTCAGAGTTACGTCGTTTACAAAAGAAGTTAGGCTTTACGATGATCTATGTGACACACGATCAAGTAGAAGCAATGACTATGGGAGACCGAATGATGATTTTAGATAAAGGCTATGCACAGCAAATTGGTACACCGATGGATATTTACAATTATCCTGAAAATATATTTGTTGCGACATTTATTGGTTCTCCGCCGATGAACTTAAAGCAAGCATCTGTTCACGTAGCTGAGTGTTCTATTCAGCTAAGTTCAGCATTATCCATTGCCATTAGTGAAACAATGTCTAAAAAAATATCGAGTAGTGTCATCTTTGGCATTCGCCCAGAGCATTTAATACAGCCCGTAGAAGGGGGGACAATCTATAAGGCACCGATTGTAAATGTAGCACTATTAGGAAATGAAACACTTATTTCGATTGATGTAGACGGTGAAGAATGGATTTGTAAGTGGGGAGGTCAATGGAATTATAAAATTGGACAGTTACTTGAATTTTCTATTAACGAAGAGGAAGTTTGCTTGTTTGATACGGAGACAGAGAAAATCGTCCAAAAAGGGCTAATAGAGCGTAAGGTGGTGGAATAAATGAACCTATGGAAACGTTCTATTAATGTCAGAGTAGGGCTGCTTTATTTACTTCCATCCATTGTACTTTTTGGCATGTTTGTCTACTATCCAATGGCAAAAACCATTTACTTAAGCTTTTTCTTAACAAATCAAAATGGTGTGCCGGTGTATTTTAATGGCATTGAAAATTACACGTACATTTTTACGTCAGATGAATTTCGAAATAGTATGAAGGCAACGTTATTGTTTGTTGCTTATACAGTACCAGTAAGTGTAGTACTCGCGCTAATCATGGCGGTTTTAGCAAATGAAAAATTAAAAGGAATCGGCCTTTACCGAACGATTTTCTCGTCAACTATGGGGATTTCTGTAGCGGCATCTGCTGTTGTTTGGCTCTTTTTATTTCATCCTTCAGTCGGTGCCTTTAATAATATATTAAAAGCGATGCAATTACCGACTGTTCAGTGGTTACTTGATCCAGATTGGGCGTTGTTATCGGTTTCACTGACGACGATTTGGATGAACTTAGGCTTTAACTTTTTAGTTATTTTAGGTGGTTTACAAAATATCGATGACAGCTTGTATGAAAGTGCAACAATCGATGGAGCGGGCTACTTTACAAAACTACGTCGCATCACCATTCCGCTTTTATCTCCCACATTATTTTTTATCATTACCATTTCGTTAATTAATGCATTCCAAAGCTTTGGTCAAATCGATATTTTAACAAAAGGTGGACCAATCCAATCAACAAATTTAGTCGTGTACTCGATTTATAAAGAAGCGTTCGTGAACTATCAATTTGGTACAGCTAGTGCACAGGCGATTGTATTATTTATCGTTGTACTCATTGTGACGATTCTACAGTTTAAGTTTGGAGAGAGGAAGGTGCATTACCAATGAGCATGCCTCTTTCTCAAAAAATATTATTTTACATTTTACTAACGATTTTTGCGGTAATGGTGTTCTTCCCTGTCGGGTATGCGTTTTTAATTTCCTTTATGACACCGCAAGAAGTGTTAACGGGAAGCATTTTCCCAAACAGTTTTTCATTTAGTAATTATGAACAAGCATTTCAACGATTACCGTTACTCAAATATTTACTAAACAGCTTTGTCGTATCGACGCTTGTGATGATTGGACAAATTTTAGTCTGTGCAATGGCAGCCTATGTGTTTGTATTTATCCCATTTCGAGGGAGTAATGTGATCTTCTTTTTATTTATTTCAACGATGATGATTCCATGGGAAGCGACGATGATTCCGAACTTTTTAATGATTCAAGGGTTTGGTTGGACAAATACGTATATGGCATTAACATTGCCGTTTTTTGCTTCTGCATTTGGGACGTTTTTATTGAGGCAACATTTTAAAACGATTCCGTATGAATTGTATGAGGCAGCACAAATTGGCGGAGTGGGGAAGCTGAAATTTTTCTGGAAAGTCGTCTTGCCCATGTCCAAAACAAGTGTTGTAACATTAGGGGCGTATAGCTTTTTGACAACGTGGAATATGTATTTATGGCCGTTGCTGACAACAACAAATGACAAAGTACGAACCGTGCAAATCGGTATTCGTCAATTGCAATCCAATGAAAGTGCAACGGATTGGGGCGTTGTCATGGCAGGCGTAATGATTATTATTTTACCTACGCTAATCCTGCTGTTTTTAGGACAAAAGCAATTACAAAAAGGATTAACGCAAGGTGCCATTAAATAATAAAAGGGGTTTAGGTGAATGTTCAATATGAAAAAGTGGTTTATATTAGGGTTCATGTTCCTATTTGTACTTATTATCAGTGCATGTAGTAACGATGAGACAACAACAGGGGAAGAAGATACAGCAGACACAACGGAGACTACAAACAATGATGCTACGGTAAGCGATGAAAAAGTGAAAATTGAATTTTGGCATGCGATGAGTGGGGCCAACCAAGCGGCTATTGACAAGGCAGTGGCAGATTACAATGCTTCACAAGAACAATATGAAGTTGAGGCGTTATTCCAAGGGTCTTATGAAGAGTCTTTAACGAAACTACGCAGTGTCGGTGGGACATCAGATGCACCAGCGATTATGCAAGTATTTGAAGTAGGGACAAAATATATGATTGAAAATGGCTACGTTGAGCCAGTACAAACGTTTATTGACCAAGACAACTACGATGTTAGTCAATTAGAAGAAAATATTTTAAATTACTACACGGTAGATGGTCAATTGTATTCGATGCCATTTAACTCATCAACACCAGTCATGCTGTATAACAAGGATGCATTTAAAAAAGCTGGCTTAGATCCAGAAAATCCACCGCAAACATTTGAAGAAGTGATTGCAGTGGCTAGCAAATTATCCAATGATGATATGAAAGGCTTTGCTATTTTGTTATACGGTTGGTTCTTTGAGGAGATGCTTGCAACACAAGGTGGCTTATATGTAGACGCTGACAATGGTCGTACAGATCAAGCAACACAGGCGCTATTTAATGGGGAAGAAGGTTTACGTATATTTGAATTTTTAAAAGAAATGAACGATGCTGGTACGTTAGGAAACTTTGGTTCCGTATGGGATGATATTCGTACAGCCTTTGTTTCAGGTCAAGTAGCGATGTACTTAGACTCATCAGCAGGGATTGCAGATATTGCAAAAAATGCACCGTTTGAAGTAGGAGCAGCGTATATTCCGTATTCAGAGAAAGCGGACCGGAACGGCGTAATTATCGGTGGTGCTTCATTATGGATGATGAACGGTATTTCGAAAGAAGAGCAAGCAGGTGCTTGGGACTTTATGAAATATTTACAAACACCAGAAGTGCAAGCACAGTGGCATGTATCAACGGGGTATTTTGCTATCAACCCAGCAGCATATGAGCAGGATATTGTAAAAGAGCGTTGGACAGAGTATCCTCAGCTTCAAGTAACAGTGAATCAATTACAAGATACAAAGCCTTCAACGGCAACACAAGGTGCGCTCATCTCCGTATTCCCAGAGTCGCGTGAGCACGTTGTCACAGCCATTGAAGAATTATATCAAGGCGGCGACCCACAAGCTGTTTTAGATAAAGCAGCTGAATCAACAAATCGTGCCATTGAAATTGCTAATAAAACAAGTGGGAACTAATAAGCAAGGAATAAAAACGACAGCAGCTTCACGCTGTCGTTTTTATTCTTATTTGAATTAGAAGGGGCCCAACGAAAATCTTGCAACGGAGCAAAAACATTTGTTGAACAGTCAAAAAGGTATGGTATCCGAGCAAAAAGAGCGTGTATCCGGTCAAAACCCTCCAAATTAATGAAACAGAACTACTCTATTTTAAACATATGGATAATTTTATGTTCTAATTGTCAACTATTTATCAATACTGTAATGAAGCATTGTTATTTTGATAGCAAGGAGTGGATGACATGAGCTATGCTTCGTCGTTAAAAAGAAATGAAGTACTCAACCTATTAAAAAGTAAAACATTTGATGTACTCATTATCGGTGGTGGCATTACCGGAGTAGGGATCGCATTGGATGCGGCTAGTCGAGGGCTACAAGTAGCATTAATCGAAATGTGTGATTTGGCAAGCGGTACATCAAGTCGCTCGACGAAATTAGTGCACGGTGGATTGCGTTATTTAAAGCAATTCGAAATAAAAGAAGTAGCGGATTTAGGAAAAGAGCGGGCAATCGTTTATGAAATTGGTCCACATGTTACAACGCCTGTTCGTATGCTACTCCCATTTCATAAAGGGGGGACATTTGGTAAATGGTCCACATCTCTAGGGCTACAAGTGTATGATTTCTTAGCTGGTGTGAAAAAATCAGAGCGTCGAAAAATGTTAACGGTTCAAGACACATTACAAAACGAGCCACTCATAAAAAAAGAAGGCTTACTTGGCGGCGGTATGTATGTTGAATATCGTACAGATGATGCACGGCTCACAATCGAAGTGGCAAAGAAAGCAATGGAACAGGGAGCCATGATAGCAACCTACACAAAAGTAACAGACTTTTTATATGATGCCCACCAAAAAATTTGTGGCGTCGTAGCGCACAATACGCTAGCCAATGAATCCCTTCACATTAAAGCAAAAGTGGTAATCAATGCGGCTGGTCCGTGGGTAGATACGATTCGTCAACTAGAACGGCAACCTTTACATAAGCATTTAGTGCAATCAAAGGGTGTACACATTGTGTTTGATGCATCTGTATTTCCGCTTCAGCAAGCTGTTTACTTTGATACACAGGACGGACGAATGGTTTTTGCGATCCCGCGAGAGGGCAAAACATATGTTGGGACAACGGATACGTTTTATGCTGGTGATTTAAGTGATATTGCGATTGATCAAGCAGACCGAGATTATTTAATGAAAGCGATTCGTTATATGTTTCCCACTTTACAAATAACAGAGGGGGATATTAAATCGAGCTGGGCGGGAGTGAGACCGCTGATTCACGAGGAAGGGAAAAAGCCCTCCGAAATTTCTCGAAAAGATGAGATTTGGGCATCACCGAGCGGGCTACTCACCATTGCAGGGGGGAAGCTGACAGGCTACCGAAAAATGGCTGAAATGATTGTCGATCAGGTTGTCACGACAATAACAGATAAAAAGCTGCGACCGTGTGTAACGAAAAAGCTTCCGATTTCTGGTGGAGAAGTGGGTGGTTCCAAGTATTTTGAGCAGTATGTTGCGAATAAGGCAAAAATAGGTGCTACGTACGGCCTTTCACTTGAAGAAAGTATAAAGCTAGCGCGGCATTACGGCTCCAATGTAGAGCAAGTATATGCTTATTTACAAATAGAACAGTCCATTTTACCGCGCCCACTCTACGCTCAATTACACTACGGAATCGAGCATGAACTTGTCGTGCACCCGCTAGATTTCTTTATGCGCCGCACGTCCCATTTATTTTTCGATATTGATACGGTTAAGACGTATCGGGAAGCGATCTTAGATGAAATGCAAAGGATATTGTATTGGTCAGCTGAAACACGGGCTCTTTATGAAAAAGAGCTACATGCTGAAATCACGCGTGCTACGACGGGAAAATAAGTCACATTAATAAAGCAGTTCATATAAAACATCTGGGCGGTCTGTAATAATACCGTCTATTTGTTGCTTGATTAGTTTTTTCATGTAGCGCGGATTGTTGACCGTGTAGACATGTACTTTTAGCTGTTCTGCATGTGCTAAGTGAATGAGTGCTTCTGTCATTGCTTGTTGGTGAACGATAATACCGTTTGCATATTCGCGTACTTGCTGCAGCTTTTCGCGCGTCAGCTCATTCGTTCCTTCCTTTGTGAATAATTGAAATAGCTGAATCGAGTGATTTTGCTCTCGTAATAACTGTAGGCTTTTTGCTGAAAAAGACTGAATGATTAATGATTCATCGTGGAGGCGTCCTGCTGCTTGCAATTCTTTTAAAAGCAACGCTTCCATACCGTCTCGTCGGTTTTTCGTTTCGATATAAAGCGGAGTTGTCGGATAGTGGGCGAGTACTTCTTGCAATGTCAAAATAGAAGAACTACCCAATTCATTTGCTCGTTTTACCTGCTTTAGCTCCAAAGCAGTATAATCTTGAATGGTCCGTCCATCGCTGTATGAAGGAACTTTATCATGTTCGATGACTAATACATGATCTTTCGTCATTTGTGTATCAAATTCTAAATAATCTGCCCCTTGTGTTAAGGCTAAGTCATATGCCTCAAAGCTATGTTCCAGTGCGTAATAAGATGCCCCGCGGTGCGCAATAATGAAAGGCTTATGTGTAGATGAATCTCCGAAATTTAAAGTAAAAAGCGTTGTAGTAATGATTACTGCTAAAAGAAAATACCATTTTTTCATCTTTTCAGCTCCCTTTTTCCTAGCTTACCCTGAAACGATCATTTGTTAAATTGCTATTTGAATCGGCTATAATAAATAATGTGAAGGAGGCATTTAGTATGATTACTATTGGATTAACAGGTTGGGGAGACCATCCAACACTGTATTCAGATGTGACATCTGCTCGGGATAAATTATTTGATTATAGCGGGCATTTTCCAATTGTTGAAGTCGATACATCGTTTTATGCGATTCCAAATAACAGTCATGTAGAAAAGTGGTGTAGTGAGACGCCGCATAATTTTCAGTTTGTTTTAAAAGCATATCAAGGAATGACCGGGCATCAGCGCGATGATTTGCCATATGAAACGCGCAATGATATGTTTAACGCCTTTATAGAATGTGCACAATGCTTCCAAAAGCACGGTAAACTTGCGGTGGTGCTTGTTCAATTTCCCCCATGGTTTGATTGTACAGCAAAAAATGTGCAATACATGCGTTATGTAAAGCAACAATTGGTGCATTTACCAATTGCCGTCGAATTTCGTAATCAAACGTGGTACGCTAAGGATATGAAGCATAAAACACTTCAGTTTTTACGTGAGAACGAACTCATTCATACAGTTTGTGATGAGCCACAAGCAGGAGCGGGCTCTGCCCCCCTTGTGCCAGTCGCAACAGCGGATAAAGCACTTCTTCGTATACATGGTCGTAATATTCATGGTTGGCGCAATGCTGGAAATGCACAAAATTGGCGTAAAGTCCGCTTTTTATATGATTACAACGAGGAAGAGCTGCAAGGCTTAGCGGCCCATATTCGAGCGCTACAGCAGCAAGCAAAAGACGTCTATGTGTTGTTCAATAATAACTCGGGTGGTCATGCGGCACTGAATGCGAAGCGACTGCAAGAGCTACTTAGTATTGAATTTGAAGGTTTAGCACCGAAACAAATGAACATGTTTGAAGGAGAGTTTTAATGGAATTTTTATTGCTATTTGTCATCGCCACGGTTTCAGGGGTGATTGGTGCACTAGTAGGACTTGGCGGCGGTGTTATATTAGTTCCTGCCACATTATTCGTTGGCATGAATCTAGGGCTCATCCCAAATATTACACCACAAACGGTTGTAGGTCTTTCTGTCATTATGATGATTTTTATCGGAATGGCTTCGACTATGTCGTATATGAAATCCGGAACAGTCGATTTTAAAACTGGATTCATCTTTTTTGCGGGAAGTATCCCAGGAACCATTTTAGGCGCATGGGTCAATAAAGGGCTTGATTTGCCTTCGTTTAATTTATATTTTGGTATTTTGCTTATTATTATCGCTACCATTTTAATTTTTCGTGATAAATTAAAACCGGTTAAATGGTTCGTGGAGCATGGGACAAAGTTTGAATATATTGACGCGCAAGGCGAAAAGCATATATACGGGTACCCCATTTGGTTTGCACTTGCTTTAACTTTTGCCGTTGGATTTATGTCAGGCTTATTTGGTATTGGCGGCGGCTCTATGATTGTACCAGCAATGCTCATTTTATTTTTGTTTCCCCCACATGTGGCGGTATCAACAAGTATGTTTTTAGTGTTCCTAACAGCCTTAGTGAACTCAGCTAGCCATATTGCGCTTGGCAATGTCCCGTGGCTGTATACACTTGCAGTGATTCCAGGTGGATACATAGGTGCCAAAATAGGTGCTACATTAAATAAAAAATTAAAATCAGAGCAATTAGTGTTTTCATTGCGTATCGTTTTATTATTACTTGGCATTCGTTCTATTTTAGATGCATTACTGTAGAAAGAGGTGATGGTGGTGCTCGAAAAGATTCATATTTTTCATACGAACGATTTACATAGCCATTTCGAATATTGGTTACGTATGCAGACCTTTATAAAAGAGCAACGTCGGCTTCTAGCAAGCAAGGGTGAGGTTAGCTTTTTAGTGGACATTGGGGATCATCTGGATCGTTCGAATATTTATACAGAGGCAACGCTCGGGAAAGGCAATATTCAGCTTTTAAATGAGGCGGAGTACGATGTTGTAACAATCGGCAATAATGAGGGGATTACGCTGTCATTTGAGGAGTTATCGTCTCTTTATGAGACAGCTCAATTTGATGTTGTGGTGGCGAATCTTAACGCTATCGAGAGGGATAATCCCAATTGGTTAAAGCCCTATAGCATTTTAACGACTGTTTATGGTACTAAAATTGCTGTGATCGGGGCTACGGCGCAATTTGATGTGTTTTACCGTACATTGAATTGGGAAGTAACAGAGCCGCGGAAAGCGCTTATTTTACTTGTGCAGCAGTTAAGAAAAGAAGTCGATATCATTGTATGCTTATCTCATTTAGGTATTACAGATGACGAATTACTTGCGAAAGAATGTCCAGATCTTGATGTCATTTTTGGGGCACATACACATCATGTTTTTCCACAAGGAAAGCATGTCAATGGTGTGTTATTAACAGGGGGAGGGAAATTCGGTCAGTTTACAGGACATTTAACGATTTTGTATGACCACGATCAGAAGCACATTGAATCGATGGAGGAAGAGTTAATCGAGAATGGACAACTGACGATGGCGCCGGGAGAAGCTGAATTTTTATATAGTTTAGTAAAAAAGGGAGAAGCATTATTGTCGGAACCTGTTACGCAATTATCAAAAACATACTATAAAGAATGGTTCCATCATTCTTCCTTATCTCGGTTATTTGCTGAAGCGGTTTTTGATTATACAGATGCAGATTGTATCATGTTTAATGCAGGGATTTTTGTTGAAGATTTGAAAAAAGGATACGTTAGTACATTTGATATGCATAAAATTTTGCCACACCCGATTAACCTTTGCCTAATGGAACTAACAGGAGCAGAATTAAAGGAAATGTATATGCAGGCGCAAAATGAAGAATGGCCACAATTACAGTTAAAGGGCCTTGGTTTTCGTGGGATTGTGTTTGGGAAATTATTGATGTATAACATCAGCATGAATAAGCATAGAAAATTATTTATTGGTGGTCAACAAGTAGAACCAACAAAAACGTACAAACTTGCAACGCTTGATTTATTTACATTTGGCTACTTCTTCCCTACATTCAAATACGCTAAAAAACATTATTATTTACCAACTTTCTTACGTGACATATTTTTGTCTTATTTACAAAACAAAAAATAACATGTTTTCAGCTACTTTCCTATTTATAGAAAGGGGATTATAATTTAGTTAACGTAATTACAAAGATGGGAGTTTATCAAATTAATGCGATTAATATCAATCAATGTACTGAGATCTGGGATGATTGTCGGTAGAACGATTTGGAACGAAGCAGGTCATCCGTTGCTCCAAAAGGGAGTAGTCGTAACAGATCGAATTCTACTTCGATTAAAACAATTAAATATAAAATATGTTTATATTGAAGATAGCATATCATACGGTATCGAAATTGAAGAAACGGTAAAACCAACTGTACGTAATCAAGTTGTCAATAAAATTACACAATCATTCCAATCTGTAAAAGGAGCAAAACCAGAGCAAGCTTCTTTCGTATTAGAGCAACAATCGAAAGCGATTGGTACAATTGTTGAAGATTTATTAAGCTCCATCTTAGATAGTGAAGAAATTTTAACGGTTTTAACAGATGCTTATTTGTATGATGAATATTTATATCAACACTCATTTCAAGTCACATTATATTCATTAGCCATAGCGAAAGAAATGGGTTATTCTTATGAGGATTTACGTTTAATAGGTATTGGAGCGATGTTGCATGATGTAGGGAAGCTGTTAATTCCGACTGACCTTTTATTGAAGCCGGGTCGCCTAACAAATGAAGAATTTGAAGTGATGAAAAATCACGCGCGTTATGGCTTTGATTTACTACGGAATTTGCACTCTATATCGCTTCTTGTTGCGCACTGTGCATTCCAGCATCACGAACGAATTGACGGTAGCGGATATCCACGTGGCCTTGTTGATTTTGAGATTCATCCGTTTGCGAAAATTATAGGGGTAGCGGATGTATTTGATGCAGTGACATCTAATCGTGTATACCGGGAGAAATTATTACCTTCTCAAGGGATGGCTATCATTGAAGCTGGAAGCGGGACTATTTTCAGCCCACGTGTAGTAGAAGCGTTGCGCAAGAGTGTAGTCCATTATCCGAATGGCACGATTTTGCTATTATCAGATGGTCGACGCGGTGTAGTATTTAAGCAAAATGTAGAGCAACCAGATCGTCCGTTTGTGCGTATTTTTGAAGAAGACGATGAAATTCTAAACGCAACATACGAAATCAATTTGACTGAAGTGCCAAGTCTCTTAATTGATAAAGTAGAGATGGATTACATAACACCTGTCGAATAGTCATTTCTCCCTTCTCATATTGTAGAGGAGGGGGATTTTTTTGTTTGCTAAACGGCGTAAGATGAAGTTTAAACGAAGAAAAAAAGCTTCGGCAAAACTAACGATGTTATTTGTCAGTTTAGTTGTAATGGTCATTATGTCTTTGTATTATTTAAATAGTCGCATTATGCCGACGTATTTACAATATGCAGCAGTACAAACAGACAAGGTTGCTTCTTATGTTGTTAGTAAAGCGATTAATTCTCGCACTTCAAGCGTACTCGATGTAAATGATATTATTGTAGATCTGCCACCCGGTACAAGCGACATGATTACAACTAAATTTAACACAGATATTATCAATCAAGTGCGAGCCGAGACGACAGCACTTGTGAAAGAATATTTGAAGCAAGCAGAGAACGGCGATTTATCGCATTTACCAAGCCTTGAAAATGTTGAATATGATGTGGGGAGAATGGAAGCAGGAGATGGGATTGTATTTTTTGTGCCGATGGGGCAAGCGCTAAATTTACCTCTCCTTGGGAATTTAGGACCGACCATCCCGATACGTTTTCATATCATTGGGAATGTCCATAGTGATGTACGATCGACCATTCGTGAATTTGGGATTAATAATGCCTATGTAGAGGTTAGTATACATTTAGAAGTAAATGTACAGATTATTATTCCGTTCGCCAGTAAATCCACCACGGTAGAGCAACATATTCCAGTTGCAATTGGTTTAATACGGGGTACAGTTCCACATATTTATACAGATGGAGGGGAAGGCGTACAGCCATCTTTGGAGGTCCCTATACCGTATGATTAGTATGGAAATAGTAGGATTATTTGAAAAGCCGGTTGTTGGGTGAGTTCATATATGTTACATTGACATCAGTAATGCAATATACAAAAATTTTGGGATATCAATAAGGGGCGGAAGTTCATGACATCTTGTAAACCAACGAACAACAAAGAAGAACACTTACGAAAGCCAGAGTGGTTAAAGATAAAATTAAATACAAACGATGAATATAAAGCGCTGAAAAAGTTAATGCGCGAAAATAATCTGCATACGGTTTGCGAGGAAGCGCGTTGCCCAAATATTCATGAATGTTGGGGAGAGCGCCGTACAGCAACGATGATGATTTTAGGTTCCGTTTGTACACGTGCATGCCGTTTCTGTGCAGTAAAAACAGGATTACCAACAGAATTAGATTTAGCGGAACCAGAACGTGTAGCAGATTCAGTTGCCATTATGAATTTAAAACATGTTGTTATTACAATGGTAGCACGCGATGATTTAAAGGATGGTGGATCAGGTGTACTTGCAGAAACCATTCGTGCCATTCGCCGAAAATCACCATTAACATCGATCGAAGTACTTCCGTCTGATTTAGGAGGAGTAGAGGAAAACTTACAACTACTAATGGATGCGAAACCAGATATTTTAAATCATAATATTGAAACGGTTCGTCGTTTAACACCAAGAGTACGTGCAAAAGCAAAATATGACCGTTCACTTGAGTTTTTACGTAAAGCAAAGGAAATGCAGCCGGATATTCCAACGAAATCGTCCCTGATGATTGGCCTTGGTGAAACATGGGATGAAATCATTGAAGTAATGGATGATTTACGTGCAAATAATGTAGATATTATGACGATTGGTCAATATTTACAGCCGACAAAAAAGCATTTACCGGTAAAAAAATATTACTCGCCGCTTGAATTTGGTAAGCTACGTAAAATTGCCATGTCTAAAGGATTCTCTCATTGTGAGGCAGGACCATTAGTGCGTAGTAGCTATCATGCAGATGAACAAGTAAACGCAGCAGCGAAAGAGCGTCTACTACACGATTCGCAAACGAGTTGATTTCAAGCTGTACTTTGCTTTAACATGGTAATAGATTGGTGGTGTATTCATGATACTAGCAGAGGGCTATGCATATGAGCTCATTGAAAATGTACGAGAGGGCTTTAAAGAAGAGGTTTTTATAGAGCGTTACTCGGATATTTTAGTGAAATATGATTATATCGTGGGTGATTGGGGATATGGTCAACTTCGGCTAAAAGGGTTCTTTGATGATAAAAATCAAAAATCAACATTTGATACAAAAATTAGTACGCTTCAAGATTATTTATTTGAATACTGTAATTTTGGCTGTGCCTACTTTATCTTGAAAAAAGTAGGGAAGGCACCGAATGTTATGCCTACACAGGAAGAAGTAAATCAGCCTATAGAATAAGCAGATCGAAAAGTATGGCGATCCGCAAAGATAAGACACATCTCAACCGATTTTGGTCGAGATGTGTCTTTGTCTTTTTAACTTAATAATTCACGTAAGTAGTCTCGTAAATCTGACGCTTCTGCTTCAGTTCGATTGTACACGTGTTCTAAGTAACCAGGCTCTTCGACATCATCCGGTCCAATAATCGCAAAGCGACCAAATTGAATATCGAGTACAAGCACTTTTCCGAAGAAACGGCTGCTTTGTAAAATCGCTAAATCATAGCGTAACGTTTTGCCCGTAAAACTCACAAAGCGCGTTTTTGTATCTTCAACATCATCATATAAGAAAAATCGTTCCATATTCGTGAAAGCTCCTTCCAATCCTCTATAATATGGTACTATAGATAGGAAAACAGTATCAACATATATTGATTGGAGGCTGTACTTTATGTACTTCGTAGATCGCAACAAAATTACGTTAAATTTAAATCACATGAATGAATTAATCACTGTGTTAGAAGCAAACACGGATTGGTTAGATTCAACTGTCAATAAATTAGCACTACAACGAATCGGTCATAATTTAATGGAATCCATGATGGACGTAGGTAATTTAATGATTGATGGTTTCATTATGCGTGACCCAGGTAGCTATGAGGATATTATCGATATTTTAGTTGATGAAAAAGTGATTACACCTGAAATGGATGCCCCATTAAAAGCAGTAGTTGGCTTACGCAAAATGCTAGTACGTGAATTCATTCAAGTGAATGACGCGGAAGTACTCACTGTGTTAACAACAAACTTACCAGCTATTAAAGTGTTCCCAGGTAAAGTGCAAGACTACTTAACAAATGAGCTAGGGCCTGTTTCTGCCTTTTTACCAGAGGACAAGTAAAATGAAACGTTTTTGCTTTGACCTAGATGGCACAGTGTACCGAGGGAAAACAGGTATTCCTACTGCCGTAGCATTTATAAAAGCATTACAAGCAGAAGGCAATGAGCCATTTTATGTCACAAATAATTCTTCCAAAACACGTGAGCAGCTACAACAGGCATTACATGCAATCGGTGTAGACGCGCCTGTTTCGAATATTTATTCTAGTGCCCTATCAACAGCCAAGTACGTGGCTAAAAATTACCGTGAAGCAAAGGTGCGAGTAATTGGTGCAGATGGTATTCGTGCAGCACTTGAAGGAGAAGGAATTACTGTAACAGACGAAGGCGAAGTAGACGTGCTGGTAATGGGGATTGATCGGACAATTGATTATAAACGTCTTGCTGAAGCTTCCTTAACCGTGCAGCGAGGGGCAAAACTCATCGGTACAAATGAAGACATTCGGTTTCCGACAGAAGATGGTTTTGTACCAGGAAATGGCTCGTTTGTACGTATGGTTGCGAATGTATGCGGGGTGGAGCCGTTATTTATCGGGAAGCCGTCACCTGTCATGCTCGAAATGATTGCAGAAGAGCACGATATTGCACGCAATGATTTTGTGATGGTTGGCGATAATTATGATACGGATATTTTATGTGGTATTAACTACGGTTGTATTACCGTACATGTAGCAACGGGTGTCACAGCGCCGGAAGTAGTCAAATCAATGCCTACACAGCCAACGTATGTTGTAGAGGATTTAACTAAGCTACCGCGTCTATAGAAGACGCGGTTCAGACTGTTGACAAACGCTTTCATCCTGCGTTGCTTGCCTCGCTCGTCCGCTCATGAACTTAGGTTCTATTCGCGTCTTCGCTCGGATGCGCGCCTTGTCTGTCAAGCGTTTTCAAGACAGTCTGCAGATTTTGCTGTTTTTAAGTTTTACCTAAAAATATGTATAGACAAAGTCAAACTTCGACTTTGTCTATACTGTAACCGCGTCTATAAAAGACGCGGTTTTTAATTTGTTTTTTTGACAAAATCGAGAAACAAAGCTTCGTATCAATGCATAAGAAAACAAAAAAGAGGGCATTTATAAGTTTAATCTAACGACATAATAAATTAGCCGTTTACCACATCGGATTTTCTTCGATATATGCATAAATTTTTTGAGTTAATTCATCAGCTGTATGTGCTTCGACTATGTCGCCATTTACGACTGCATATAAGGAATTCGCACATTTTGTACAATAGCTTAAACAACCGTATTCTAACACATCAATATTTGGATCTTTTTCAAGTGCTTCGAATGTTTTTTGGGCACCATTTGCTAAATTGCTAATACAAAACTCTACCAATGGATTCATGTTGTGTCACCTCACTGTAAGTATGCTACTTGGATTTGGATTTTTCGTCAATTCGTACAACTTGTGAAAAACTTCACAAAACTACAATAATATATTGTGAAACATCTCACAATCGGCTATACTCATTTATGGATACTTTGTGAACATATTAGAATGGTAGAGTGTATAAAGGAGAACAATATGAAAAAATTAGTTTTATTAGGTGGCGGATACGGCAATATGCGTTTATTACTACGTTTATTACCAAATAATTTACCTCTTGATACGGAAATTACGTTAATAGACCGTGCACCTTTCCATAGTTTAAAAACAGAATTTTACGCATTAGCAGCTGGTACTTCAACGGATAAGGAAGTACGTGTAGCATTTCCAGAACATGACCGATTAAAGAAGGTATATGGAGAAGTCGTACGAGTTGACCGTGATGAAAAGGTCGTTTATTTAGAAGATGGCCACGTTGTAGAATATGACGATTTAGTCATTGGTTTAGGCTGTGAAGATAAGTATCACGGGGTACCTGGCGCAGCGGAGAACACATATAGTATTCAGACAATTGCTAAATCTCGTAGTACATTTGAAAAGTTATGTGGTTTAGCACCAGGTTCAACTGTAGCGATTGTAGGGGCAGGACTATCAGGCATTGAGCTTGCAAGTGAATTACGTGAAAGTCGAGCAGATTTAAACATTAAGCTATTCGACCGTTCACAGCGTATTTTACGCGACTTCCCAGAAAAATTAAGTAACTATATTAAATCTTGGTTTGAAAAACATGATGTTGAAGTGATTGCACAATCGAACATTACACGTGTTGAACCTAATCTTTTATATAATCATGATCAAGTTATTGAGGCAGATGCCATTGTTTGGACAGCAGGTGTTCAGCCTGTAAAAATTGTACGTGAGATGGAAGTAGAAAAAGATAAATTCGATCGTCCCATTGTCACACAATACTTCAACTTACCAAGTGATGAGCATATTTACGTCATTGGCGACTGTGCTTCATCGGAGTTACCACCGACAGCACAACTGGCAGAAGAACAAGCAGAGCGCGTTGTGAAAGTATTAAAAATGCGTTGGAGTGGTGGAACATTGCCAGAAACAATGCCTGACATTAAGCTAAAAGGCTTTATGGGCTCTTTAGGTAAAAAACAAGGATTTGTATACTTAGCAGATACCACAGTTACAGGGCGTATCGCACGTTTAATGAAATCGGGTTTACTATGGATGTATAAGTATCAAAATCATAATTCATAATAGTAAAAGGTGTCTCATAAAACAAATGAGACACCTTTTTATTATATCGAAATGTAACCTAGCTTCTCTAATGCAGTAAACACGGGTTTAATTTGCACGTATCCTTCACCAACTACTTCATTATTAATTAATACAAGTGGATAAAAAAATTCATCTTCGTGAATACGATTTGCATAATCAAGATCACGTGCATCTGTGAGTTCACTTTCTATATCTATGTAACGTATTGAGAATGGTTGGTTAGGGAACTTACGATCAATTGCTGCTTGTAACCATTCGTATGTATCTTTAGATGATGGAGCGTTTACACAGCTCGCACATTGTATATCCGCACCATATACTTCAATCATCGCTTTTGTTTGTTCCATCATTATACCGACCTTTCATCATTCAACATTGGATTTTTTCGTTTCTTCACATTATAATGATTTTAGTGAAAGGAGTCGAGGGAAATGACAGAAACAGAACAAAAAGAACTAGTACAAGAAGTTTTAGATAAATTACGTCCGTTTTTACTTCGCGATGGAGGGGACTGTGAACTTGTAGATATCGAGGACGGCATCGTAAAATTACGCCTTTTAGGTGCATGTGGAAGCTGCCCAAGTTCTACAATTACATTAAAAGCAGGTATTGAGCGTGCGCTTCTAGAGGAAGTACCAGGTATTATCGAAGTAGAGCAAGTATTCTAAAATTGTATTTCTTTTAAACTAGTAAAGGTGCCGTCTGAAAGTCATTTTGAGGTGGCACCTTTGCGACTACCGCAGGAGCAATATTTCTTAATGGATCATGATTAAGGAGTGAAGGGGGGTGTGCTGAAAGTTTTTACCTTCAGCACACCCCCCCTCTTTTTACTTTTCCCCACTTATGTACGATTGGCCCGCATTAAATCCCACTGTTCTTTTGCCATTTCAACAAGCTTTGCCTCTCCGCCTGTCCGTTGATTTTCAATGACTTTTGAGAAGAAGCGTGTGGCATTTTCGTGATCGCCTAGTCGACGAGAAAGCTCTGCAATCATATACATAATACGTACACCAGACATCTGTGTATTGGCATAATCTTCTGTAGAAAAAGATTCCATATATTGATCGCGTGCGATTTTTAAAAATCGTTGTTCCTGCCCATCGTTTTTTAATGAGCGATAAAGCCATCCTAAACGTAATGCAAGTCCAGCTTTTGCTACCGATTTTTCCTTCTTAATATCCGCACAAAGTAAAGCCAATTTGTATGCCTGAATAGCTTGGAATACAGTTCGTTCTCCGTTAAAGTCGTGATGTACCCAATTTTTTGTGATTTGCTCATCAATTTGCTCTTTTATGCCTGGGGCAAAATATTTTGTAAAGTCTTCAGTAAATGAAAATCCACAATGTTCACAAACGAAAACATTATAGTACAATGCTTGTACATTTTCATCAGCATAAATAGGTTGAAAGTCGCTGTCCGAGGAAGCGACTTTTATGAATTTCGAACGTACTTTTAATGTGGGAAAGCTTTTCTTACAGTTCAAACAGTCCATTTTCTTTTCATAATAAGGTGATAGTTCCATTTCTCTAAACCCCTTAATCTAATATTCGTAAGACTATTATAACAGTATTTAGTAATGTGTCTGAATTATTTTTATTAACATTTTTTGAAACGCTTTTGTTGTCACAAGTTCAACACAATTGATATGATAAAAAAGAAGGAAGGTGACACGGATGACAAATGAAAAACAGGTAATTATTTTAACGGAAGCGGCCTCGTTTCAAGTAAAGGAAATGATGAAACATAACGAGGAGGAAGGTTCGTATTTACGTGTCGCTGTTAAGGGCGGCGGTTGTAGCGGACTTTCTTATGGCATGGCCTTTGATACAACAATCAACGAAGACGATTATTTAGATATGCAACATGGGTTACAAATCGTTGTAAGTCGTGAAGATGCACCTATTTTACAAGGTACGGAAGTTGACTTTAAACAATCGCTCATGGGCGGTGGCTTTACCATCGAGAATCCCAATGCGATTGCCTCATGTGGGTGCGGCACAAGCTTTAAAGCAGCCCAGCGTGAAGGAACACCTGGCGATTGTGAATAACAGTAGAAAATGGTTAAACATAGGGAGCTGTCCTAAAGATAGGATGGCTCTTTTGAGTATTAAAAATATAATGATAATCCCAAAAGTTTAAGTGAGAAATATCCCAACACATATCGTAAACAATAATATCATTAATAGAAGAGGGACAAATGCCCTTCTTATTTCTTCTTCAGTGTCCGCTTTTTTCACTTTTCTTCTATAATCAAACCAACTACTAATTAATGCGACAGCAGCTATAATAACATAAGGCAACTCAGTCAAAAGTACCTCTCTCCTTCATATCCGCCTTTATTGTGTCAGGGTAATAATGTTATATACTCCTCTTTTTTGTAACTAGGCAAGTTGAATGTATGATAACACAGCAGTACACATATTGGTATATAAATGGAAACAGAAAACCTTTATCGGTCATAGATTGACAAAAAGCAGGAATCCATAAGTCGAATTATTTATCCGGTATTAATGAGCCACATTTTAACATGAGCGGTGAGAATGAATTAGTTAGTTGGGAGATCAACTGCCTTATGCGTCCAATCGCGTGACAATGTAGGCATTAACACGTCCTATGTGCCAAAGCCGCTACTCATTGTATATAATCTACTTGAAAAAGATTAATTCTGATGATGTTACTAGTAATTAGTGACTTACTTTGAATTATTGAAGCGTTTGTTTTATCATAAGGCTATTGTAAAGGTTGAGGAGGTTGTCTAATGGATATGCTAGAAATATTAGATAAGTTGGATCAGATTGAAATTTTATATGAGCCAATTTATAGTGCAGATGAACATAGCATTGTTGCGTATGAAGTAATCGGGCGCATTGTAGACAAAGAAAAAGTAATCGATATTGAACAATTTACATATAGTGACGAAGTGCCGGAAGAGATTAGAGCAGAAGTAGAGCAAATGGTCGTACGTCAAGCAATTGAATCTGCCTTACATGAAATTGACCAAATTGATTTATATATTCCATGTAATCCGAACTTATTAATGACTGATTTTGGTGAAAGCTATTTTTCCTTATTAAAAGAACTCATTCCTGAGCAAAAATTGCATCATATTACACTTACGATGAATGAGCATCTTTTTAAAGGAGATATTAGACATGTACACCATGTAATCAAATACATTAAAACATATGGTGTGAAAATTGGTTTAGCGAACATTGGTGCACATAGCCAACTCAATGCGATTTTAATGTTAGAGCCGAGTGTACTAAGTATTAATGTAAGTGAGCTCAACTATAATAAGTGGGGCAGTCGAAATTATGTATTTACAACGCTTCGCACACTTGCTTTGAAAATGGGTGCATCGCTTATGGTGAATGGTATTGATAACATTTACCAATTACAGCACGGTTGGAAAAATGGTGCCCGCTATTATAAAGGGGCTTATTTGCAAAAGCCAGCGTCATCTTTTATCCCACGTGATACATTAAAACCACGTTTTCGTGATGAATGTGAGCAATTTATAGCGACGGAAAAAAAGCTACTGAAGCATAAATTAGAGGAATTAAAAAAACTCGAGAAAAAAATTACGTCAAGCGTTGAACAAGTTGGCCCAACGAGTGGTCATGTTGAGAAATTGAAAGAGCTGGCACAACAATTACAAGAGTATACATTCCGTTTATATATTTGTAATGGTGAAGGATTCCAAACAACACCGAATATTACATGGAAGCACAATCAGTGGATTCTTGAAGAAGGTGCACTGCGAAAAAATTGGAGCTGGCGACCATATTTCTTACAAAATTTATTGAAAATGCGCCAAGATCAAGTAGCCAATCTATCATCTGCTTACTCAGATATTGAAACAGGAGAATTAACACGAACATTTAGTATGGCTTTACCTAATAATGAATATCTATTTATCGATATTTCCTACAATTATTTATATGAACACAATATTGTGAATTAATTTTTAAAAAGCCGCCATTCTATAAGGAAAGGGCGGCTTCAGTTGCATAAAAGTTTGAGTTGAGCGTACATTTCCTAAATTTATAATAATTCTTTATCCAGTAATGGATAGGCTTGTTGAAATTTTTATACGTATACATTAATGTATTGAAATTGAACTGGAAAAGGGCTATTATAATATAATAGTTAGGAATTTATGTCGAAAAATATGTCGACCTAGCGTAACAAACTACTGAAGTATATATTTTGTACTTCTTTTTTGTTTGTCTTGCGCTAGTACAATAAAATTAAAGGGGTTTTGATTCCAGTGAAAAGACCAACAATTTTAGTATTAGGCGCAGGATATGGCGGATTGACTACTGTTGTTAATTTACAAAAGATGATCAGCGGTGATCAAGCAGAAATCATTTTAATTAATAAAAATGATTATCACTATGAAACGACGTGGTTACACGAAGTTGGAGCTGGTACTATTTCTCCAGACAAAGCCCGTTATCCAATCTCAAACGTAATTAACCAAAACGTTCGTTTCGTACAAGCAACAGTTCAAGGTATTGATGTAAATACGAAAAAAGTTGATACATCTACGGGTGAATTCACATATGACTATTTAGTAATTGGTCTTGGTTTTGAAGGTGAGACTTTCGGTATTCCAGGCCTAAAAGAGTATGCACTTTCTTTAGCAAACTTAAACGCTGCTCGTCAAATTCGTGAGCACATCGAATACCAATTCGCTTCTTGGTCATTAGATGAAGAAAAAGATGACAGCAAACTGACAATCATTGTAGGTGGTGCTGGCTTTACTGGTATTGAGTTATTAGGTGAGCTTGGTAACCGTGTGCCAGAACTTTGTAAAGAATTCGATATTCCACAAGAAAAAGTACGTGTACTTTGTGTAGAAGCAGCACCAATGGTATTACCAGGTTTTGATCCACAGCTTGTAGAATATGCAAAAACACAATTGTCTAAAAAAGGAATTGAGTTTTCAATCGGCACACCGGTTGTGGAAGCAACTGAAGAGGGCGTTAAAATTAAAAAAGGTGAAGACGAGTTCGAATTCATCAAAGCAGGTACAGTGATCTGGGCTGCAGGAGTACGCGGTAACGCTTTAGTAGAAAGTTCAGGCATTGAAAACAACCGTGCTCGTATCGCTGTTCGTGAAGATATGCGTGCACCAGGTTTTGATGATGTATTCGTAGTAGGGGACTGTGCATTCCTTCTAAACAAAGAAGCGAACCGTCCATACCCACCAACAGCTCAAATTGCTATGCAACAAGCAGTAAACATTGCGAAAAACATCAAACACTTAATGAATGATGAAGACACAGAAACATTCGTGTATTCTGATAAAGGTGCAGTATGTTCTTTAGGTCATGAAGACGCAATTGGTGACGCATTAGGCCGTAAATATACAGGTAAAACAGCTTCTGCGCTGAAAAAAGTAGTTGACGACCGTGCATTATTCTTAGTAGGTGGCGTAGGTTTAACGCTGAAAAAAGGGAAGTTCAAATTCTTCTAATGTAATGCCCATCTAGCATTAAATAGCCAAAGCCACAGGATGGCTTTGGCTATTTTTCATAACTAAACAGCAGTGGCTTAAATAACTTTAGGTTCACATAAAATGTATTGTTACATATAAAGAAAAACATCATCTTAAAAAAGATGGTGTTTTTCTTTATATGTACTACTACTAACCGCTATAATAGGTAGTAATTTATGTAAAGGGTTGATACAGGCATGAAAAAAGACCGAGGAAAAGTATGGCTAGGAGCATGTGGCATCGTTGAAAATAGCAGGGGGGAATGGCTTGTCGTCAAAAAATGCTATAGTGGATTAAAAGGGCGCTGGTCACTGCCTGCTGGTTTTGTTCAAGAAGGAGAAACGATTGATGATGCAGCTGTTCGTGAAATAAAAGAAGAGACAGGCATTGATTGTATCGTACAAGGGTTAGTAGGCTTTAGGACGGGTGTTATTCGAGGTGAAATCAGTGATAATATGGCGATTCTTTATTGTACCCTTGTAGATGATGCGCAACAAATTATCGTGCAGGAACATGAAATTTCAGAGGCATGTTGGATGACACCAGCACAATTAGCCGTTGATGAACAGGCCAACCAAATGCTAAAGGAAGTAGCGCAGAGTCAAGTAGAGCATCATATGTTAGACAATATGGATCATATCGTTCCGGAAGAAGTTTTCGGTTATACTAAATACAATTTATTTATCAAAAAATAGACATGTGACAATAGAGGGACAAACTAAACAGGAACATTGAAAGCCTTCAATTTATCATGTAAACTTATGAAAGGAAAATTGGAGGGTTTACATAGATGAGTGGTTCTGTTTCTTTAGTTCAATTAATCATTTCAGTCGTGCTATTTTTCGTTATGTTTTTTGGTATCGGTTTTTTATTAAACATGCTACTTCGCATGACATGGCTTATGGCAATTGTGTATCCAGTTGTTGTTGTATTAATCGTAGATGAAGTAAGCTTCCTTGATTATATTTTTAAGCCAGGAACAGCATTTCCTGCATTAATGGATAAGCTGCAAGCACTACAAATCGTAGATATTGCCATTTTATCTGGTGGATTTGCGGGAGCTATCGTTGCGGGAATTGTTATGATTTACTTACGTAAAGCAGGATATAGAATGTTTTAACATGCATCATTTCGGTGCATGTTTTTTCTTATCTGTTACAAAGCAAATAAAATCTAAAGAAAAAGCGTGTCTCACACATGGAGGCACGCTTTTTTAAATAAATATATATACAATACAACTTAGGAAGATTCCTGTTAAAGCACCTATCAATACTTCACTTCTTTTGTGACCTAATAATGTTTTCAGCTCCTGATTTTTTTCTTCTTCATTCATTTTAGGCCAACGTTTAATATCGCGAAAAAAGATTTGTAAATCACGGCGAATCTCATTTAAGGCCGCTGCATGCTGTCCTGCCTGATAACGAATGCCGCTAGCGTCATACATGACAATCGTAGCTAGCATTGCCGCAACAGCAAAAGTAGGAGAATCAAAGCCTGCTTCAAATCCGACGGCCGTTGCTACACTTGTTACAGCAGCTGAATGGGAGCTTGGCATCCCTCCTGTAGACGTTAATAGTGACCAATCTACTTTTTTTGTCACGATAAAATAAATAGGGACTTTTAAAACTTGCACAAAAAGTATTGCTAGTAATCCTAAAATAAGAGGAGTGTTTTGAAGGAGTGCCATCACATCATACCTTTCAAAAGAAGTTATCACCATCATATCATATTTTCAAAAACGTGAAAAATCGGAAATTTCGCTAACCGAAATAATGCGAAAAGAGTTATAATAAAGTGAAACTTCAATCAGTGGGGGGTTGACGTACAGGACGTGCTAATGCCGACGTCGTCACACGGACGTGACGTATTTTAGTCGGCCCTCATCCGCCACTGATTGTTAGAGGAACGCAAGCTAAGAACGCCACGTCGTGTGGCAACGCCTGCGTAACCAACGTCCTGTTGCCCTTAACCAATCGGGCTTTTACGGGCAGTTGATCTCCCACCTATACTTCTAGATTTTCCTTAAGCCTTGAGGTGGGAGTCTTGTACCTGTCGCTTCGCTTTCGGTACAGATAAATTAATGCCCGTTAATGCGGGATAAAATGGAAATCAATATTTAGGGGGCCTTTTATATGAAGACTGTTAACGAAAGTAAAACGTTTCCATCTGTAACGACAGAAACAATGATTATCGGTGTTCAAAAACATCGTGAACAAATGAAGAATTGGTCAGCTTTTAGTGAATTTTTCGATAGCACATTAGATACATGGATTCGTGCAGGTGAGATTAGCTCAGACCGCAAAAAATTAACGAAGTTTCCTGTTGCTGCAGCAAATGCAAATATAAAGCGTGTAGTATTCGTTGGTTTAGGGGAAGGGAAAACATTAACAGAGGAAAACTTACGTGAAACATTTGGGTTAGTAGGGAAAGAACTTAAAGCGCTAAAAGTGAATGACTATGCGATTTGGTTAGATTCATTTGTTACACCAGGAATCGAAGAAACAGATGTGGCATTCCTTGCAGCAGAAGGCATTCATATGGGCTTTTATACAGTCCCAAATTATAAAACATCGTCAAATGAAGCAGCCACATATCTTGATCAAGTAGAATTTGTTACAACGGCAAACATGGAAGAAGTGGTGGCTAGCTTTGATGTAGGGCGCATTTATGCAGAAGCGGTGAATGAAGCGAGAAGTTTAGTCAACTTACCACCAAATATGTTAACGGCGACAGACTTAGCAAATTATGCGGTAGAGCTGGCGAAGCAATATGATTTGGAAGTAGAAATTTTAGATAAAGTACAGCTTGAAGAATTAGGGATGGGCGGTATTTTAAGTGTAAACCAAGGATCAACGGAAGAACCACGTTTGATTACGCTGAAATATCAGGCGAAAGATAAGTGGGAAGATGTCATTGGCTTTGTTGGAAAAGGGGTCACATATGATACAGGTGGTTATTCATTAAAGCCGCGTGAATCAATGGTTGGTATGAAAGGTGATATGGGTGGTGCAGCGGCTGTTCTTGGTGCGATGAAAATTATTGGTGAAGTACGTCCAAAGCGCAATGTTGTCGCGGTTATTGGGGCAACGGACAACATGGTGTCAGGCACTGCCTTTAAGCCAGATGATGTTATTACAACATACAGTGGTAAGACAGTAGAAGTGTTGAACACAGACGCTGAAGGGCGCTTAGTATTAGCAGATGCTGTTACCTATGCCAAACAGCAAGGAGCCGACTACTTAATCGATGTTGCCACATTAACAGGTGGTGTCATTGTCGCGCTTGGTATGGACAAAACAGGTGCCTTAACAAATAACGAGGAATTCTTTGAAAGCTTTATGGAGGCAGCGGTAGAAACAGGTGAATTCGTCTGGCGCTTACCTCTCACTGAGAAAGATAAAAAGCGTATTCGCAAATCTGATATGGCGGATTTAAACAACTCCCCAGGTCGTGACGGGCATATGATTTTCGCTGGTGGATTTGTTGGTGAGTTTGCAGAAGACACACCTTGGATTCATTTAGATATAGCGGGGACATCGGATGCAAAGGCACCACATGACCTTGGTCCAAAAGGTGGTACGGGTGCCATGGTTCGTACATTGGCAGCGTTTGTTGAGCAGTTCTAAAAGATTGTTATTTTTACATTTTCAAGGATTAGTACCTTAAAGAATAGATATAGAGTGTGTTCGGTCATATCACGGATAATCTTCATTGTAACAGTTCGTCTTGTGAGAGGGCGATAAGATATATGTTGAGTTCGAGTAAACACCCCTTGTAATATCCTAAAAACAGATGAAGAAAAGCGACTCGTTTTTCTTCATCTGTTTTATTTTTGATTTTTAGGTGAATTTTTATTAATAGTATTTTTCACTACCGTCGCATAAATTTTTACTGAATTTTCTGCTTTCTACTTTTTCTGTTTGAGAAGAAAAACAAAGACATCTAAACAGAGGTAGTAAACATCCATTTTTTACTATAACCTTTGACGAGGGAATCCGATACGTGAAAACCTTTATGGGACAGCTTTTCCAACGATTTTTTGAATCCAAATGTGTGCAGATTTCCACGGTGCCGCTTTTAATAACCGACTAATTTTTAAGTAGGTCTTTGAACTGTTCGTGTTCAGCTGTGCTAACACATGTAAACAATAGACAATCATCGCGATGTACACTTGATTATGAACGGCTTGTTCGCTTTGTCCATAGAACTTTTTGATGTTCAAGTGCTGCTTCACCCATTTGAAAAACAGCTCGATTGCCCAACGTGATTTGTACAATTCGGCGATTTCGTCAGCGCTCAAATCAAAGCGATTTGTGATCAAATGCAGTTCTGTCCCTTTCGTATCCAATACTTTAATGAGACGAAAGACATTTTCTGCACGATTTTGTGTAGTGCCAATGAGGATCATTTCATCGGATAACACAATGGCATCTTGAGGTAGATCAAGTGGCTCTAGTACTCGGATGACGGCGTTTTTTCGCAAGCGAGAAACAAAGAAATAACCGTCGTCTGTCATGCGGTCAAATCGCTCGTAATCAAGATAACCACGGTCGAAAACGTACATGCACTCTTTGTCGTCCACGAGTACCTCTAGTTGGCCTCGATCATGCTCGATTGCGTTTGTCAGAACGGCTTTGTCTGGATACGAACAGCCCTTTTCTAAGTAAACAAGGCGTAAATGGAGTTTAATGCCTGATTTCGTCTTCCGGAATTCGGCCCATTTATGGTTGTTTAAGTTCAATGGCAAAGTACTCGAATCAATAATTTTCAGTGGTGTCGTTACTTTCCTTCGCTGTTCAAAATGCGATTTCTCATGAATTTGCGTGACTAAATCAAGAAACACCTGCTGGAACACGTCTGTCGGGACTTGATTTAAACGACGCCCTAACTGTGAAAAGCTAATTGACTCTAAATCCGTTGCCTTTTGAAGGTCGTCTGAAAATAATGTATCACTGACAGCACGCAGACTTTCGGTTTCATTCAGCTGCGCAAACAACAGTAATTTCAGAAATGAAGCGATGTGTAGCTTCTTTGTATAGTAATTTAATTGATAGGCTTCCACCAGTTCCTCTAGTTTTGTCGATGAAATCGGTGAAAACCATTGTTCAAATGATGTTTTTCGTGTAAACTTATCCATGCGATTGTCCTTTATTTTGGATTTGGATGGTTTACTACCGCCCAACCATTATAAAGGATTTTTTTATGCACAGAATATATTACAGAAAATTCAGATTTAACAGCGGAGTTGAATTATTTTAATGCGACGCTAGTGAGTATTTTTCATAAATATAAAGTTAGTGTGAAGTTAATATAAGCCAATACTTTTCAGCATGAAAATGAACATTAAGTAAAAATGGTAGAGAAATTCATTTACATTTTGTCTAATTCTTATGTGCTGCTAAAATGTTAGAATTATAGTCACAATATTCAGAAAGTTGGTGTTTTTATGCCGTTGACAAATTTAAAAGCAACAGAAACATATTTTCGAGACCGAGAAACGGTCATTGAACTGACACAAAAGCTAGTTCGAATAGAAAGTGTGTATCGTGAAAATGATCCAACTGGTAATGAGGAAGAAGTTGCAAACTTTGTAGCACAATATTTAGGTGATATTGGAATTGAAACATATGTGGAGGAAGTAGTTCCTGGACGGCCAAATGTTATTGGCATTATTGATTCAGGAAAACCAGGTAAAACACTATTATTTGAGGGGCATACCGATGTAGTAACAGAAGGAAATCGTGAAGCGTGGAAATATGATCCTTTTGCTGCTGAAATAGTGGATGGTCGTATGTATGGTCGTGGAACGAATGATACGAAAGGGAATTTAGCGTGCATGATTACAGCATGCCAATCGCTACTATTAGATAAAGAAGAATTTACAGGCAAGATTATTTTATGTATTCCTTGCGATGAAGAAGGGCTTATGCTTGGTATTAAACATTTTATTAAGAATGGGTGGGCTGATAATGTGGATGGAGCAATTATTTGCGAGCCTGAAGAAAATCAAGTATGTATTGCACAGCGTGGAGCAATACGATTAAGAGTAGATATTTATGGGAAAATGGCTCATGGAGCGATTTCATGGAGCGGTATTAATCCAAATTGGCGTATGGCACGCTTTATAGTAGAAATAGAAAAGCTAGAAAAAGAAGAAAAGGCACGTTTAGGTAGGGACCCATTATTAAATTGGCCATCCATTACACCAACGATTTTACGAGCTCCTGTAAAGGGAGAGGCGCAAATTAATGTTATTCCAGACCACTGTATGATGACATTAGATATTCGAACAGTACCAGCACAAAATCACGATGAATTGTTAGGTAAAATTGATGCAATAATTACACGTTTAAAGGCAGATGATCCGGATTTCAAAGTTAATTTAACGGTACTTGATAATCGTCCCGCTACAGCAACGAGTAAAGATAATCCAGTTGTACGGGCCACGTATGAAGCAGTAGCTGAAGTAACTGGAAAAGAGCCTATTTATAACGGGGTTCCAGGGGCAACTGATGGAACATTCTTGCACGTTCATGGGATTCCGATTGTGACAATTGGCGCTGGGGACCGTGAAATTCCTCACCAAATTAATGAGTATGTAGATATTGAGGAATTAGCAGAAACGACAGCTATTTACCGCTTAGCAACATTAAAATTTCTAGCAGGAGAGGATTTGCAATGAAAATAGCCGTAATTCCGGGAGATGGTATCGGTAAAGAAGTAATGCAAGAAGCATTAAAGGTACTCGATTGTTTAATGCAACATGATAATACATTGCAAATTGAGTCGACAGTTTTTCCGTGGAGCTCCGATTACTATATGGAACATGGATGCATGATGCCAAAAGATGCATTAGAAATATTAAAAAAGTATGATGCTATTTTATTTGGCGCGATTGGTGATGTACGTGTACCAGATGATATAACGGTTTGGGAACTCATTATGCCAATTCGCAAACAGTTTCAGCAGTATGTCAATTTTAGACCTATAAAATCGCTGCCAAATATTGCTTCACCACTTACTTCTACAAAGGAAGTGGATTTTGTTATTTTTCGTGAAAATGCAGAAGGTGAGTATTCAAATAGTGGGGGCCAACTTTATCAAAATCAGCCCCAAGAGATGGCGATTCAAAATACAATTATGACGCGTAGGGGCATAGAAAAAATTACGGAAGCCGCATGTAATTATGCATTAAAGTATGGAAAGAAAAAAATCACAAGTGCTACAAAATCAAATGCAGTCATCCATACAATGAAATTTTGGGATGAGCATGTAAAGCGTACTGTATCTCAGACAAATTTACAACTAGAATCCTATTATATTGATGCACTAGTTGCTTATTTTGTAGAGCGCCCTCACGATTTTGAAGTAGTTGTTGCATCCAACTTATTTGGTGATATTTTATCAGATTTAGGCGCTGCTATTGTAGGCGGATTAGGGCTTTCTCCATCTGCCAATCTAAATCCTGAAAACGAGTTTCCATCTATGTTTGAACCTGTACATGGTTCTGCTCCCGATATAGCAGGACACGGTATTGCTAATCCCATTGCACAAATATGGTCACTCGCGTTGTTACTTGGTCACATTGGGCGACCTGATGCTGAACAATTGGTGATGACGGCAATTGAAGAGGTACTTATAAAAGGGGACGTAAGAACAGCGGATATTGGTGGTAATTCAACCACTACTGAAATGGGCGCTGCCATTTGTAACATAATTGCTTCAATGCAAATAGCACAAACAGGAGGTGTATAAGATGGATGATAAACAAGTTGTAATTGTTACAGGAGCTGGTGGGGGTATGGGAAAAGCAATTATAGAACAGTTACTTGCACAAGGTCATACAGTTATTGGACTTGATTTATCTATTACCGCATTAGCAGATATTAAAGATGACTCACTCCATATTTATGAGGTGAATGTATTAGACGAGGCACGTGTAAAACAAATTATACAAGATGTTTACACACAATATAATCGTATCGATAGTTTAGTAAATGCACTTGGTATTGCTCAATCTGCGATACCAATTGAAGATGTATCCATCGAGCAATGGGATCAGCTGATGAATGTTAATGTGAAAAGTATATTTATGACAGTTAAAGCCGTTGTACCTTATATGAAGAAAAAAAAGAAAGGGGCAATTGTAACGATTGGGTCCATTTCAGCCGTACGACCACGCCCAGGGTTACAAGCATATATTGCATCAAAAGGGGCAGCAGAAAGTTTAACAAGAGGGCTTGCTATTGAATTAGCACCATTTCAAATTAGAGTAAATACGATTCATCCAGGACCGGCAGATACGCAAATGCTTTCGCAATTTACAGCGGTTGATGCAGATGTGGAACAAACAAAGGAAGAAGTATTTTTACAATCTGTACCGTTAGGACGTCTGGTTACACCGAATGATATTGCCAATGCCGTTAGTTATTTATTGTCAGATGCAGCGAGTATAGTAACAGGTACAACTTTGCATGTTGATGGTGGACGTGGTTTGTAAAGGGAGTGAGAAGATGAATATAATTCCTATGTTTATTAATGGTAAGTGGATTACTGGGGAAGGGGAGCAACTAATTGATGTGTATAACCCTTCTACAGGTGAGCCAATGGCACAAATTATTAATGCACGAGATGTACATGTAGAAGAAGCTGTCCATGCAGCTCGCCAAGCTTTTGAAAGCAGAGAATGGAGAAACATAAAGCCGTATGAACGTGGTCAACTACTGACTGCACTAGCAGCTTATATCCGTGAGCATGCAGAAGAATTGAGTTTGCTAGAATGCAAGGATGTTGGTAAACCGTTAGCTCAAGCTCAAGCCGATATTGAAGCGGCTGCAAGATACTTTGAATTTTATGGAGGGGCAGCGGATAAAGTGATGGGCGACACCATTCCCATTGAAGATGGGATTTTAAATGCAGTTGTGTTAGAACCCGTTGGTGTAACGGTACACATTGTGCCGTGGAACTACCCGATTCAAATTACATCAAGAAGTGTAGCTGCTGCTATTGCAACTGGCAATGTCGTAATTGTAAAAAGCGCGGAAGATACACCGCTAACGACTCATGCGATTACACAATGGTTGGCAGATAAATTGCCACCAGGAGTTTTTCAACATGTTACAGGATATGGGCGAGAAGTCGGTGCACTTTTAACGAGTCATCCACACATTAATCATATTACGTTTACTGGTTCTGTTCCGACAGGGATTGCTGTGATGAAAGCTGCAGCTGAAAATGTCGTACCAGTCACACTTGAACTCGGAGGAAAATCACCAAATATTGTATTTGCTGATGCACCATTTGAACAAGCCGTAGAAGGAGTAGTTCGAGCCATTATACAAAATGCCGGACAAACATGTTCTGCTGGTGCACGACTATTAGTAGAGGCGTCAGTAAAAGAAGCATTTTTACAACAGTTAGTAAAGTGCTTTGAGGCGATACGTATTGGTCCAGGGGAAGCAGATGTAGATATGGGACCATTATTAAATGAAAATCAATACGTAAAAATCGCTACCTTATTAAAGGAAGCCCAAAAAGACGGCTATGTGATAACTGGTGGAGAAACTTTACAAATAAAAGGTTTTGAAAAGGGGTATTATGTACAACCGACTATTTTAGATGGACTTACACATCATCATCCATTCGCACAAGAAGAAATTTTTGGACCGATATTAACTGTTTTTACATTTGAAACAGTAGAGGAAGCCATTGAATTAGCGAACAGCACACAATATGGCTTAGTAGCGGGCGTTTGGTCTGAAAATGTAAATACAGCACATTATGTAGCTAGCCGTTTACAAGCAGGGCAAGTATTTATTAATAATTACGGGGCAGCTGGTGGGATTCAAATGCCTTTTGGTGGTTATAAAAAAAGTGGAATTGGCCGAGAAAAAGGGCTTGTTGCATTACGAAACTATACTCAAATGAAAAATATTGCTATTAAATATGCTGGACCAACTTGATGAAAAGGGGGAGGAATGGATGGGGGAACCGCTAAAACAACCCGTCTTACTCGATGTGCAAAATTTAAATATTAACTTCCTACTCAAGAACGGTAAAGTAGCAAAAGTAGTGGATGATGTTAGTTTTAGCATTTATAAAGGCGAAACAGTTGCACTAGTCGGTGAATCTGGTAGCGGAAAAAGTATAACTTCTCTTGCCATTATGGGGTTGCTTGCCGTTCCCCCTGGTGAAATTGCAGAGGGGAAAATAGTATTGAACGGAAAAAATCTACTTGAGTACAAACAAAAAGAACTAAGTAAAGTACGAGGAAATGAGATTAGTATGATTTTTCAAGAGCCAATGACTTCTCTTGATCCAGTTTTTACGATCGGTAATCAACTAATTGAGGGGATTCGTAGACATCAAAAAATCTCTAAAAAAGAAGCATGGCATAAAGCTGTTCTCATGTTACAAGAAGTAGGGATTGCAAATGCTGAAAAAGTGATTACTGAATACCCACATCAACTATCTGGCGGTATGCGTCAACGAATTATGATTGCTATTGCGATGGCAAATAATCCACACTTGCTTATTGCCGATGAGCCGACAACAGCCTTAGATGTAACTGTACAAGCACAAATTTTAAAACTAATGCTGAAAATGAAAGAAGAACATGGATCTGCTATTCTATTTATCACACATGATATGAGTGTTGTAGCAGAAACAGCCAATCGAGTAATGGTCATGTATGCAGGGCAAATTGTAGAAGAGGCACCTGTTCGAGAATTATTTTTAAATCCAAAGCATCCTTACACGGTGGCTTTATTAAACACGATGCCGAGCCTAGAGATGGATGTTGAAAGGTTGCCATCAATCCCTGGTTCTGTACCACCAGCATACGCTTTACCTGATGGATGTCGTTTTGCTGAACGTTGCCAATTTGCAATGGATACATGTCGTCAAATACAGCCTAAAGTGCGATTAATAAAGGAGGAACATAAAGTACGATGTCACTTATTCGCAGAGGAAGGGGCGTCTGTCTATGTCAAACAAGGAAGTATTACTCCAAATTAAACAGCTCAAAACTTATTTCCCTGTAAAACGAAAGTCAATACGTGAACAAAGAAAAGTTGTAAAAGCCGTAGATGATATTACCGTTGAAATATACCGAGGCGAGACACTAGGCATCGTAGGGGAATCCGGCTCTGGAAAATCAACATTCGGCCGCACTATTTTAAAATTGATTGAACCAACAGACGGTGAAATCTTATATAAAGGGCATCCTATACAGAATTTAAAAGGAAAGGCACTACAACAATTTCGCAATCAAATGCAAATGGTGTTTCAAGATCCGTATGCTTCATTAAATCCACGTATGAAGATTCGTACTATTTTAGAAGAGCCGATGTCACTGCAACTAGATTTAACAAAGGAACAAAGAAAAGAGAAGGTCAAAGAATTATTAAACAAAGTAGGGCTTTCAGAGGATGCGATGCATAAATACCCACATGAATTTTCAGGTGGACAGCGCCAAAGAATTGGGATTGCGAGAGCACTTGCTGTTAATCCAGAGTTCATAATTGCTGATGAACCAGTATCTGCCTTAGATGTTTCTGTACAGTCACAAGTTCTAAATTTAATGAAAGATTTACAAGATGAATTTCAGTTAACATATTTATTTATTTCACATGATTTAAGTGTGGTCAAACATATTAGTGATCGTGTTGCTGTGCTGTATTTAGGGCGAGTAGTAGAAATAGGAACGAAAAAGGAGTTATATGAACAGCCGTTGCATCCTTATACACAAGCATTATTGTCAGCCATACCGGTCGTTAATTTTGATGTGCCACGAGAAGCTACATCATTACAAGGAGAGTTGCCAAGTCCTATGGATCCACCAGTTGGGTGTGTATTTCATACTCGTTGTCCGTTTGTTATGGAAAAATGCGGGAAATCACGACCGACATTAGAGCAAATGAATCCGAAACAACAAGTAGCGTGTTTTTTATATGGTAAGAATACAGAAAATTCAGATTTATAGAGGTGTGAGCTATGTATGACAATATTACCGATGTTCCGGGTATCCAAGTAGGACATGTAGAAGACAAGGTAGGTATGACAGGGTGTACGGTTATTGTAGTTCAGGATGGTGCAGTCTGCGGTGTAGATGTGCGTGGTTCGGCGCCAGGAACAAGGGAAACAGATGCTCTGGATCCTATTAATGAAATTGACCAAGTACATGCAATTTGTTTAGCAGGCGGTAGTGCATTTGGGCTGGATGCTGCAACAGGTGTAATGCATTATTTGGAACAACAAGAGATTGGTGTCGATGTAGGAGTTACTAAAATCCCAATCGTACCGAGTGCAGTGCTATTTGATTTATTTATAGGCAATCCACTAATCCGGCCTACTGCGAAAATGGGCTTTAAAGCAGCAAAAATAGCAACTACAGGTTTTTTTGAAAATGGCAATATTGGTGCAGGATATGGGGCTACAGTTGGAAAAGTAGCTGGTCCACAATTTTGTATGAAGGGTGGACTAGGAAGTGTATCAATTCAAGGCAGTAATGGGATTATTGTTGGCGCTATCGTAGCTGTCAATGCTGTTGGCGATATAAAGGATCCTGATACACGTGAAATTTTAGCTGGAGCACGCCATTCAGAAACAGGTGATTGGATAGATAGCTGCGCATTTTTAGAGAAATATATATACTCCGATGCACTTCGTGGTACGAATACGACAATTGGTGTAATTGCAGTAAATGCAAAGTTAACAAAAGCGGAAGCAAAGAAGGTTGCGCAACTCACACATAATGCACTTGCCCGTACGATTTACCCCGTGCATACGATGTTAGATGGAGATACGATTTTTGTATTAGGAATCGGGGAAAAGTCGTATCCAGTCGACTATCTTGGTCAATTAGCAGTAGAGGCAATGGAACGGGCGATTGTAACAGCAATTAAAAGCGCTCAGAAATTAGATGGTGTTGAAAGTTATGAAAGTATCCGTAAATGAGGGAGGATGTACACATGAAGCATAAAATTTTGGCGGCATTTTTATTTGTGTTTATGGTGTTAATTGTTAGCGCGTGTTCAGGAGAGGATAATGGAACTGATACATCTACAAATACAGAAGGGGATACTAGTACAAGTACACAAGTAACAACTACACCACAAGAAATTATTGTTCGTATTAATGATGACCCTGACTTTTTGGACCCACATAAAGCAACGGCATCTATTTCATTCCAAATGATTTTAAATATGTTTGAAGGGTTAATGGCACCGGAGACAGATGGTTCATTAAAATCAGCCATTGCTGAGAGCTATGAAGTATCAGAAGATGGTTTAACCTATACATTTAAAATTCGACAAGGCGTAAAATTCCATAATGGTGAAGAGCTAACTATGGAAGATATTCAATATACATTTGATCGCATTATGGGAGCAAATGGTGGAGAAAAAATGAAAAATATTTTTGATAATGTTGCATCAACAGAAGTATCAGATGAGAGCACATTTGTAATAACGCTAAAAGAGCCGAATTCTAATTTCCTCTATTCATTGACAGCATTGCAATCAGCCATTATACCAAAGAGTAATGACGGTAAGCATAATGAAGCACCAATTGGTACAGGTCCATTTGCATATGAAAACTATTCACCTGGTATGAATCTAGAACTAAAAAAGCATGAGAACTATTGGCAGGAAGGTTTGCCGTATTTAGACAAAGTAGCATTTGCATTTCAATCAGATGACCAATCAGCAATTATGAGCTTATTAGCAAATGAAGTCGACTTAACAAGTGTTCCATGGCAACGTGTAAGTGAAGTGGAAGGGAGCTTTAATACATCAAACCAAAACAATAATTCTTCTTTAATTATTACGTTTAACGAAACAAAAGCACCTTTTGATAATGTGAAAGTTCGCCAAGCAATCAATCATGCAATTCGTAAGTCAGATATTATCGATTCTGTATTTTCGGGGTATGCAACGCCACTTGGCTCGAATATGAGTCCAGCGATGGGGGCTTACCAAAAAACAGGATTAGAATCGATGTACGAATATGATGTAGAAAAAGCAAAGCAGTTATTAGCTGAAGCTGGTTATCCAGATGGATTCAAAACAAAAATAACCGTTTCATCTCATAACGGTATTTATTCAAATATTGCTCAAATTGCTGTAGAAAATTTAAAACAAATAGGCATTGAAGTAGAAATTGACGTAGTAGAGTGGGGAATTTGGCTAGACCGTGTTTACTTTGGGCGCGATTATGAGATGACGACAATTGATTTAACAGGTCGTCCATCTGCATACGAAATTTTAAATGACTATATTTCAACAAATGATAGCGAAAACTTCTTCCTATTTAAAAATGACGAATTTGATCAAGTGATGAGTAATGTACTGAAAGAAACAGACGAAGCAGCTCAAATCGCATCTTACCATCGTGCACAAGAAATTTTAGCAGAACAAGCAGCATCCGTATACATTGCGGATTACCAAATTGTTTGGGGCTCTGATAAGCAAGTAACAGGATTAAAGAGCTATCCATTCTGGTTCCATGATATGTCTGAGGTGAAATTTCAGTAATTAGAAAGGGATGAATAATATGATGTATTTATTGCGTCGTTTCATCCTGTTAATAACAACAATCCTTCTTATATCAATGATCACATTTGGTGTATTTCAAATTTTACCTGGTGATCCCATTCGTACAATGTTAGGAACCGAAGCGGATCCTACACAAATTGAAACTTTGCGGTCTGAACTCGGTTTAGACCGTCCTCTTTATAAACAATATATGGATTGGATGAAGGGATTATTGACAGGGGACTTAGGCAATTCCATCCGCTTTTCTATGCCTGTAGAAGATTTATTGCTTGCTAGATTACCTGTAACAATTTCACTGGCTTCAATAACGTTGCTCATTGTTTGTGTAATTTCATTGCCGTTAGGAATGTTTGCGGCGCGTAGACAAAATAAGTTAAGTGATATCACATTATCGACTACTACACAAATTGGGATGGCCGTGCCATCATTTTGGCTTGGTATGATGCTCATTTTATATGTTGGTATGCAGTTTGAATTTTTTAAAATTAGTGGATATATTCCGTGGTCACAAAGTATTGTTGGGGCTTTAAGTACGCTATTATTACCGGCTCTCACAATTGCTATCCCACAAATTGCTGTTAATTTTCGTTATGTTCGTTCTTCTATTTTAGAGCAGGCGAGGCTTGATTATGTACGAACGATTCGTAGTAAAGGCATGTCTGAGAGTAATGTAATGTATAAACATGTATTAAAAAATTCCATGGTGCCTATTTTGACGATATTTGGTCTTATTACAGCTGAAGTTGTAGCAGGAACCATTATCGTTGAACAAGTATTTTCATTACCTGGGATAGGACAACTACTAGTTACAGCTATTAATAACCGAGACTTTCCGCTTGTACAAGGAATTGTTATGTATATTACGATAACGGTCGTTTGTATTAATTTTATTGTAGATATTTTATATACCGTGATTGATCCAAGAATCCGGTTAGGATGAGGGGAAGGTGTATGCGGTGAAATATATTCAAAGGTATACAAAACATATTAATTTCATCATTGGTCTACTTGTTGTTGTCGGCTTTTTCCTTATCATGTTAGTTAGCATCGTTTATACACCACATGATGTTACTTCGATGAATATTCCAGAGAAATTAAGTAAACCGAGCAGTGTGTATTATTTTGGGACAGATGAATTTGGGCGTGATATTTTTAGTCGCATTATGAAGGGAACGCAGACAGCATTTGCAGTAGGGATCTTAACTGTGTTAATTGGGACGATATTTGGTGTTGCAATTGGTGGAGTTGCAGGCTATGTTGGCGGTTGGGTGGATGAAATTTTCATGCGCGTAATGGATGCATTAATGGCATTTCCAGGAATTATTTTAGCATTAATGTTAGTAGCGATTTTTGGCCCAGGGATTATCAATACAGCCATTGCGCTTGGTATAATCGCAATTCCAAGTATTGCTCGAATTGCGCGAAGTGGCTTTGTACAGCATCGAGATGCAGAATATGTAATGGCAGCTAAGTTGATTGGTGTGAAGTCTTATAAAATTATGTTTCGGCATATTTTACCGAATATTTCGTCACAAATTGTTGTTGCGGCAACTGTAACATTTGCAACAGCCATGTTAGCGGAAGCAGCTCTCAGTTACTTAGGGCTTGGCGTACAACCACCAAACCCTAGCTGGGGGAGTATGTTAAAAGACTCACAAGCCTATTTAATGAGTGCTCCGTGGTATACGTATGCACCAGGTGGAGCAATTACACTACTTGTACTTGGTTTATATATGTTGAGCAATGCTTTTCGCGATTATTTAGACCCGCGATCAAAATCGTAATAGGTTTGGGGCAGTTTTTTTTAATAGTTCATATGCCTTCATCGCCATTTCTAAATTAAGTCGATAAGGAGATTGTAAGAAGTTTTCCCCTAAAATATTTTCTAGTCGCTCAATACGTTTATAGAGGGTTTGGCGGACGATAAACAATTGCTCAGCTGCATCGTTTTTGGCACCATTGCAAGCTAAGTATATAGCGAGAGTTTGATACAATTCACCACTATTTTTTTCGTCAAATATTAAAATTTCTTGTAAATAATCTTTTACGTATTGTAGTAATTGTTGAGAATCCTGTTGTAAGAGTAATCGATAGACACCTAAATCTTTATAGTACATGGAACAAGTAAGTTCAAGATATTGTAGTTGAATAGTGGAAGTAGCTTGTTTATAGCAGTTACTTACAGAATCAATCGTTTGATAGACATTGCTTATACCAATCGTTAAATTCATATGTTCAAAAAGGGTTGATTTATGTGTTGAAATTTGGCGAATAAATTCATCAAAGCTAGGACTGTTTTCTTTTATATAGTCTGCTGCAAGATAAAATGCCATGATAATAATTTCGTGTTGACGGACAGATACAGTAGGAAAAAATCCGAGCTTTTTCAAAATAGAACGGATAATCATTGCACGTTGAAGCTGGATTTCTTGCCAATCTTCAATAGAATAGAGTGCTGTATTTTTAGAGGTTTGCATAACAACAACACGATAAAATAAATTGCGACTTTCAACGGGTATATAATTTTGATAATACTTGACGTCAACATCTTGGCCTTGTATAAGTGCAAGAACAAATTCATCTTCACGACTTTGTTGTCGTTCTTGCAACATGCGGTTGCGTAATAAAATATGTGCAATCACCATTGTTGCACGTTCTAAATTGAGTAATGTGTATTCATTTGGCGGTAGCTTACTATGTAGGCATAAATACCCCCATACTTGTCCAAGTCCATTAACAGGAAGGATTATATAATGTTCTTTTCCTTTGATGATGCTCTTTAGAGACTGCGTGGAGTCATAATTTTGGCATTGCTGTTCCATATACAGGAGAGAATGTTTTGCTTCAATTGGGTAATAAACATTTTTTGATTCATCAGCGATAAAAAACAAATGCGCATTTGTATGTTCATGTAAAACATTTAAAATTTTCATAATTCCATTTGGCATGAGTGAAAGCTTCATAAAAATTTTTGACATGCTATCAAGTTGTGTCAAAGTCTGCTGATATTGATTAATAATAAATGCATGCAAATCTTGCGTTATATCAATAAAGCGTACAGTTTTTTCAAAAATAATAATAGGAAATGCATGTTCATCTGCAATACGTATTAATTGTTCAGGCACATAATCAAAATAATGTCCAATTTCGATACAAAGTGCGGCTGCATTATGGTGAATTAGATTTTGCACATAAGCAATTTGTCTATCAATCTCTAATTGTAGTCCTAACCCTGTTGTTAAAATAAGTTCCCCACCATTAATAAATTTATCGAAATCTGTTATTTCTAATATATGTGTCCACTTTACTGAGCGATGTAAACCTTTATGTCCAGCAATTACTTTTGCACAGTCAAAATGCTTTCGTTTTAGTACGGCTTGTACAGTAAGAGGGGGATTTTTCATTTCTATACACCTACCTTAGTTATATAGTAAATAATTATATTGGATAATAGAGAAAATATAACACATTAAATAGAATTTATGTGGTTTTCTGACATCTTTATTATAGATGATATATAGTTTTGGACGCTTAACATGCGTGACCTATGTTATGGATAATAATTAAATGGAGGTCATGTTGATGGAACGAATTGAGGATTTTACAAAAGAATTACAACGAAAAGATCGTGATTACTTATGGCATCATATGTCAATGTATAAAGAACAGTCATCCCCAATGATTGTTTCGTCTGGAGAGGGTGCCTGGATTACAGACAGTAATGGTAATCGTTATTTAGATGCAATGTCTGGATTGTGGGCTGTTAACATAGGGTATGGGCGGGAACGTTTAGCAAAAGTAGCTTATGAACAAATGAAAAAAATATGTTATGTTTCATTGGTGCAAAGTCATGAGCCTGCTATTACGTTAGCGGAAAAAATTAATCATCTGCTTGATGATGACTATATGATTTTTTATTCCAATAGTGGATCCGATGCAAATGAGGTGGCATTTAAAATGGCACGGCAGTTTCACGAACAAAATGGCGAGGCATCCCGTTTTAAATTTATTTCTCGTTATCGTGCTTATCACGGCAGTTCTTTTGGTGCATTGGCGGCAACAGGACAATCATTGCGAAAATATAAATATGAACCTTTAACACCTGGCTTTTTACATGTTGCCCCACCTGATAATTATCGTCGCCCAAAAGGACAGTCAATTGAACTTTATAACATCGAACGAGCACTAGAAATTGAAGAGAAAATTAGATGGGAGCAAAAAGAAACGATTGCAGCGGTCATAATGGAGCCACTTATTACGGGAGGGGGAATTTTAATTCCTCATCCAAGTTATGTGAAAGAAGTAAAACGTATTTGTGAACAGTACGGTGTATTACTTATTATGGATGAAGTTATTTGTGGGTTTGGTCGTACCGGGAAATTTTTTGGTCACCAACATTTTGATATTAAGCCGGATATTATTACAATGGCAAAAGGGCTCACGAGTGCCTATTTACCTCTCTCCATTACAGCTGTTCGTAAAAATATTTACGAGAAATTTAAAGGAGAGGATGGTATAAGCCATTTCAGACATATAAATACATTTGGTGGTAGCCCAGCCGCCTGTGCAGTAGCTTTAGAAAATATTAAAATTTTAGAAGAGGAAAATCTAATTCAACGCTCTAAAGATTTAGGGGAACAGTTACTTTATGAACTACAGGATTTATTAGAATTATCATTTGTCGGTGATGTCCGAGGTTTAGGTTTACTTATTGGAATTGAATTAGTGGAAGAAAAAATTTCTATGCAACCAGCAAGTAAAGAACGCGTAGATAAAATTATTGCAGATTGTAAAGCAAATGGTTTAATCATTGGAAGAAATAGTGATACGGTTGAGGGTTTTAACAATATTATTACATTAAGTCCTCCCCTTTGTTGTACAGATGGTGATATTGAATTTATTATTGCTGTTTTAAAGAAAGTATTTCGAGCTCAAAGCTAATGAATCTTTCTAGGTGAATAAATAGGCAAGCATCCCCAAAGGAATGTTCTATATATCATAAGCTACAGTAGAGGAGGGGATGTAATGTCACGCTATAACAGAGGACCTCGCTATAATAGAGGGCCAGGGCGCGGATTTTTTGGAGGGCCTGGCTTTGGTGGAGCACTACTTCCATTTGGAGGCCCATTTTTAGGCGGATTTTTAGGTAGCTTTTTAGGAAATGCCATATACCCACCATATCCACAATATCCGTCATACCCACCATACCCATCATATGGACCGTACCCACCATACGGCCCATACCCACCATATCCATACTATTAATGCTACCCATTTTCAAAAGATGAAAAAAGCACACAAAGCTTAAAAAATAGGCTTTGTGTGCTTTACTTATTGAATGCCTTGCTCTTTTTTCATCCGTTCAATTTCTTCTTTCAAATCATCATGTACTGTACCTTTCCAAGGTTTTACACCAGCAATATAGGATGAGCGGCTCATAATATGTCCCCCAACAGGACCTGTAATGAAAATAAATAAAATCCCGAGTAGGATACGGGCATTGAAATGATCTTCAATCAGCCAAAAGTGAAAGAATACTCCGAGTAAAATACACATAACCCCGAGTGTTGCACTTTTTGAGGCAGCATGGGCACGCGTATATAGGTCAGGCAGTCGGTATAAGCCGATTGCTGTGACGATGATAAATAATACACCGATAGCGATAAAAGTAATAATTAAAATATTAGCGAGAATTGTCACGTTCGATAATATCTCCTTTCTCTATAAATTTAGAGAAAGCAACTGTACCGATAAACGATAAAATCGCTAACAATAAAATGATTTCCAAGAAGAAGCTTGTATCCACCATAATCGAAAACAAGCCGACTAATGAAATTAAACAGACACCAATTGTATCCAGTGCAATGACACGGTCAGAGGCATCGGGTCCCTTCACAAGGCGATAAATGACGACAATCATCGAAAGCGTCATGAGGACAATTGAGCTCCAAATAAATATAGTCATAAGCGGCTCACCTCCAAAATAGCTTTTTCAAATGAATCTCGAATGGATGCAATCGTGTCATCAACATCTGCCGAATCGATGGCATGAATGTATAAGTATTTATTATCATCCGAAATATGCACGACGACTGTACCGGGCGTTAATGTAATTAAGCTTGAAAGTAGTGTTAGTTCCCATTCTTTTGTTAATGCTGTTTCATATTTAAAAAATGCTGGCTGCATATCTAATTTTGGCTTTAATACAACCTTTAAAACGGCAATATTAGCGAGGATAAGCTCTTTTAGAAATAGTAACGTTAATTTCATAACGGACCAAACCCGTTCCAGGTAAAGGCGTCCTGTAAAGAAACGGCGCATAATCACAAGGGAAAGTGCCCCTAAAAGAAAGCCGATTAAAAAGCCGTTTGCTGTAAAGTGATCAGATAAAAACATCCATAAAAATGCTAAGGAGAAGTTAAGTAAAATTTGCAAGGCCATGCTATTCTCCTCCTTTCATCACTGCATCGACATAAATCGTTGGATCTATAAGCATTTTCGCGGTATTGTCCATAAATGGTGTGACCCATTCTGCCCCAACACCGTATGCAATCGATATGATCACAAGGATAGCTGTCGGATAAAACATACGATTGTAGCGATGTTTCTCTATCGTCACACGCTCACCTTCACTCCCCCAAAACGCATAAATGAAAATGCGAATAACGGAAAGTAATACGATTAAACTAGAGGCTAAAATAAAAATACTACTCCAAATATTCCCTGCTTCGAATCCACCTTGTACAATTAATAGCTTTCCGACGAATCCGCTAAGTGGTGGAATACCGGCTAAACCGAACGCAGCAATTAAATAAAACCAACCGAGTGCCGGATACGTTTTCATCAGGCCGCCCATTTTTCGTAAGTTAGCCGTACCAGAGACATAAATAATTATCCCTACAAGCATAAATAGCACGGCTTTAATAATCATATCGTGTACTAAGTAAAACATCGCGCCTTCTAAACCAATTTCATTCATTTGGGCAACACCAAATAAAATAACCCCAACGGCAATGACGATATTATAGATGATAATTTGTTTCGCATTGAATGTCGCAAGTGCTCCGATGCATCCAGCTCCAATTGTTAGAACAGCTAAGATTAGCAGTAACTCATGCGTATACGCTACATCGTGTACGAAGAACAGCGTGTATGTACGCATAATCGCGTAAACACCTACTTTGGTAAGTAATGCACCGAATAGCGCAAGCACGGGAATTGGTGCTGCACCGTATGAGCTAGGTAACCAAAAGTAAAGCGGGAAGATCGCTGCTTTTAATCCGAAAACCATTAAGAACAACACAGCAATCGTTGTAATAATACCCGGCTGACCGATTTCAGCAATTTTCACTGAAATATCTGCCATACTTAAAGTGCCAACAACGGAGTACAGATATGCTACTGCAATTACAAATAAAGCAGATGAAATGACATTCACTAAAATATATTTAATTGATTCGCGGAGTTGTCCTTTTTTTCCACCGAGCACAATTAATAGGTAAGAAGACATTAACAACACTTCGAAGAATACGAATAAGTTGAAAATATCGCCTGTCGTAAATGCTCCTGTTACCCCAGTTAAAATAAATAATAAGCCAGGGTAGTAGAAGAATTGCTCTCGCTCACGTCCAATTGTTTCAAAACTATACCAAGCAATGAAGAACGCGAGAACGAATGTTGTAAACACTAATAATGTAGACATGCCATCAGCGACCATTGTAATCCCAAATGGTGCAGGCCAGTTCCCGAATGTAACGGATTGAATACCATCAGTTTGTACTTTCAACATGACAAGGAACGAAATGGACGAAGCACAAAATAGTGTAAGTAACGTTAAAATACGCTGTAGTCGTATATTGTTTTGTAAAAACATTAATACCATCCCCATGAAAAATGGGATGATAATCGGAATTAATAGGAAGTTAATCATCATCTTCGCTTCCTTTCATCTTAGTCGTATCGTCTGTGCCAAGTTCTTGATAGGAACGATAAGCGAGTACGAGGAAGAATGCCGTAACCCCAAACGAAATAACAATCGCTGTTAAAATAAGCGCTTGTGGAAGCGGGTCAACATAGCTTGTGACGCCATCTGCTAATACAGGTGGATGGTCACCACCAAAGCCACCCATTGTTAAAATGAGTAAGTGTGCCCCGTGACTGAGTAAACCTGTTCCAATAATAATGCGCAGAAGGGAACGCGATAAAATTAAATAAATCGCAGCCATAAATAAGAAGCCGCATACAAAAGCCATTACAATTTCCATTATTCATCCTCCCCAATCGTTTGAATAATGGTCATTGTCACACCGACAACAACTAAAAATACACCAAGGTCAAACAATGCTGCTGTATGAAGCGACGTCTTTCCGATTAACGGTAAGTTAAAGTAATCATAAGAATGTGTAAAGAAAGGCTTGTTTTGGAACATTGGAAATGCAGCAGTTCCTAACGCTAAAATGAGCCCCGTCGCTGTCATATACATGTAATTTAGCGGCAAAATCGCTTGCACGGTTTTTAAATCATAAGCGACCACCAGTAAAACAATGGCGCTGGCCATTAAAAGCCCACCGACGAAACCACCACCGGGTGTGTAGTGTCCTGCAAAGAAAATATGCACAGCAAAGAAGAAAATCATAAAGAACACAATTTTAGACGTAAATTGCAAGATTAAATTATTGGTTCTCATTTGCTTTCTCCTTTCTGCTTAAACGTAATTTAATCATGGCGTAAATGCCCATACCTGCAATACCGAGTACGGCAATTTCAAATAATGTATCAAAGCCACGATAGTCTACTAATATAACGTTAACGATATTACCCCCACCTGCAAGTGAATATACCGTTTCTTTATAGTACTCTGAAATGGATGCAATCAATTTCTGTGAGTGAGCTGATAAGGCAAGTAGTGTGACCATTGCCCCAACGGCAATCGAGATAATTGCTCGTCCAATTTGGAAGCGCATACGTTCTTCGACACGCTCAAGTTTAGGTAAGTGATAAAATACCATTAAAAATAACGCAACCGAAATCGTTTCAATTACAAGTTGTGTTAACGCTAAGTCCGGTGCATTGAAAATAACAAAGAACAGCGCGACTGTATAGCCGACTGCACCAAGACCGACGATTGCTGTAATGCGAGATTTGGCAAATAGTGTCGTCAGTGTTCCAATAACAAGGACGATAATTAATGTTATATCATAAATGGCAATCGGAGAAACGTTTTCAAATGACACGACAAAAGCATCTGTAATAAACAGTGTGCTAATGACAATTGTTGTAATCGCTGCAAACATATACGTTAAATATTTGCGGATTGAACCTGTCATATAAAGATTTGAAAAGTTTTCTACCCCTTCTTCTAAGACGAAATCAAGGATGAAATCATACAAGCTATTTAATGATAGCTTATTTGGCCATACATAGTATGCTTTTTGCCATTTGGCAAGCGATACAAATAGCAGTAAACCGACAATGACTACCCCAATTGTCATAAGTAATTCTGTTGTAATATGACCGTGCCATGCCTGTACTTCTATATTGACTTGGTTAGGCGATGTGTAAAGGAATGGCTGTATAGCTGCAACAGCTGGCTTCACAAAATAAACCCCAATAATATTTGGGATGAAGAAAATCGCCACAACAAAGCTTGCTAAAATGACAGGCGAAACTAACATACCGACGGGTGCTTCATGTGGTTTTTTTGGTAGTTTTTCTAGTTGTAATTTACCTGTGAAGGTTTTAAACACAAAGTAGAAGCTATACACAAATGTAAACACACTTGCTATCCAAGCGATAATCGGGAATAGCACACCAAAAGTCTCAAAATTGAATAAGTTGAATTCTTGGACCGAAAGCATAGCTGTTAAAAACATTTCTTTACTCAAGAAACCGTTAAATGGAGGAAGTCCCGCCATAGAGAAACTCCCGATTAATGCAACAGTAAAGCTGACAGGCATTAAGCTCATTAAGCCGCCGAGCTTGCGAATATCACGTGTACCTGTTTCATGATCGACAATCCCAGCTATCATGAATAAGCTTCCTTTAAATGTAGCATGGTTAATCAAATGGAAAATCGCTGCGAACCCAGCGTATTTAAATACATTGCTCGCTGCATCTTCTACATGAAAGGCCATTGCACTGACGCCTAATAAGGACATAATAAGACCGAGCTGACTCACTGTTGAGAAAGCTAAAATACCTTTTAAGTCCGTTTGTTTTGCGCCAAATAAAGAGCCCCAGAATAATGTTAATAATCCGATTCCCGCAACAAGCCAAATCCATACTTCCGACACCGCGAAAATAGGGGTAAAACGAGCAACTAAGTAAATACCCGCTTTCACCATTGTGGCAGAGTGAAGATACGCTGACACGGGTGTAGGCGCTTCCATTGCATCTGGTAACCAGATATAGAATGGGAACTGTGCTGACTTTGTAAATGCTCCAAGTAAGATTAATACTAAGGCTAATGTGAAATATTCGTGGTTAGCAATATGACTAGCATTGGCAATCAACTCACGAATAGAGAAGGAATCACCCATGATGGACAGTAAAACGAAGCCTCCAAGCATCATTAAACCACCAGCAACCGTAATCATCATCGACTTTAAGGCACCGAAGCGAGACTTATCTCGATTAAACCAGTAGCCAATAAGCAAGAACGATGAAATCGATGTTAACTCCCAAAATAAATAAAGTGTAATGACATGGTCAGATTGAACGACTCCAAGCATCGCAGTCATAAACATTAATAGATAAATATAGAAGTTATGCAGTTGTTCCTTCGTTTTATCTAAATAAAAGATCGAATAAAGCACCACTAACGAGCCAATTCCTGTGATTAAAATGGAAAAGAGTATGCTCAATCCGTCTAAATAGGAAGTGAACGAAATATTTAATGACGGAATCCACTCGAATGTAGAAATAGCGGTATCTCCATTCATCGTCATTTTGACAAATGGAATATAGTAGCCTAGTAAGGCGAGCGGCACTAGCAGTACAAACCATCCCGTGTGTATAGCTCGAACTTTTTTAAATAGTAAAGGTAACAAAAGTGCTGCAATTATCGGAATGAATATGGCAAGTACTTGCATTGCAATGCCTCCTTTCAAATATGTTTTATATCAATAAGCCAATTATAACGTAAAGTTCGTATCGTTGCATGCCAACTATTACCTTCTGTTGTTGCGATGAGCGATATTTATTGGGTATTATTAAATATGAAGGAACAACAAAAAAATGGGGTTAAAATTTTATGAAAAATCCATATTTATATGGTTATTTACCGTTATTTACGATTTTGCTTTTTAGTTTAACATTTGGTATTTATGCTGTTTCAGAATCGATGAACTTATTTCAAGCAATTGGTGTATATGCAGGCATGAGAGAGTTTTTATCGGATATGGAGCTAAAAGTATTTTTACTTATACTATTTGCGCTCTGTTTTTTTATGCTTTTTTCAGCGCTCAAGCTCATAGGAGAAACCATTCATGAACTGGGGATGCTATTTTTCTCGAAGGATCAAAATGGAGAAACGATGAGTGTGGCACGTGGGGGTTACGTCATTTTCTTTTTTGGGGCGTTACTATCAGCGGTGGGTATCCAGTCACTTGCCTTATTAATTAGTATTTTTGTCGTAACAGTAGCCATTTATTTTGTGTACACAGTATATAAAATGAGTCATTTTATGAGCTTAACGGGACTGATTGGATTAATCTTTTTTGAAATTTTATTTTGGACATTATTTAGTACAGTGATTGTATACATCGTAATCAAGTTATACAATGGGGTAATTGCTAGTTTACCGTTTGTGTAGAGGGATGAAAGAGGGTATTTATGACGTTATATACGTTATAAATGCTTTTTCTTTTTTTCGAGAAGTGAAATTATTTCACAAAAAACATTGTATTTTTAGAAAATTAAGTATATTCTAGTGGTGGTTGGACCAATGGGGTTTACGTATGATGTAAACACATATTTAAGTCCTGATATTTTATAGTGTCCAATCTTTTTAGGTTAATTGGTTGGACCTATTATGGTGGGGTGGAAAGAAAATGAATTACATCGAACAATTAAAAGAGATTCTTCCAACTGATCAAGTCACAACGAATGAAGTCATGTTGGAACAACACAGTAAGGATGAGTCGTATCACAAGCCACATTTACCGGATGTGGTAGTGTTTCCGAAGACAACAGAAGAAGTCAGTAAAATATTACAGTTTGCGAATGAACGCAAAATTCCGGTAGTACCATTTGGTCTTGGGACGAGCCTAGAGGGACATGTTATTCCATATAATGGTGGAATATCGCTTGATATGTCTTTAATGAATGAAGTATTGGAAATTCGTAACGATGACTTTTTAGTACGTGTTCAGCCTGGGATTACGCGAACACAGCTAAATAAACAATTAAAGAAATTCGGCTTGTTTTTCTCCGTAGATCCAGGGGCAGATGCGACACTTGGAGGAATGGCTGCGACAAATGCAAGTGGTACAACCTCTGTTAAATATGGCATTATGCGTGATCAAGTACGTGATTTAGAAGTTGTACTAGCAGATGGACGCATTATTCGTACAGGCGGTTTAGCAGCAAAATCATCATCTGGTATTCATTTAAATGGCTTGATGGTTGGTTCAGAGGGGACATTAGGCGTTATTACAGAATTAACCTTACGTGTTTATGGAATTCCAGAAAAAATTATGGCCGCTCGTGCCACATTCCCGACAGTACAGCAAGCAGTTGATGCTGTCGTTGCCATTACAGGGGCCGGTATTCCGATGGCGCGTATGGAACTTGTAGATCAGCGCAGTATCCAATTAGTGAATGCTAATTCGGACACTTCATTTGAAGAAGCACCAACATTATTTTTAGAATTTCATGGTAATGAAGCGGGGCTAAATGCAGATATTGCATTTGCGCAAGAAATTTTGCAAGATATCGGCTGCCTAAATTTTGCCTTTGAACAAGATGAAAAAGCCCGCAATCATTTATGGGAATTACGTCATAATCTTGCCTATACGTATATTCACTCGTCACCTAGAAAGAAATTGATGACAACAGATGTAGTTGTACCAATTAACTCATTACCAGAGGCGATTGAAAATACCCGTGCCAAAATTGATAGCATGCAAATGGAAGCTGGAATTGTTGGGCACGTAGGGGATGGCAATTACCATGTACTATTAATGATTGATTTATCAAGTGAAGAAGAGATTCAATTAGCAAAAGAGTTAAATGAACATATAGTCAATTTTGCCCTATCTAAAGGGGGAACATGTACAGGTGAGCATGGTGTTGGTGTAGGTAAAGCTAAATATCAGTCGACTGAACATGGCGTAGCTTATGGGTTGATGAAACAAATTAAACATACATTCGATCCAAATAATATTTTGAATCCAGGAAAAATCTTTATCGACTAAGGGGAGGAAGAAGATGAGAAAGTTTCTATTAGGGGTATTGTTATTATGTATGACGATGGTTGTAGTAGCTTGTGGCGGAGAGGATAATACGACTGCTAGTGATAGCGGTGACGGAGAAACATTCGTATTACAAGCGGGGCATTCATTAGCTGAAGATCATCCATTTGAGCTAGCTATGCAAGAACTAGCGAAAAATGTAGAAGAAAAATCTGATGGTCGTTTAAAAATTGAAACGTTTCCACTAAGCCAACTTGGGGCGGAGCGTGAGTTAATTGAAGGCTTAACATTAGGTTCAGTTGATTTAGTTGTTTCAACATCTGGCCCAATCATTAACTTTGTATCAGATTTCGGTGTATTAGATTTACCATTTTTATTTAATGACCGTGATGCGGCGGTAAAAGTGTTAGAAGGTGACATTGGAAAAGAGTTATTTACTCAATTAGAAGACGTCGGGATTATCCCGCTTTCTTGGGGGGAAAATGGTTTCCGCCATATTACAAACAGTGTTCGTCCTATACAAACACCAGATGATTTAAAAGGATTGAAATTCCGTACACAAGAAAATAAGGTATTTATTTCAGCATTTGAAAAGTTAGGTGCAAGTGCATCACCAATGGCATGGACAGAAGCATTAACAGCATTGCAATCAGGTGTAGTAGATGGACAGGAAAATCCTATTTTAGTTATTGATAGCTACAAGTTATATGATGCAAATCAAAAGTATATGACATTAACAGGTCATGCTTATTCTTCTGCGGTCTTTATGTTAAGTGAGTCTACATACAATAAGTTACCTGAAGACTTACGTGAGATTTTAATGGAAGAAGGAAAAAAAATCGGGGCTTATGAGCGACAATTAGTAATTGATAATGAAACAGAGGCTTTAGCCCGTTTAAAAGAAAATGGCATAGAAATCATTGAAGAGGTAAATGTGGAAGAATTCCGAAGCAAGATTGAAGAGCTTTACAATGAAACATCAAATAAAGAGTTGTTAGATCGAATTTTAGAACAGCAAAAATAAATTTTTAGACAAAATTAGATAAAAACGAGGAGAATATCTTCTCGTTTTTATTTGTCGTTTTTAGTAGCAAAGGATGGAAGGTATGTTCAGTATTGAATGAATAAAAATCGAACAGGAGGGGTTAGATAGTGAGAACATTAATAGATCGCATGAATGCTGTCGTACATATTTTTTTAGTTTTGTTAATGGCTGAACTAGTAATTACAGTATTATGTCAAATTTTATTCCGCTTAGTATTAAATCAGCCTTTAGCATGGACAGAGGAATTGTCTCGTTATTCGTTAATTTGGATTACATTTTTAGGGGCAGCTTATGCATTATCTAAGCGAGCACATATTGGCATGGAGTTACTTGTCGAAAGAGTAAGAGGGATGTTGAAAACCATCATGATTGTATTAGCGGGGATTGTTTCCATGGTATTTTTCTTTATTATGATTAAAGAAGGGATCACCTTGTCAAATCAAGTGATGAATCAACCTTCGCCCGTCTTACAAATTCCAATGGGACTAGTATATGCGGTTGTACCAATAAGTGGTGTTATTTTAATGGTGAACTTATTAGATGTAACTGTTCAACAAATTAAAGAGGAGGCGAAGTAATGGATATTTTATTATTTATCGTATTACTTGTATTATTCATTATTAATGTTCCGATTGCGGTAGCCTTATCGATGACGGCAGTTATTTTTTTTACGATTCAAGGAAATGTACCATTAGTAGCGATTTTACAACGTATGTTTAATTCGGTGGATTCTTTTCCACTACTCGCGATTCCATTTTTTATTTTAGCGGGAAAATTGATGGAAAGTGGTGGTATTTCTCAACGACTGATTCATTTAGCTGAAGTGATGCTTGGTCGTGTGAAGGGCGGTCTTGCACTTGTATCCGTCGTCTCTTGTGCGTTTTTTGCAGCGTTATCTGGTTCAGCAGCTGCAACAACAGCGGCCGTGGGGGCGATTATGATTCCAGCAATGGTGAAAAAGGGCTATGATAAAAATTTCTCCACTGCGATTCAAGCTACTGGAGGGACAGTAGGTGTGATTATCCCACCGAGTGTGCCGCTTGTATTATTTGGTGTAACAGCAGGTGTATCAATTAGTGATTTGTTTATTGCTGGCATTGTTCCAGGTATTTTTATTGTTATGCTACTAATGATTTTAGTTTATGTGATCTCTCTTATGAAAGGTTATGGAGGTGGAGAGAAGCATAGTGTGAAAGAATTATTGGTTGCATTAAAGGATTCGATTTTAGCTTTAATGATGCCAGTTATTATTTTAGGTGGGATTTATAGTGGATTCTTTACTGCAACAGAAGCGGCATTAGTAGCAGTAGTATACGGTTTAATTGTTGGTGTATTCATTTATCGTGAAATTAAACTCAAAGATTTATTTGAAATTTTTTCATCATCTATGTTAATGAGTGCGACAATTTTGTATATTATTGCAGGTGCTTCGATTTTTGCTTATTATTTAACGCGTGAACGCATTCCAATGGAAATTACGGAAGCACTGCTAAGTTTAACAGATAACTGGATTATTGCTTTATTAATAATTAACGTCATCTTACTAGTGGTAGGGACTTTTATGGAAACGGCTGCAGCAATCCTCATTTTAACACCGATATTGGCACCGGTCGCTTCTGCATTAGGTATGGACCTTGTGCATTTTGGGATTATCATGATTGTGAACTTAGCTATTGGTTATATTACCCCACCAGTTGGTTTAAATTTATTTGTTGCTAATAAAATTGCTGGAACAAAATTTGAAGGGGTTATGAAAGCGATTATACCATTTGTTTGTGTCATGATTATTGGCGTACTTATTATTTCATTTATTCCACAATTAAGCTTATTCTTAGTAAAATAGGATTATTTTATAAGGGTGTGACAAGTTGGTTCTAGAAATGAAGCCAAATCAAAAAGTATATCAAGTGATTTTCAATAAAATAAAGGATTCCATTATGCAAGGTGAGCTTTTACCTGGTGAGAAGTTACCATCTGAGCGAGAGTTGGCAAATCGGTATAATGTGAGCCGCACATCGATTCGAGAAGCATTGCGTGTGTTAGAGATGAATGGTGTTGTGGAGATTAGGCAAGGTGACGGCACGTTTATAAAAGCATCAAATGTTAATGCGGTCGTTGAAAGTTTATCAGATGTCATTATTAATACAGAAGATACGCTGATTTATGAAATGTTAGAAACAAGACTTGTATTGGAGTCGGAGTGTGCTTATTTTGCTGCGTTACGAGCGACGAGTCGAGATATTGAAAAAATTGGGCGATGTATTGAAGATATGCGCGTTGCAGATAAAGATACAGAACGTGGTGTACTAGCGGATTTACAATTTCATTATAGTATTGCAGAAGCAGCACATAATTCCGTTTTGTTAGGATTGGTCCAAACACTCGGGGGACATATGAAAAAGACAATTCAAGCAACGCGCAATCACCGTTTTGCACGTGACGGGCTATACGAAGAAACATTTAATGAGCATAGAGATTTGTTTTTAGCGATTAGCCGTAGGGATGCTGATGGTGCTAAACAATTAATGATTCAACACATTACAAAAATTCGTCAAGAAATGTCAGAAGTTGCTTTAGAAAATTATCATCAACAGGAAGAGTAAAGAAAAGGTGGAGAAAAACGATGATGTTTTTCTCCACCTTTTTTAAAAGATCAGAAAGTATAAATTTTTTCTAATTTGTAGAGTGTCTATCTCCAACGCATATCGGGGCGAAGAGGTCATTATCACGAAATTTTGCATTGGTAATAGATATTAAGAACGTCGCTGGCACAATTGGTATTGATGGCGAGCGGGCTAGAAAGACATATTCTGCATTTGTTTCGTCAACATAGGATTTGTTTGTCAAGCGAGCAATTTCAAAAAGAGGGGGTAAATATAAAATAAAATAGCAGAGTCGCGTAAAAGCGCTTCGAACCCGCGTAAAAGTGTAGGAAAGTCGCGTAAAACTGCCCCAAACCCGCGTAAAACCATAAGAAACTCGCGTAAAAAACCCCGATACACACAAAAACCATCCTTATGTGAAAGGATGGTCTCATTGAAAGGGTGTCTAGGCATTCGCGCCAAAATTTATTTTGCGACGAAAGCGTAAGCGGGCGCGAATGCGCTTTTCTTAATCCATAATAGCATTGAACATTTTAAAGTGAATTTTATCATTTTCAAGCGACTGCATATTACGTGGTTCATCGTAACCAATCCAAATGGCGGTTGTATAATTTTCTGTCAGTCCAGCTAACCAGAAGTCTTTGAAATCATTTGTTGTCCCTGTTTTAGCGCCTATATACGAAGTATTAGTATATAGCCCTTTACCTGTTCCTTTATAGACGACATCTGTTAATAGGCTACGCATATAACGTACGGTTTTAGTGGACCAAATAGTATCGCGTTCTTTCGGCCATTCATATAAAATATTTCCGTCTAAATCTGTGACTTTCCGAATAGCATGTGCTTCACTATAGCTTCCATCTATAAAACTCGTATAAGCATCAGCCATTTCAAGAGAGGTCACCCCGTAAGTTAAACCACCTAGAGCGGCAGCATAGTTACGGTCTTCATCGACAATGGAACGGAAATGAAAGCGGTCAATATAGCTAAATGCTGGCTCAAGGCCAACTTGCTTTAATAACCGAAGTGCGCTTGTGTTGTAACTCCAACTAAATGCTGTTGAAAGAGATACATGACCATAAACGCCACCACCATAGTTTTGTGGACAAAAGTTACCTACACAGTAATGCCCTCCGCTAATAGTAGAAGATGGTGTGTAGCTCAATAGTTCAATCGCAGGTGCATAATCAATTAATGGTTTAAATGCAGATCCTGGTTGACGCGGTGTTTGGTAGGCACGATGTAAATTGTGCTTTTCATAATTGCGTCCAGCGAAAATGCTAATGATTTCTCGCGTTTCATTGTCAATCACGGTGGCGCTTGCTTCCATATCATATGGGGATAAAATTTGATTCATTGCCTGTTCATCCGCTGCCTGTTTTTTAGGCTGTAAAGCTGTATGAATCATAATTCCGTTTACAAGCAATTCATCAATGATAGTATCAAGTTGTGATGAAATGAGCTGACGATCTTCTGCTGTTTTTGCATTAGCCAGTTGTTCTTCCAATCCTTCGTGATGTGCGACGAGCCAGCGTAATTCTTGTAATACATATGTGCTATAAGCGGGGTACTGTTGAATTTTCTGTTTTACTTGTAATTCGATTGGCTGAGCTTTAAAGTTTTTGACTTCGCTAGTCGAGAGAGTCCCATGTTTAACCAATGTATCAAGTAATCGCTCTTGTCGTTCTTTCGTATTATCAAAATTCTTTAGTGGATCATAAAGGCTTGGGTTATTTGGAATTGCTGCAATAAAGAAAATTTCTGCTATTGTTAGTTTAGCTAGCGGGCGCCCAAAATAATAAGTGGCCGCACTTGCCATACCGTAAACTTGATTACCGAAATACATTTCATTTAAATACATTTCTAAAATTTCATCTTTACTGTACATCTGTTCCAACTCGTAAGCATAAAACAATTCCATTAGCTTACGTTCATATGTTTTTTCTTCCGATAAATAGCGCATACGGACGAGCTGTTGCGTAATGGTACTGGCCCCTTGTTGAATCGATTGTTCAGCTGAATTCGCCATTACAGCCCGAGCAATAGCTGTTACATCAAAGCCAATATGATTAAAGAACTCCGTATCCTCACTATAAACGAAAATATCTTTTACAATTTGCGGAAATTCTTCAAACGGAAGTGGTTCACGCCACTCTACGTATTCCTCGTTAAAAATGTGGTCATTGCTATCTAATAATGTAACGGGCAGTTGTGCCTGTACTTGTGGCAAGTGAATGGATGCCTCCATTTTCTCCTCATGTGTTTTAGCAATCACGATTTCCTTCCATACCTCACTTCCGAAGAGTAGTAGTAGTGGAATGGAACAAAGTATAAGGAAATAACCAAAAATTTGTTTCATATTCCTTCCTCCAACAGTTTGCTCACATGCAAATATAACATATATTTACTATTCGTCATACGTGATTTTTAAGTAAATCCTCTACATATTGCTTCGGCATTTTTTTGATGAAATACACAATAAGAAATGCACTAAAAAAAAGTAGACCTGTTGAATAAAAGACAGCGGGGATACTCCACATACCACTAATTACACCACCAAGAATAGGACCTAAAATATTTCCTAGGAAACGAAAACTTTGGTTATAGCCCATCATTTCACCTTGTACTTCGATTGGTGCTTCCCGACGGATAAGCGCGGATGTGACAGGAATTAAACCGCCTGCAACAATACCGAACAGTAGACGAAGTATCATCAGCTGCCAAAGTGCTGTCACGAGTGCTTGCGGTATAATAAACATTACACAAGCAATCAGTAAATACGTTAATACTTTTTCATATCCAATCCGATCACTTAATTTCCCCCAAAATCTTGCGAATAAAATATTTCCAAGCCCAGTTGCACTGAATGTGATACCAGCAAGTAATGCTACTTCTTCTGTTGCTGTTAAATGTGATACATAAAGAGAAAGCAGTGGTTGAATGCTAAAGTTTCCAATTTGAATAAGCGTTGTAATAAGCATGACATTTAAAAGTAAACGATGATGGAAAATAGCCCAAATGACATTTTTTCGGGAGTAAATGGCCGATTTTTTCCTTTGTTCTACTTTAGGTTCATGCACACCAATTATAATGATCATAGCAGCAATAGCAATGGCAATCGCAGTGAAAATAAAAGTATAGCTAAAGCCGACTGCATCTGCTACCGCACCACCAATTACTGGACCAAAAAGGGTGCCACCAACACTGCCCATTTGCAATGTACCGAGCGTTTTTCCCGCAATTTCTTTTGGTGTATGTTTACTAATAAACGCCATCGATGTAGGAATGAAGCCTGTTACAATGCCCATCAATAAACGCAATAAGAAAAACTGCTCGACATTTTGCACATAGCCCATTAAAAAAATACTAATTGCAACCCCGAAGCAGTTTATAATCATAATAGGTTTATAGCCATATTTGTCGGAAATTCTTCCCCAAATAGGTGACATTAAAAAGGCAGTCATAAATGTTGCAGCGAAAATAAGTCCCGCCCATTTTTGTACATAGCTTTCTGTGAAATTACCGAGTGTATTTATATAAAGCGATAAGAACGGCATAATCATCGTGGCAGAGGCAGCTACTATAAAATTGGCAATGAAAATAATCGTAAAATTGTGTTTTCTATTTTGCATCTATTTTGATACTTCCTATCTATTTTGAACGTTCTATTTAGTATAAGTTATTTCGTGAGGCGAATGAAGTAGTTTTTTAATCGGAAAAATTGTGAAGGTATGGTAAACTTAATCGAGGTATGCAACACCTATATTTATTTAAAGGAGAGACAAGCATGTTTCCACAATTATCAAAAGAATTAAATGCTGGCGAAGTACTAGTAGAAATGAAAACAACAATGGGTGATATTAAAATTAAACTATTCCCACAACATGCACCCAAAACGGTTGAAAACTTTTTAGGTCATGCAAAATCAGGTTACTATAACGGTATTATCTTCCACCGTGTCATTCCAAAATTCATGATTCAAGGCGGCGACCCAACTGGTACAGGTATGGGTGGTGAATCAATCTGGGGTGGTACATTTGAAGATGAATGTGTACCCGAGTTATTAAATATTCGCGGTGCCTTATCAATGGCGAACGCGGGTCCTGGCACGAATGGTTCTCAATTCTTTATCGTACAAGCACCTCAAGTAGAAGTGTCAATGTTAAAGCAAATGGAAGTACGTGGCTGGTCTAAAGAAGAGGTAGATGTATACAAGAAAAACGGTGGTACACCTTGGTTAGATGGCAAACATACAGTATTTGGTCAAGTAATCGAAGGCATGGACATTGTTGACAATATTACGAACGTTGACCGTAATATGCACGATAAACCAAAAGAAGATGTTAAAATTGAATCGATCACTGTTTTTGAATAATAACGAAAGAAGTGTGAGATGATGGATCAATTCATCCTCAACTGGGGTTTCTTATATTTTCCAGAAGATAAGTCGACTTATCTTCCAGCTGCCATTGAAATGATGTTGCTATTTGTAGTCGTGTTTTTAATATTTAAATGGCTACGTAAAAATTCAGCAAAACAAGCGGCAGAAGCAAAAAAGCTTGAAGAACGTGCATTAGAAGAACGTGATAAGCGTATGGAAAAGGAAAAAGAAAAAGAAAATGCCTAGAAAAAAGCTTCCAAAGTACCTGATCTTTGGAAGCTTTTTTTATTTGATGGTCTTATTTTTGAAGTGCCTTTTTAAATCGTTCTACACCCTCTTGAATTGTTTCAAACGGAGCAGCGACATTCATACGTAAGAAACCGCGACCTGCTTCACTATATTTTGTTCCTGGATCTAGCGCCAGTTTACCAATTGTTAGCAGTCGATTCATCATATCTTTTTCTTCGATGCCTGTCTCTCGGTAATCAATCCAAATGAGATAGGTTGCTTGTGGTTTCTGAATGTGAATGCCTGGAATTTTCGTTAGCTCTTCTATAACGTAATCCATATTGTTCGATAAATAAGTGCGTAGTTCATCTAGCCAAGCATCACCTTCCGTATAGGTTGCTTCTACTGCTGTTGAAACGAATGCATTTAATTCGAAAAGACCGTGTGCTGCACCGTACTGTTCCAGTGCTCGTTTTAATTCCACATTGGACGAAACCGTCATCGCTGCTTGAATACCTGCGATATTAAATGTTTTTGTAGGTGCAATACATGTAATAATGTTCGCTTCATTTGCTCGTGCGACCGTGAGTAGTGGAATATGCTTGTTGTCACCAATAAGCAAATCCGCATGAATTTCATCGGATAAAATGAACACATCATGTTGAATCGCGAGCTCAATAATTTTTTCGAGATCTTGCTGTGACCATGTCATACCGCCTGGGTTATGTGGGTTACATAAAATATACATTTTCGCCTCTTTAAAAGCAGCTTCTAACGTATCAAAATTAAAGCGGTATGTACCATTTTCTTCATGTAAATCACACATGATTAAATCGCGTTTTTGGTTTTTTGGTACGTTAAAGAATGGTGGATAAATCGGTGTGGAGACAACAATTTTATCATTCGGCTCTGTAAATGCACTGACGATATTAGCAATTGCCGGTACGACACCGCTATGGAAAAGCATTAAATTTGGATCAATTGTCCAATTGTGTCGGCGCTCAAACCAAGAGACAATGGCATTTTTACAATGATCATCGACAAGGGAATAACCGAAAATAGGATGTTCCAATCTTTTATGTAAAGCATCTACTACAGCTTGAGGGGGAGCAAAATCCATATCAGCTACCCACATCGCTAATAGTTCAGAAGCATCGTCCATATTGTAAACCTTCTCCATTTTGTCCCACTTTAGTGAGCGGGTATTTCTACGTGGATAAACTTGATTAAAAACTGACATACTATCACTCTTTTCTTTTTGTTAGTCTTACATATATGTTATCATACGAAATAGTAGAAAGAGTAGTCAGGGGAGTTATTGTGGAAAATATTGAAATGAATAAAAAGGCAGTTTGGATGCTTGTGCATTGGGACCCTTTTAAATTAGGTAAAGATGGTTATGATACAGAGACAGCTGATGTGGTAGCAGCATTACAGGGAATAGATAATCCGAGCGATTTAGCGAAGGTGATTCAAAATGTTTATGAACATTCATTTGAACAGTGGATTCCGTTTGAAGAATGTGTAGAAATGGCTCGTAAACTAATTGCGATAAAATTTGAAGCGAAATGTATCATTTAGAAAGATACGATTTTAATAATGTAGTTGATATAAGGGCGCATTTTGGATGCCATTCATATTAATGGATACTTGGTGATTTAGAGGGTGCCCCGAAAGTTTTTACTTTCGAGGCACCCCCTTTGCTTCTTAATAAATATCTACTAAAAACATTGTTCCTGCGGTGTCCCCGTTATAAACCGTCCATTAAGTTAGAAGCAGGTACTTCTAAGACATTTGATAATTTTAAAATCGTTTGTACCGAAGGCGTTGACTCACCATTCTCATACATGGCTAATTTTTCAACCCCAACTTGCGTTTTTTTAGATAAATCTTCTAATGACCAATTGCGTTCTTCGCGTAGCTGTTTTAATAAATCATGTAATTTCATCGTCATAAAGCGAGCACATCCTTTCGATTTCAGTTTGTTATAGTTATTATAATACGAGCTGATTTATAAATAGCTTTCACATTTTGTCTAAAAATTGAAAATTAAAAGCCGTCTTCATAAAACGATATGAAGACGACTTTTAACTTATGCGAATACATGGCGAATCAATATGACGATGATCGCAATTGGTGCAATATAACGAACGATTAGTAGCCACGTTTTAAAAAGAAATGGGGAAGATTGGAATTCTTCCTGTGAGATTTTCTTTGAGTAATGGAAGCCAGCAAATAGTGAAGTAAGTAATGCACCAATCGGCATCATAATACTATTTGTTAAGTAATCAGCAAAGTCAAAGAAGTTTTTACCCATAATGGTAAAGTCACTCATAATACCATATGATAAGGCACTTGGAATTCCGACAATAAAAATAATTGTAGCGAAAAGCCATGAAGCACGTTTACGCCCCTGTGTTTTCTTGCCCATTCCAATTGATACAACAACCTCTAATAGTGCAATAGATGAAGTAGTCGTTGCAAATAACAGTAAAATGAAGAAGATGATTAAAAATAAACCGCCCATCGGCAATTGTTCGAATACAGCAGGAATCATAATAAATACAAGTCCAGGTCCTTGCTCAGGCGAATAACCAAGTGCGAAAACAGCTGGGAAAATAACAAGTCCAGCTAAAATGGAGATCCCAATATTCATAATCGCTACATTACGTGCAGAACTAACAATGTTTTCTGTACGTGGTAAATAGGAAGCATACGTAATCATTGCGGATACACCGACACTTAGAGAGAAAAATGCTTGGCCAAGTGCAAGTAATAATGTTTTCGCATTTAAGTATGACCAATCTGGTACAAACATAAATTTAATACCTTCCATTGCACCGTCTAATGTAATCGAGCGAATGAACAATAGAATAAAGAAGATAAACAGTAAAGGCATCATCCATTTACTTGCTACTTCGATACCACCTTTAATACCAGCCTGTACAATTAATAGTGTCAACAACATAAACGCGCCTTGTGCCATTAATACTTCTACTGGGTTTGAAATAATCTCACCAAATAAGGCAGCGAAATCTAAACCTTGCCCTGTTAAACTCATCGAAACCGCACGGAATAAATAACTTAAAATCCAGCCACCTACAACACTGTAGAACGATAAAATTAAACCACACGCTATTAGACCTAACCAACCAATCATATACCAAGGTTTACTTGGTGCTTGTGCTTTAAATGAATTAATCGGATCAAGTTGACCGCGTCGACCAATCATGAACTCTGCAATTAAAATCGGAAGACCAATAAATACAGTACATAAAATGAAAAGAAAGATAAAAACACTTCCCCCATTTGTACCAGCCATATACGGGAATTTCCAAATCGCTCCGAGACCGATTGCACTACCAGCAGCTGCTAATATAAATCCAATCTTAGAGGCGAATTGATCTCTAGATGACAAACATAAAACCTCCTTAAAAATCAAAAACAGTATTCATTCTATCGTACTTTATAATGAAAACAAAGTCATTTTTCTAAAAAATTTTAAAATTTTTTAGAATATTTCGTAGTGTATAAATAATTATTGTAAAAAAGTAAAAAAAGAGAACATGTAGGTACATGTAGGACATTCTTTGTGGGGAATGTTTTGATATGTTATAATTTAACATGACGATTTCGTAGATAAAGTATAGAGAAAGTAGGAACAAAGCTATGGCAAAAAAATATGAAGTAGGTGAAGTGTTAACTGGTAAAGTAACGGGAATTCAACCGTACGGTGCATTTGTTGCGTTAGATGAAAATACACAGGGACTTGTTCATATCTCAGAAATTACGTATGGGTTTGTAAAGGATGTACATGATTATTTAAACGTCGGGGACGAAATTACTGTAAAAGTACTTGAAGTAGATGATGATGCCAAGAAAATAAGTTTATCCATTCGAGTGCTACATGAAGCGCCACAACAAAGAAAGCGTGAACAAGTACCGCGTCGATCGCTTCAAGACCGTGTAGATGAGGCCGATGCAAATGGATTCCAGTTATTAAAAAGTAAATTACAAGATTGGATTAGTCAGTCAGGTGAATGATGTCAAGGAATGTGCTTATCATAAAGGATTAGCACATTCTTTTTAGTGGATAAGAAAGTATGGAATTTAAGGAAATCCACATAAGTAAGAACATCATCTCGACCTATTTTGGTCGAGGTGTGTCTTTCTAATTTTAACGATTAGTCAAGCATACATCTATAAAAGGCGTTAGTAGTATGATGTGTTGTAAAAGGGGCTATTTTTTCTTCGTCATGCTACATAAGCGATAATGTCGTTAAAGGAGCGATGAGAAATGATTCCATATAAGCATGAACCATTTACTGATTTTTCAATGGAGAATAATCGTGCGGCGTATGCAAAGGGGCTCGATCTAGTCGAAGGATATTTAGGTAAGGAATATCCACTGATTATTGGTGGGGAACGTATTATAACAAAAGAAAAAATTAGGTCGTATAATCCAGCGAAAAAAACGGAAGTAGTGGGGATTGTTTCGAAGGCGACAACAGCACATGCAGAACAGGCGATGCAAGTAGCAGAAGAAACATTCAAAACGTGGAAAAAGGTAAATCCGAATGTTCGCGCCGATATTTTATTTAAGGCAGCCGCGATTATTCGTCGCCGGAAATTTGAGTTTTCTGCATTGCTAACGAAAGAAGCAGGAAAGCCATGGCATGAAGCGGATGCGGATACCGCAGAGGCAATTGACTTTTTAGAATATTACGGTCGACAGATGTTGCGTGTGAAAGAAGGGCAAACCGTTGAAAGTCGGCCGGGTGAGTTTAACCGTTATGACTATATCCCGTTAGGTGTGGGCATTATTATTTCACCATGGAATTTTCCGCTAGCCATTATGGCAGGTACAACAGTAGCTGCTATTGTAACGGGGAATACAGTGCTATTGAAACCGGCATCAACTACTCCAGTCATTGCTTATAAGTTTGCAGAAGTTTTAGAAGAAGCGGGGCTGCCACCTGGGGTATTAAATTTTGTGCCAGGAAGTGGCGCAGAAGTAGGCGATTATTTAATTGATCATCCGAAAACACGTTTTATTAGCTTTACAGGTTCTCGTGATATAGGGCTTCGCATTAATGAACGTGCAGCTAAACCGGCACTAGGGCAAATTTGGATAAAGTGTGTGATTGCTGAGATGGGTGGTAAAGATACCATTATCGTTGATAGTGATGCAGATTTAGAACTAGCCGCACAATCTATTGTAAAGTCTGCATTTGGTTTTTCAGGTCAGAAATGTTCTGCGTGTTCACGTGTTGTTATTGTAGGAAATGTCTATAATAAGGTGATAGAGCGTGTAGTGAGTTTAACAAAAGCATTAAAAATGGGCGATCCTGTAAATCAAGAACACTTTATGGCGAGTGTGATTGATGAAAAGGCGTTTAAGAAAATTACAGAGTATATTGAAATTGGAAAAGCAGAAGGAAAGCTCATCGTGGGCGGCGGTAGTGATGATTCGGTAGGATACTTTATTGAACCAACTGTTTTTGTTGATGTTGAACCAACTGCACGGATTATGAAGGAAGAAATTTTTGGTCCTGTAGTAGCCATTACACAGGCAAATGATTTTACAGAGGCGATTGCTATTGCGAATGATACGGAGTATGGGTTAACGGGTGCGGTTATTTCGAATAATCGGATGCATATCGAGCAAGCCCGTGAGGATTTTCATGTCGGGAATTTATATTTTAATCGAGGGTGTACAGGTGCAATTGTAGGATATCAACCGTTTGGTGGTTTTAATATGTCTGGTACGGATTCAAAAGCGGGTGGTCCAGATTACTTACAACTCCATATGCAGGCCAAAACAATGTCGGAAATGCTGTAAAATGCTCTGAAATGTTATGGATTTTGTATTATCAGGTAAAAAATATAGATCGAAAGTCATGTGTAGTCGTTTTTTTATTAGGATAAAATGTAAGTAAAATATGACAAAATAAATAATTTATAAAAAGTGTTCAAAATGTGACAAAATAGTAGCCAAATCTTGTATCAAGTATGTTACAATGTTGGCGATAATCAAATCACTATTAAATTTTAAAGAGGCGAAACTAATGGCTGAGAATTTAAACCTATTTACTTCAACACAGGATGTTATTAAAGATGCACTAGGCAAGTTAGGGTACGACGAAGGGATGTATGAATTATTAAAAGAACCACTTCGTTTATTAACAGTGCGTATTCCTGTAAAAATGGACGATGGTACAACGAAAGTGTTCACTGGTTACCGTGCACAACACTCTGATGCTGTAGGACCAACAAAAGGTGGGGTACGCTTCCATCCAATGGTCAGTGAAGAAGAAGTAAAAGCACTTTCTATGTGGATGACATTAAAATGCGGTATTGTAGATCTTCCATATGGTGGTGGTAAGGGTGGTATTATTTGTGACCCGCGCCAAATGTCAATGGGTGAACTAGAACGTTTAAGTCGCGGATATGTACGTGCAGTGAGCCAAATCGTCGGACCAACGAAAGATATTCCGGCTCCAGACGTATTTACAAATGCACAAATTATGGCATGGATGATGGATGAGTATAGTCGCATGGATGAATTTAACTCACCAGGTTTTATTACAGGTAAACCAATCGTACTAGGTGGTTCGCAAGGTCGTGACCGTGCAACAGCTGAAGGGGTAACAATTGTTATTCAAGAGGCAGCAAAAAAACGCGGTATTGATATTAAAGGAGCGCGTGTTGTTATTCAAGGCTTCGGTAACGCAGGAAGCTTCTTAGCGAAATTTATGAGTGATTTAGGCGCGAAAGTAATCGGTATTTCAGATGCTTACGGTGCACTACATGATCCGAACGGTTTAGATATTGACTATTTACTTGATCGTCGCGATTCGTTTGGTACAGTGACAACGTTATTTGAAAATACAATTACAAACAAAGAGCTTTTAGAGCTTGATTGTGATATTTTAGTGCCAGCTGCAATTGAAAATCAAATTACTGCAGAAAATGCACATAATATTAAAGCAAACATTGTAGTTGAGGCGGCGAATGGTCCAACAACAGCAGAAGCTACAAAAATTTTAACAGAGCGTGACATTCTGTTAGTACCGGACGTATTGGCGTCAGCTGGTGGTGTAACAGTATCTTACTTTGAATGGGTACAAAACAACCAAGGTTACTACTGGACAGAAGAAGAAGTGCGCGAAAAATTATATCGTAAAATGGTAGATGCATTCGAAAACGTCTACACAACAGCAACAAATCGTAACATTAACATGCGCTTAGCGGCATACATGGTTGGTGTGCGTCGTACAGCAGAAGCATCCCGCTTCCGTGGATGGGTTTAATTATTATATAATAGAGAAGAGTTAACTCGAATAACATCGGGTTAACTCTTTTTTGTTATAATAATTGGTAATAAATCATTGTAGTGGGGGATTTAGGGATTGTTATGTCAAAAAAAATCTTTTATACATTAATAACAGTAAGTGTTATCTTTTTAACCATTGGCATGTTCACAAGCCATAATATAAAAATGGCCACTGTTGTTGATAAAGGGAAGTTTAGTTTATCTAAAGAAAATGTAGAAAATGATGAAGTTGTTCAATTAGATGGAACATGGGCATTTTATCCGAATATATTAATTAGTCCAGATGAGCAACTCACTAAGTATGAGGCTAATCGTGTGGATGTAGCAGTTCCGCATGATAATTGGCCTGATTATGTGAAAGCTAATGAAGAAGGAATAGAAGTTGGTACGTATGCGATTGAAGTGGAAGTGCCGACTGATGGTGAATATGCACTATATATTCAGCGAATCCGGCAAGTAAATGAAGTATTTATTAACGGGAAAAGTAATGGTTTAAAGGGAAATCCATCAAAAATAGTATCTTATTTGAATGCGGAAAACGACGAGAAGTATGTAGTCGTTGGGCACAGTGAAAATCAAACTTTACATATTATGATTCGTGTAACCAATGGATTATTTGAAAGCGCAGGTATTACAAATTCGGTTCAATTTGGTACGAAAAAAGCCGTTCAATCAGAGTATAGAGCAAAAATTTTGGTAGAAGTGTTTACACTTGTTGCCTGTGTTGTAATGGGGCTTATTTATATCGTCTCTTATTGGCAAAATCGAAAACGCCTTGAGGAATTGTACTTTGGTTTATTTATATTGTTCTTTGGTGCTTATATATCGTTATTAGGACAAAAACTATTCTTTTATGTATTCCCGTACTTAGATTATATATGGCAAAAAAACTTTCAGCTATTGTTTGCATCAATAATGAGTGTGTGTTTTACGTATTTCATTGAACAAATATATCCTGAGAAATTATCGAAAAACATGAGACGTATGATTATTGGTTTAGTCATTTTGCAGTGTGCTATTTTTTATATTTTGTTTATTTATACAAAAGGTAATATCGAGTATAGCTTGCTTAAAAGAGTCGAACATGTTCTTACATTTACAACAATGATCGTACTTATATACAATTTAACGATACTAATTCGTATGGTTGTGAGTCGAGTAAAAGAATCGACCTATATTGTCATGGTGTTTATCGCATTTTTACTATATTACGGAACGATTTTATTCACTTATCTCACGAATATTCAAATAGATTATTTACGTTTATTTCAGTTTTTATTTCTTTTAGGTAGCTTTTCAGCACTACTTAGCTATCGGGCCAATGCTGCTTATGAGAGGGCGGAGGCATTGTCTAAGGAATTGTTAATTCATAATGAAATGAAGGACGAATTTTTAATAAAGACATCACATGAATTACGCACGCCGCTAAATGGTATTTTGAATATTTCAAAGACCTTGATGGAAGGGGTGCAGGGACCTTTAAAACGAGAGCAACAGGAAAATGTCATGCTTATTCATAACATCAGTCAGCGCATGACGCATTTAGTAGACGAGTTATTATATTCATCAAGCTATGTAACGGGTGAGTTGGGTGTTTCAAAACGTGCGGTATGTGTAGAAATAGTGAAGGACGTAATGGAGGAAGTTCGTTATGTTATTCCGAGAAGTAAGCGGCTTGAACTACGCTGTGAGCTAAAAGATAACTTGCCACCGATGTATACGGATGAATTGCGCTTGAAGCAAGTGCTTTATAATTTACTGACGAATGCGGTGAAATATTCAACGTATGGTGAAATCGTTGTAAAGGGAACAAAAATAGGTGAAGTAATTCAGCTGCAAGTCATCGATCAAGGGATAGGGATTTCAGCGCAAGATTTAACGCATATTTTTGATAGTTTTTATCGTGCTAAGCAAACGCAGGGGGCAGAAGGGTTAGGCTTAGGGTTAAGCATTACGAAAAATATAGTAGAAACATTAAATGGTACTATCTCTGTTGAAAGTAAAGTAGGGATTGGTTCTGTCTTTACAGTAACAATGCCAATTGCTACGGATGAGCAAATAGAAGGAGTGTTAGAGCGGGAAAAGATTATAGAAGGATTTATGTTACCGCTACCGTTTAAGCAGTTGGGAGTTGGAAAAACGATACTTGTTGTAGATGATTCACATGTGAATTTGAAAGTATTGATTGATATGTTAGGGAAACAAGATTATAGCATTATCGCAGTTGATAATGGTGAGGATGCACTAGACTATGTGAAAAATGAAAAGATTGACATAATGGTTGTTGATTTAATGATGCGCGGTATGTCGGGCTACGAATTATGTAAAGAAGTGCGAAAGTTATATGACGTTTTAGAACTACCGATTATCGTCTTAACAGCGGTGACGAAACATACAGACTTATTGATGAGCTTGCAAGTTGGAGCGAATGATTATATGCAAAAGCCTATTGTAATGGATGAATTAAATATTCGTTTGGAGTCATTAGTAGCAATGAAGCATTCTGCCCAGGAAGCTGTCGAAGCAGAGATGAATTATTTATACGCCCAAATAACGCCACATTTTATTTATAATACGTTAAATACGATTATTGCATTGAGTTATACAGATGCTAGTAAAATGCGTGAAGCATTAGAATGTTTATCGACTTATTTCCGTGCCAAACTTAGCGTACATTATCGTCATTCGTATGTACCAATTGAGAATGAAATCGAACTTGTAAAAGCTTATTTATATATCGAGCAACTACGCTTTGGTCATCGACTTGAAGTGGCGTACGATATTGATGAAGAAATCGAATTACAGCTCCCGGCTTTAACGATTCAGCCGATTGTTGAAAATGCTGTTTTCCATGGTATCTCTAAACGAAAAGAAGGAGGGACAGTGAAAATCACCGTGAAGCGGGATGGAGACTTTATCACCATTATAGTAGCTGATAACGGTGTCGGTATCCCACAAGCTACCCAGAAAACGCTATTAACAGAAGGTGGAACACGTATAGGCTTTGCAAATCCGTTGAAGAAAATTAGATTAATCAAAAATGCTTCATTTCAGCTAAAGAGTGAGGAAGGCAAAGGAACAGTTGTGAAGATTTTGATTCCAACTTAGAGGGAATCTATAGTACTTCTCTTACTGTACAAATAACTTTATATATAAGTATAAATGTAAGAGCTATATTCAAGTTTTTTGCTTGAATATAGCCTTTTTATTTTTTATGGATATTTTTCTTGTTTGCTTTTAATAAATGCGCTAGCCGCTCTAGCATCATTCTTTTTTTGGTGAGCCGTTTTTTTCTGATTCGCCCCATTCGGATAATTAAAATTCCAACGGTTCCAACAATCATAATCATGATGAAATAAACGTACATACACTAATCTCCAATACTTGTATTTCTATAATGACTTTACTATAAAATTTTTCACTATACAAAAACTGAACAAATGAATAGATTTTTTTATGGGATGTTCAGATTTTGTTTAACAGTAATTTTTATACTGTAGCTATATTAACTTTCCTTAAGATTGTCCTATTTTAAAAGTTCATTTTGTATTCCTATCTACCTTTATCGAACTAGGAGCAAAATCATATGTGACAAATTGTAAAGGTAGGTTGTCATTGTGAGTACTTTAGATTATTAAAGGGGCTATTTTATTAGGGATAAAAGGAGGATGTATATGAAAAATAGTAACGCGCTTAGTGACAAAATTTTTAAAACAGCAATGGCTACAGTGATGGCAACGAGTGCAATTGCTGTAGTAGCGCCAGAAGCAACGAAAGCCAATACAAATGAGGCGGTATTTAAAGATGTAAAAGCAAGCTCTGACTATTATGAATATGTCAGTGAACTATTTGAACGTGGCTTTGTCAACGGATATTCAGATGGTTCATTCAATCCAACGGGGCTACTCACACGTGCACAGGCGGCAAAAATTTTAGCCCTGAACCTAGGATTAGACGTGAATAAACCATTCAATATCACATTTAAGGATGTACCTAAAGGTGACTGGGCTTACCCTTACATTGCCGCATTAAAAGAGGAAGGTATTCTAGATGGCTATCAAGATGGAACATTCAAACCGAATGCACCTATTACCCGTAACCAAATAGCAAAAATTATTGTCAATGGCTATAAGCTACAGCCTGCCTCTACGATTACGTTGCCGTTTACAGATGTACTAAAAGCCGATTGGGCAGCCCCGTATATTCAAACGCTATTTGATTTAGGGATTACAATTGGTCAAACAGCGACAACATATGGGGGTAATGCAACGGTAACACGTGCCAATATGGCGGCCTTTACGATTCGCTCTGAAATGACAACCGATTATCGCGATAATCGTAGACCAGATGAAAATGTGATTACATCAATTGATGGTAATAAAATGACGATTGGCGGTCAAGTTTACTATATTAAAAAAGAGTTGCAGCCATTGCTACATTCGCGAAATTTAGCTGCATTAAACGAAGCCAATTTAGACTTTATTAAAATTGGGACAAAGGTTGTAGGTATTCGCAATTTAGCGTTATTAAATGGCGGCACAGCAGATAATCCACTGATGTTAGACTTAGCTGGTAGTACAGTCGAAGCGAATATTACAGTTGTTGGAGATCATATCCAACTAGTGAATGGACAAGTGGTTGGCGATGTTACTATTAAAAATGGTGACCAACAGCATATCGGCTTTAGCGGACTCGATATTGACGGCCGCTTAATTGTTGAAGGACAAGCAAATCGTGAGGGAGAAACAGTTGTTCAATTATCAGATTCAACGGCTGATGAAATCATCGTGAACCGCGATGAAACCAAGATTATTACAGATAATAAAACACCAGCGATTACTGTAGGGAATCATGTTTCAGAAATTGAAGTAGTAGGTAAAATTAGCGCGATTGACTTTGTGGGGAACCAGGATGTTTTTGTGAAGGGTAATCTGGATACAAACGAATTAACGATTGAAACACCGATTAAAGTCACACTAGAGAATCAAACGCACTTACCACAAGTAGAGACAAAGCAATACGGTAGTCAGTTAATTGTGCCACAACAGAGTACAATTGGTACGTTAATCAAGCCAGATAATGTTGAAGCACAAGAAGCAGTTACTTCTCCAACAGGAGGTCTACCACCAATTGGAGAAGTTGTAGATACATCAGATATAGTGAGACCACCAACAACGACACCAACAACACCACCATCAACAGGTGGAAGTGAAAATAGTGGAGGTGGTTATACTAATCCATTTGTATCGCAAATACTGGAAACACATAACGTAGTAGATGAAGCTAATGCAGATTCGCTAGCTGTTGGGATGATTGGTACAACAGTAACAACAAGCAATCCAAATGTTGCAACAGCTACACTTGAAGATGGGAAAATTAAGATTAAATCAGTAGGTGTCGGTACAGCTATTATTACAGTAAAAGAGGATGTACCATCTTTGAAAGAAGCACAAATCATTGTAACAGTTGATGGTGCTGGAAAAATTACACATACGATTAAACGCCCGTTAGAAGTAGCGCAAGAAAAAATTAAGGCTGAGCAAACACCAGCTTTAGAAGAGTTAGTGAAGCTGTACGAGGGAGTAAATATTCAAGGTATTACACCAACCAATGTAGCAGAAGTGACAGCAAAAGTGAAACAAGCGATTGATGAAAAAGGGCAGTTATTGACAGGAGAGCAATTAAAACTCACAGTTGATATTGCTTTACTACCGGAGCAAATTAAAAAGGATAATCCAAGTATCCAGCAAGTGTCAACCCCACTTGAATTACAAGCAGTAGGTCCAAACGGTACAGCCTTTACATGGAAACCTGTAACAGCAATAGATGGTGCTACAGTTGACCATGTGACGGGAAATGTAACACGCAGTGACAACGATGATGTCAATGATACCGTCGTATTAGGCATCACAGCGACAAATGGTTCAGTGACAAAAGAAGCGGCAATAGACGCGACCATTTTAGAAGCCAAACCGCCTTATTTAGTGAGCGTAACGGTGAATGATAAAGACAATAGTAGCGCAATATCAGCAGGCGACGAGGTCACGCTTCTCTTTAATGAATCATTAAGCGCGGCAGATCGTAAGAAAGCGTTCGAGGCTATCTTTGGTACAAATCATCGGTATGGTGAAAATGCGACGCTTGTATGGACAGACAATCAAACTGCTGTCATTACACTAGGCACAAACCAAAAAGTACAGTTTGGTGACACATTAACACCTGATGTAACAGATGCACAAGGCAATCCGTATATAGATTCAGGTAATACAATGTGGAAATCCGTAACGTTCCAGCCGCAAACAGACAACACAACCAATAACTTACGTAACCCGTTAGGTATTAAAGGGACAACCGTATCAACCAATAATCCACATGTCGCAACGGCAGCTATTGTCGATGGAAAAGTGGCCATTTCGTCGGTTGGACCTGGAAAAGCAACGATTGCAGTGGCAAACGGCAATGACATTGCAATGATTGATGTGACAGTTGGCCTGGATGGTAGTATCAGCATTGATCAAATCCACCCATTCGTAGGTGATGTGAAGTTAGATATTTTAATTTTAGCTCCAGTACCACAAGCGAGCCAAGGAACATGGGAAGAAGCATTACTTGGAGCAGGAAGCACGGCACCTGGAGGACCATATAATGAAGACTTCCCGTATATCGGTAATGGTCAATTCTTAGAAGCAGAGCGATTTGCGAAAAATGATGTATATGGTGGTCCAGAACTGAATGATAGCGACTTTACATTTAAAGTAGCGTCAGCGAAAAATCAACCAAACGACTTAGATACAACGAACTTTATGAAGTTGTTAAATGCGAGTAATCCTGAAACGGGAGAAGGGATTTATCGTGTACACATTAATGAAGATGGTCAATCAATGAATGCAACGTATTTTGTGGATGTGCTCGGGAAAGTAGGTACGGGCTTTGCTGGCTATTATCAACAATTCTCCTATACAACATATGGGAATAATGTTACATCTGTGATTACAGCACGTCATAATGGCTCATCACTACAAGTGGTTTGGGATTTTAAAGATTTAGCTAATATTGCCTCACAGGATATTTACTTATTAACTGGGGATGAATGGAATCAAAATGATGTGCCAGCAGGTAATCCAATTGGCACAGTGAATGGTACAACCTTTGAATGGAATGGTGCCGTTACAACGGATAGTGCAGGTAACCCAATTGTACAAGGACAAGATTATACAGTAATCGTTGTGAAGAAAAATGCAGCGGATCAACCGATTGCGTATGATAATTTTGGTCATTACGCAATTAATACAAAAGTCTCCAGTTTAACGACCGTTGATACATCGGCTATTGACGCGATTGCGAATAATTTAACAGATGTAGCGATTCGCAATGCTAACCCGTCTTTACAAGAAGTAAAAACAGCACTTTCTTTACCGGTAGAATTTGAAGGGGCAACAATTGAATGGTCATCTACTACAGTGGATGGAGCGACAATTCAAGCTGATGGTACAGTAGTTAGAAGCAATGTAGATCATGAAGATGACGTGGTGACATTAACGGCAACGATTAGACATGGAGGCTTAACAACAACCAAAACATTCCAAGTAACAGTGAAAGAAAGTAAGACACCAACTGTCACAGCAGCTGTTCTTCAAGATACAAATGCTGATAATCAACCATCCGCAGGTGAAAACATTGAGTTAACATTTAGTGAGCCAATCCAATCATTTGATAAGTTAAGCATTAATGGGCAAGAAATTGCCAAAGAGCAAGGTACATGGAATGCAGAGCGTACAAAATGGACAGGGAAATTGTCGACTGATGTCGGTTCAACAGGTACTATAGTTACTGTCACAAATATTAAAGATGACAATGATAATGAGACAGCAGAGAGTGAAATCGCATTAACGATTGCCTCAGTAAATACGATTAAAAATGTAGAAACCGTAGATCGGGATGCTAACGGTAAACTGGACGGATTGAAAGTTACACTTAGTGAAGGTATTAAAGACACTACTGTAAATGCAGCTAATTTCGCTATCACTGGTGGATACAGTAATTTAGGGTTTGATACAGGTAGCACAGCAGATGATAATGAAATCTACATTACATTTGATGAGAAAGGGGATTACGATACAGATCAAACGCCTACTCTAACATATACTCAAGGAACATTAACTGATTTGGCTGGAAACAACCTAGCTACTACTGAATTTACGTCATTAGACAAAGCCAGCCCAGTTCTTGTTGTAGCATCAATAAGTGATGAGATATGGAGTACGACAGGTGATACACTTACATTAACATATAGTGAAGCAGTAAATATGTATACTAGTGCTGGAGCTTTTGTTGATAGATATAATGATAGTGATGGGCATCAAATCTATTTCCCACAAATTGATGCTTTGATTGGGCTAGATACTGCAGGTGCAGGTATGAGTGGTAATGCCCTAAAAACTACATTTGGAATAGTAACTTTACAAACAACTGCCGGTTCAAGAATTACAGTTGAAGTTGACGGAGACAAGGTTCGACTTATTATAATACACGATGATTTTGTAGAGGGTGGTGTTCCAAACAATGCAGAATTTAATATCGTTGATAGAACTATTAATGAAATTACAGATAGTGCAGGTAACAAATTGAAACATACAGTTAAAACAATAACTGTGACATCTTCAATGGATTAGCTACAGAAGCGCTAGCAAAAATTAGTGCTGGCACTGTGCAATAGAAACGGACTACACAACTGCTGGAGTAACATTGTCAACAGGGGGCCGGAATTGACTTTTGAAACTGTACAAACACTTGTAGCAGAATCAAAAACTAAAAAAGGAGTGATTTGTCTGTAGCTGACGTTCAAACGCTAATAGATAATTATTATGCATTACAATCTACTTATACATCAGGAAGCGCTTTGAATTTATCTACTACAGAGCCATTTGCAGGAACTACTGATGAATGCTACAGGTACTGATTATTTAAAGGTAAAACGTGTAAATACTGTAAAAATTAACCCTACTAGTGCCGAGCCTTCAAATGGAATTGTTGTAACGGCTGCATATCAAATTGCACCATAATTTTATATAAGTAATAATCATTCTAATACTCAAAACCCTTGTCATTTCGTATAATGGCGAGGGTTTTGGTGTATTAGAAAATCAATTGGAGGGAGGGGAGTAAAGTAAAGCAGAGTGAAGTTATTTTCAATTAGATTGTTAGTAAGTATTAATTTTTATATAACCACTGCCCATATAGTTTAAGCTATGCCAATTCACATTGGACAATTTCTAATTGAGCATTAGTAAGCGGATCATTTTTAAATATATTAATGAAAACGCAGATGTGTTGATTATACAACTATTAGTAGATGATAAGCTTTATTTTTAAGTTAAATTGCCAATAACAGGTGCTTGCTAGTTGATTGGAGCAGAGGTGACTCGACTTCTGTAGGAAAAGCGCGAGCTGAAATAACTTAGTGGAAGTCGTGCCTGTGGAAAGCGAGTCAGCCATAGCGGAAATCAACGTATTCCCATGTGTTCTTTAACAATGAAAAGTAAATCAATACGTGTGATGAAAACATATAGCTATTGTTCAGTTTTTGTTCAACGCTATGTTTTATAAACTATGGGGGAGTTAGTTGATAAATTAAAGGTTCGTATAACTATTGAGTTAAGTAATGAAGGTGTTTAAAATGTAAGAGCTGCTAGGTATAAATTTCCTTTTGGGTTTTCTTTTTATAAATGGAAATGGTGCTACCTATTAATGAACGAAATCAATTTTGAGGAGATATAGCGGACTCTCATTTTTAAAATTGTTGCAATAAGATGGATATTTAATGAAAATTAACAGAAACCATAATTAATCTATAAACAGGAGGTAAAGCTAAATGAATGTAATTCTGATTGACGATGAAAAATTGGCACTTGATATACTCGGTATTATGCTAAATGAAATAGCAGAATTACCAATTTACATAAAAGGTATGTTTGTAAATGTGAAGGATGCATTTGATTTGCTGAAAACAGAGAAAATAGATGTCGCTTTTTTAGATATGGAGATGGCAGACATGCATGGATTACAGGTAGCGAAGCAGCTACAAAAGTACGCGCCAAATATCCAAATTATTTTTGTAACGGCACATGCCCATTTTGCTGTAGAAGCATTTAATGTAGAGGCAATAGATTATTTATTAAAGCCTGTAAATAAAAAGCGGCTAGTTAAAGCCCTTCGTAGAGCTAATCAATTAATTGTTTTAGGTAAAGATTCGTTGTCTCAGAAAACAAAATTTAAAATGTATGCGCGTACTTTAGGGAGATTTCAACTATTAGATGTGAATGGACAAACGGTAAACTGGCGTACTAGGAAGGTAAGAGAGCTGTTTCTTTATTTATGGTTCCATCAACAAAGACCGGTATCAAATGCAGTTTTAACAGAAGAATTATGGCCAAATATCGAACATGAAAAGGCTTCAGTAAACTTACATACAGCTATTTATCAGTTAAGAAAATTATTCAAACAAAATGGAGTAAACAATCCGATTCAACTTGTTAATAATCACTATCAATTTGATATAGAGATTAGTAGTGATTATGCAGAGCTCATGTCGTTATTAGAGCAATCCGTACATGAGGAGCAGGATATCCAGCAAATATTAAATTTATATAATGGTGATTTTTTGGAGGAAGAAGAATATCACTGGGCGATTCAAATGCGAGCTTACATAAAGCAAAAGGTACTGCATTTACTGGAATCCTATGTGACGAACGTAGTAGATGCAAAATCATTATTAAAGTTAAACTGTTTACAAAAAATGTTGGTGTTAGATGAGTATAATGAATACTATATGCTTGTACTTATGAAATTTTTAACGGAGCAAAACAAAAAAATGGATTGTATTCGATTATATGATTCTATTAGAAAAAAATTAGAAGAAGAGCTAGGTGTCGAAATTCCTCAACAAATTCAGCAAATCTACTATAACTATATGACGACGCAAGCGTGATATAGTTATAGTAGATCACTAAGATTTATAGTGAATAATATCGAATTTTCGGTTATTTTGTTCAGGAATTGTTCAGCCTCCTTTTTTATAATGAAAAAAACGATAAAAAGGTAGGAGGCTCGTATGTATGTCAAAAAATTTAACAAAAGACTGTCTTGCAAATTTTCAAAATACAGAAGTTTGTTTTAGCGCTAAAAGAATAGAATTGCAGAACAATGTCGAAGTTTTAGGGATAAAGGCGAATAGGCTACAAATTGAAAATGATGAAATTGCAGTCGGTTATATCGTAGATGAGATTATTTATTTTAAAAGCTTAAAACAAGGAAGTACAGTTGTTACATTAACTGATGGGGAACATGAAGCACGTATAACGCTATTTGTACATAGTTTAGGCGATATTGTTGCGGAAGTAACCCCTTTTTTAAAGTATGCTGAGGTTGTTCCCGTTTATTATCGCAATCTTTTAAATCATACAGCCATTGCGGTTGATTTAAAAGGAGCATTAAAGGATTATTTAATCTCACAACGTTTAATGCATGAAGACGATGTGCTAGCTGATGTACACTACCAATCTATGCATCCTAATGTATTAAATCATTCTATTGCAGGGAATTTTATTTTAGGTTGCCATATGAATGGAGTCCCTCTTACAAATAAACAGGAATACGCATTAGCGAATCGGATTGCTACATTAAAGTTCTCTAAAATTAATTTTTACCAGCAAGGTGTAAAAGTAACCTTAATACAACAAATGATATTAACATTTGTTATTACGAACCAAGTATTTCTAAGTGATGATGAAAGAAGACTACAAGCTAAAATAGTTAAACCTTCACCAGTGCTTATTTAAAATTGTAAAAAATACATTTATTAGTGAAGATAAGGTGTTTATAGTACCCTATATCTTCATTTTAGAAGACTAAAAACGCGCCCTTTTAATTTAAATACTACATAAGTATGGGGAAGGTTATTTTCATCTTTGGTATTAATCTTTGCTATATACGATACAAACATGAGAAGATTGTCAGGAAAGGGGAGATTCTCATGAACACATTTTCATTTTGGAATCCGGTGAAATTACACTTTGGAAAAGGGAGTATCGAACAATTAGCAAAAGAAGTAGTATCGTATGACAAGATACTTGTTGTGTATGGCGGCGGCAGTATTAAGAAAAATGGAGTTTATGATGATGTAATGAATGCTTTAAGTAGTAAGCAAGTATTTGAATTGTCAGGTGTTGAGCCAAACCCGCGTGTTTCGACTGCTAGAAAAGGTATTACCATATGTAAGGAACAAGAAATAGATTTAGTATTAGCTGTCGGTGGTGGCTCAGTGGTGGATTGTGCTAAGTTAATTGTAGCTGGGGCGAAGTCTGATGCGGATGCATGGGATATCGTGATTCGTAAGGCGCCTGCAAACGAGGCACTACCACTTGGCACCGTGTTAACACTTGCTGCAACAGGCTCAGAGATGAACTCGGGTTCTGTTATTACAAATTTAGAAACAAAAGAGAAGTTTGGTTGGGGTAGCCCAGCGGTATTCCCGAAATTCTCTATTCTAGATCCGACCTATACGTTTACAGTGCCGAAAGATCAACTCGTCAATGGTGTAGTAGATACGATGTCGCACATCTTCGAGCAATATTTTAACAATGCAACAAATACGCCACTTACAGATGAAATGAGTGAAGGGATTTTACGTACAATTATCGACGTGACACCAAAAGCGTTAACGGAGCCTAAAAATTATGAGCATCGTGAAACATTAATGTTATCAAGTACGTTTGGTCTAAATAATTTCCTTTCAATGGGCTCGCGTGGTGATTGGGCAACACATAATATTGAACATGCCATTTCTGCATACTATGATATTCCGCATGCAGGGGGACTAGCTATCCTTTTCCCGTACTGGATGCGTCATAATTTGCATGTAAATCCAGCGCGATTTGCAAGGCTTGCTGAAAAAGTATTTGGGGTAGAGCGTGGCCATCTCAAAGATGAGGAAATGGCGCTTGAAGGGATTAATCGTTTAAGTGCGTTTTGGAAGTCAATTGGTGCACCAAGCCGCCTAGCAGATTATAATATTGATGATCGTGATTTTGAAGGTATTATTGCACATACAGTATTAAATGGTCCGTTTGGGAACTTCAATAAATTAAATAGTGAAGATGTACGTGCTATACTTGCAGCGTCTTTATAGAAAAAAGCTCGGCGTTTTATGTGAAATGCCGAGCTTTAATTTATTCAGTTGGTTCGTGCTTCCACTGTGTAATACCATCTTCTTCGTCAAAAGAGAGTGTTACCTTTGTTACTCCTTTTTGTGCGAGAATCAGTTCGACTAAATGGTCACGTACATCGTCTAAGTAATCCAGTGATAAACTTTTATCTGTCTCAGCGACAACTTCGACATGTAAAAATTCGCCTTCTTTAATAACTTCGATACGCGCGATATCGGATACATGGCGGTCTTCCATCACAAGATTTCCGATATGAATCATCATTTCTTCATCTGTTTCACCAATAGCTCCCCGTGCATTATCTAAAAATACACGACCGACTACATAGAACATCATTATACCTATAATGATTGAAACTAGTCCCTCCAGACGATAAAAGCCTGTGAAGTAAGCGATCACGATGGCGGCGAAGGCAAGAACATTGCCGCTTGTTGCGACTAAATCTTCCATCCACACAAGCTTTGTGGCAGGTTTTGCGCGATTTAAATATTGTACAGATTGCGGAATGGCTTTTATTCCAACTTTTTCTACTCCTACTTCATGCAGCACTTCTTTTGCGGCTTTGTGCAATACAAAGCCTTCTAAAATCACCCCGATTGAAAGAACCCCTAAAGCGATGAATATTCCATGTGATTCAGTTGCGGGATGCATAAAGTGATGCCAGCCTTCTTTAATTGTTTCATACGAAAGTATGGCAACAATCAGTACGGCACCTAAACAAACGAGATTGACGACTCGCCCGTAGCCATTTGGAAACTTTGGTGTTGGTGCTTTCTTCGATAACGCAGAGCCGATATAAACGAAAAATTGGTTTGCTGCATCGCCAAATGAGTGCATCATTTCTGCGAACATGGCTACATTTCCTGTAAAGAAAAATGCCGCTCCTTTAATAATCCCTAAAAATGTATTGACGAATGCTGCGGCAAGTGAAGGTTTATTGCCGTTTTTTAATAACGAAAATAGTTCTCCCATACTGAGCCTCCATTAAGCTAAAAATTCAATTTCTACTGTTTCAATATACTCAAGTGCGTGCAGTGTATTGTAAATCCAAAGTGAATCTTTCGAAATAAGTGTTGACAGTCGTATATTTACCTCGTGTAAACGTTTGTCATGCCGATCAACTGAATCACGAATCCCTACATGTTCAATTGTCATATTATGTGCTCTCATTTGTTCTAATAATGTTGGTAATTGATTAATGTCCTTAATAACAACCCTTAATGACACTTCGCGCATACGTAATCGTCTTGGGCCGATTTTAATAAGAAATGGTGCAATTACTTCAATTCCGATGACAACAATAACGACGGTAACAAATGCTTGAAAATAAAACCCTGCACCAACTGCGATACCAATCCCTGCTGCACCCCAAATCATCGCAGCGGTCGTTAAGCCCGTAATACTATCATTTCCTTTTCGTAAAATGACACCTGCGCCTAAAAATCCAATGCCACTCACGACTTGGGCAGCTAGACGTAGTGGATCCATTGTGATATTAATATCATTTCTTGCAGGTGTAGTATATGCTGTTTCGATTGAGATAATCGTTAATAAGCAACTAAAGGTAGCAATAACTAAGCTTGTTTTTAATCCGACTGGTTTCTTTTTTAGTTCTCTTTCAATTCCGATAATTAAACTTAAAGTCCCGGCAATCGTTAATTTTATTAAAATTTCTAGCGAAAGCGTATCATTTAATAAGAAGTGCAATGGTGATCATCCTCTCTGTTATTTCGTGTTGCGAATCAATATACTTTATGTACAATAAGGTACAAGGTAGGTGTGGAATAAATGCTTAATAAAACAACGAAATCAATGAAACCGTATTTGGCAATTGGAATTGGTGTTATTTCAGTTTCATTGTCAGCAATCTTTGTAAAATTGGCGAATGCAGAATCAGGGGTGATTGCTTTTTATCGTATGTTGTTTTCGGTTCTAATTATGAGTCCGTTATTTTTTATAAAATATCGCCATGAGTTGAAGTTGTTAGAGAAAAGGGAGTGGCTGTTTTCTTCTGTTGCAGGCATTTTTTTAGCGTTCCATTTTATCCTCTGGTTTGAGTCATTAAATTACACTTCTGTGGCAAGTTCTACAGTATTAGTGACGCTACAACCGCTATTTGCATTTATCGGGACATATATCTTTTTTAAAGAAAGAGCATCTTTTCAATCTATTGTAGCAGTTAGCGTAGCACTTGTTGGAAGTTTATTGATTGGTTGGGGAGATTTTCGGGTCAGTGGCACTGCACTTTATGGAGATATATTAGCGTTGATAGCCTGTGCATTAATTACAGGGTATTTACTATTTGGACAAGCTGTCCGTAATCGATTATCTTTGATGACCTATACAATGGTTGTTTATAGTGTAAGTACGATATGTCTTTTCGTTTATGTATTATGCATGGGACAATCATTCGGACCTTATGAAAAGATGGATTGGTTTTGGTTTGTTATGTTGGCGATTGTCCCAAACTTACTAGGACATACGTTATTTAATTGGTCATTGAAATGGGTGAGCACAAATACGATATCCATAGCAATCTTATTTGAGCCAGTAGGTGCTGCGATTTTAGCTTTCTTTATTTTTAGCGAAAAACTAATGGCCTCTCAAGTTGTTGGAGGGATTATTATAATCGCTGGTATAGCAATGTTTGTAACAGATATAAAAAAAGTGAAAAGTTTTTTTGAAAAAAGTATTGCATAGGGAAGAAATATATTATATATTATTACTTGTCCTTAACGAGACGGCAACACAAAAATTCAAGAGTGAATAAAAGAGGTTGACAACAACTTGAGGATAAGTTATTCTATAAAAGTCGCTGCTGAATGAAGCGAGCGAGATGAACTTTGAAAACTGAACAAGCAAAACGTTAACAATAAATGTTTCTGAATAAGAAACAAAATTTTGGACATCAAACATGATGCCAGCAAATTTGAGCTTACTCAAATTCTTTTTATGGAGAGTTTGATCCTGGCTCAGGACGAACGCTGGCGGCGTGCCTAATACATGCAAGTCGAGCGGACGAAAGTTCGGTGCTTGCACCGAACTTTCGTTAGCGGCGGACGGGTGAGTAACACGTGGGCAACCTGCCCTGTAGTTTGGGATAACTCCGGGAAACCGGGGCTAATACCGAATAATACTTTCTAATACATGTTAGAAAGTTGAAAGATGGTTCTGCTATCGCTACAGGATGGGCCCGCGGCGCATTAGCTAGTTGGTGAGGTAACGGCTCACCAAGGCGACGATGCGTAGCCGACCTGAGAGGGTGATCGGCCACACTGGGACTGAGACACGGCCCAGACTCCTACGGGAGGCAGCAGTAGGGAATCTTCCACAATGGGCGAAAGCCTGATGGAGCAACGCCGCGTGAGTGAAGAAGGATTTCGGTTCGTAAAACTCTGTTGTAAGGGAAGAACAAGTACAGTAGTAACTGGCTGTACCTTGACGGTACCTTATTAGAAAGCCACGGCTAACTACGTGCCAGCAGCCGCGGTAATACGTAGGTGGCAAGCGTTGTCCGGAATTATTGGGCGTAAAGCGCGCGCAGGCGGTCCTTTAAGTCTGATGTGAAAGCCCACGGCTCAACCGTGGAGGGTCATTGGAAACTGGGGGACTTGAGTGCAGAAGAGGAAAGTGGAATTCCAAGTGTAGCGGTGAAATGCGTAGAGATTTGGAGGAACACCAGTGGCGAAGGCGACTTTCTGGTCTGTAACTGACGCTGAGGCGCGAAAGCGTGGGGAGCAAACAGGATTAGATACCCTGGTAGTCCACGCCGTAAACGATGAGTGCTAAGTGTTAGGGGGTTTCCGCCCCTTAGTGCTGCAGCTAACGCATTAAGCACTCCGCCTGGGGAGTACGGTCGCAAGACTGAAACTCAAAGGAATTGACGGGGGCCCGCACAAGCGGTGGAGCATGTGGTTTAATTCGAAGCAACGCGAAGAACCTTACCAGGTCTTGACATCCCGGTGACCACTATGGAGACATAGTTTTCCCTTCGGGGACAACGGTGACAGGTGGTGCATGGTTGTCGTCAGCTCGTGTCGTGAGATGTTGGGTTAAGTCCCGCAACGAGCGCAACCCTTGATCTTAGTTGCCATCATTCAGTTGGGCACTCTAAGGTGACTGCCGGTGACAAACCGGAGGAAGGTGGGGATGACGTCAAATCATCATGCCCCTTATGACCTGGGCTACACACGTGCTACAATGGACGGTACAAACGGTTGCCAACCCGCGAGGGGGAGCTAATCCGATAAAACCGTTCTCAGTTCGGATTGTAGGCTGCAACTCGCCTACATGAAGCCGGAATCGCTAGTAATCGCGGATCAGCATGCCGCGGTGAATACGTTCCCGGGCCTTGTACACACCGCCCGTCACACCACGAGAGTTTGTAACACCCGAAGTCGGTGAGGTAACCTTTTGGAGCCAGCCGCCGAAGGTGGGATAGATGATTGGGGTGAAGTCGTAACAAGGTAGCCGTATCGGAAGGTGCGGCTGGATCACCTCCTTTCTAAGGATATTTTCGGAATACTGACATGGTCAGTAGTTAACGTTTTGCGTTCAGTTTTGAAAGTTTATGACTTTCTAAATACCTTGCTCCTGACGCTTGCGCTATCGTCGCAAAGCTACATGTAGCAAATCCACTGATGTCTGTCACGATGTGATGGAAGTCAGTAGCTTTGTTCTTTGAAAACTGGATAAAACGACATTGAAAGCAAACACAAATTTCTATTTTAAATAGATAAGAGTCAAAACAAGTCAAGTAACATTGACGTGTCAACTTAAAATCTTGAACGTTGTTCAAGTATAACTTGGTTAAGTTATTAAGGGCGCACGGTGGATGCCTTGGCACTAGGAGTCGATGAAGGACGGCACTAACACCGATATGCCTCGGGGAGCTGTAAGTAAGCTTTGATCCGGGGATTTCCGAATGGGGGAACCCACTACGTTTAATGGCGTAGTACCTTTACGTGAATTCATAGCGTACTGGAGACAGACCCAGGGAACTGAAACATCTAAGTACCTGGAGGAAGAGAAAGAAAATTCGATTCCCTGAGTAGCGGCGAGCGAAACGGGAAGAGCCCAAACCAAGAGGCTTGCCTCTTGGGGTTGTAGGACACTCTATACGGAGTTACAAAGGCATGTATTAGGCGAAGCGACTTGGAAAGGTCCGCCAGAGCAGGTAATAGCCCTGTAGTCGAAAGTACATGCCCTCCAGAGTGGATCCTGAGTACGGCGGAACACGTGAAATTCCGTCGGAATCCGGGAGGACCATCTCCCAAGGCTAAATACTACCTAGTGACCGATAGTGAACCAGTACCGTGAGGGAAAGGTGAAAAGCACCCCGGGAGGGGAGTGAAAGAGAACCTGAAACCGTGTGCCTACAAGTAGTTAGAGCCCGTTAATGGGTGATAGCGTGCCTTTTGTAGAATGAACCGGCGAGTTACGATTACGTGCGAGGTTAAGTTGTGAAGACGGAGCCGCAGCGAAAGCGAGTCTGAATAGGGCGATGTAGTACGTGGTCGTAGACCCGAAACCAGGTGATCTACCCATGTCCAGGGTGAAGGTGAGGTAACACTCACTGGAGGCCCGAACCCACGCACGTTGAAAAGTGCGGGGATGAGGTGTGGGTAGCGGAGAAATTCCAATCGAACCTGGAGATAGCTGGTTCTCTCCGAAATAGCTTTAGGGCTAGCCTCGTGATGAGAATACCGGAGGTAGAGCACTGTTTGGACTAGGGGGGCATCTCGCTTTACCGAATTCAGACAAACTCCGAATGCCGGATATTTATGCACGGGAGTCAGACTGCGAGTGATAAGATCCGTAGTCAAAAGGGAAACAGCCCAGACCACCAGCTAAGGTCCCAAAGTAATCGTTAAGTGGAAAAGGATGTGGCGTTGCTTAGACAACCAGGATGTTGGCTTAGAAGCAGCCATCATTTAAAGAGTGCGTAATAGCTCACTGGTCGAGTGACGCTGCGCCGAAAATGTATCGGGGCTAAACGATTCACCGAAGCTGTGGATTCACACCGTTGGTGTGAGTGGTAGGAGAGCGTTCTAACTGCGCTGAAGTCAGACCGGAAGGACTGGTGGAGCGGTTAGAAGTGAGAATGCCGGTATGAGTAGCGAAAGACAGGTGAGAATCCTGTCCACCGTATGACTAAGGTTTCCTGAGGAAGGCTCGTCCGCTCAGGGTTAGTCGGGACCTAAGCCGAGGCCGACAGGCGTAGGCGATGGACAACAGGTTGATATTCCTGTACTACCTCCCCACCGTTTGAGAAATGGGGGGACGCAGAAGGGTAGGGTAAGCAGAGCGTTGGTTGTCTCTGTTCAAGCAGTAAGGTGTGTACGTAGGCAAATCCGCGTACTAATACATTGAGCTGTGATGACGAGTCCGTATGGACGAAGTTCCTGATCTCACGCTGCCAAGAAAAGCCTCTATCGAGGTGGGAGGTACCCGTACCGCAAACCGACACAGGTAGTCGAGGAGAGAATCCTAAGGTGTGCGAGAGAACTCTCGTTAAGGAACTCGGCAAAATGACCCCGTAACTTCGGGAGAAGGGGTGCTCTGGTAGGGTGAAAGCCTGAGAGAGCCGCAGTGAATAGGCCCAGGCGACTGTTTAGCAAAAACACAGGTCTCTGCAAAACCGTAAGGTGACGTATAGGGGCTGACGCCTGCCCGGTGCTGGAAGGTTAAGAGGAGTGGTTAGCGCAAGCGAAGCTATGAATTGAAGCCCCAGTAAACGGCGGCCGTAACTATAACGGTCCTAAGGTAGCGAAATTCCTTGTCGGGTAAGTTCCGACCCGCACGAAAGGCGTAACGATCTGGGCACTGTCTCAACGAGAGACTCGGTGAAATTATAGTACCTGTGAAGATGCAGGTTACCCGCGACAGGACGGAAAGACCCCGTGGAGCTTTACTGTAGCTTGATATTGAAATTTGGTGCAACTTGTACAGGATAGGTAGGAGCCAGAGAAACCGGAGCGCTAGCTTCGGTGGAGGCGTCGGTGGGATACTACCCTGGTTGTACTGAATTTCTAACCCATGCCCCTTAGCGGGGTAGGAGACAGTGTCAGGCGGACAGTTTGACTGGGGCGGTCGCCTCCTAAAAGGTAACGGAGGCGCCCAAAGGTTCCCTCAGAATGGTTGGAAATCATTCGTAGAGTGTAAAGGCACAAGGGAGCTTGACTGCGAGACCTACAAGTCGAGCAGGGTCGAAAGACGGGCTTAGTGATCCGGTGGTTCCGCATGGAAGGGCCATCGCTCAACGGATAAAAGCTACCCCGGGGATAACAGGCTTATCTCCCCCAAGAGTCCACATCGACGGGGAGGTTTGGCACCTCGATGTCGGCTCATCGCATCCTGGGGCTGTAGTCGGTCCCAAGGGTTGGGCTGTTCGCCCATTAAAGCGGTACGCGAGCTGGGTTCAGAACGTCGTGAGACAGTTCGGTCCCTATCCGTCGTGGGCGTAGGAAATTTGAGAGGAGCTGTCCTTAGTACGAGAGGACCGGGATGGACATACCGCTGGTGTACCAGTTGTCGTGCCAACGGCATCGCTGGGTGGCTATGTATGGACGGGATAAGTGCTGAAAGCATCTAAGCATGAAGCCCCCCTCAAGATGAGATTTCCCATTACGCAAGTAAGTAAGACCCCTGAAAGACGATCAGGTAGATAGGTTCGAGGTGGAAGTGTGGTGACACATGGAGCTGACGAATACTAATCGGTCGAGGACTTAACCACATTTTGTGAATTGCACAATGCACCGTTTATCCAGTTTTGAAAGAACAACTTCTTTCTTAAAAGAGAGCTTCGAGACACAAGTAGTACAAGGAAGCAAATGAGTGAATGAAGGAGCGTACCTATGTACGTGACTGATTGAACGAATGTAGCTGACGCAGTAATACGCCGTGTATTGGAGGTCGACCATAGTCTAGTGATGATGGCAAAGAGGTCACACCCGTTCCCATACCGAACACGGAAGTTAAGCTCTTTAGCGCCGATGGTAGTTGGGGGGTTCCCCCTGTGAGAGTAGGACGTCGCTAGGCATTATACCCAGGAGGATTAGCTCAGCTGGGAGAGCACCTGCCTTACAAGCAGGGGGTCGGCGGTTCGAGCCCGTCATCCTCCACCATCTCAAAATGCCGGTGTAGCTCAGTTGGTAGAGCAACTGACTTGTAATCAGTAGGTCGTGGGTTCGACTCCTATCGCCGGCACCATTTTGAGCCATTAGCTCAGTTGGTAGAGCATCTGACTTTTAATCAGAGGGTCGAAGGTTCGAGTCCTTCATGGCTCACCATTTTAATAATATGCGGGTGTGGCGGAATTGGCAGACGCACTAGACTTAGGATCTAGCGCCGCAAGGCGTGGGGGTTCGACTCCCTTCACCCGCACCATTTAAATTTATATATTGCCAGGATAAAAAAATCTTATGCACATGCGGAAGTAGTTCAGTGGTAGAACACCACCTTGCCAAGGTGGGGGTCGCGAGTTCGAACCTCGTCTTCCGCTCCATATGTGCCGGGGTGGCGGAACTGGCAGACGCACAGGACTTAAAATCCTGCGGTAGGTGACTACCGTGCCGGTTCGATTCCGGCCCTCGGCACCATTTAAATTTAAATTAGCGCCCGTAGCTCAATTGGATAGAGCGTCTGACTACGGATCAGAAGGTTATGGGTTCGACTCCTGTCGGGCGCGCCAAAAAAGTACGGGAAGTAGCTCAGCTTGGTAGAGCACTTGGTTTGGGACCAAGGGGTCGCAGGTTCGAATCCTGTCTTCCCGACCATCCTTAACCTGATATCAACTGATTATTTTGGGGCCTTAGCTCAGCTGGGAGAGCGCCTGCCTTGCACGCAGGAGGTCAGCGGTTCGATCCCGCTAGGCTCCACCAAATTATTTATAAAGATCCTGGCTACCTAGCTCAGCTGGCTAGAGCATTCGGTTCATACCCGAAAGGTCGTGGGTTCGACTCCCTCGGTAGCCATCCTAAAGGACCTTTAGCTCAGTTGGTTAGAGCAGACGGCTCATAACCGTCCGGTCACAGGTTCGAGTCCTGTAAGGTCCACCATTTGAATAGTAAAACGGAGGAATACCCAAGTCCGGCTGAAGGGATCGGTCTTGAAAACCGACAGGCGGGTTAAACCGCGCGGGGGTTCGAATCCCTCTTCCTCCGCCATTTTTATAAAGAAGAAAATGGTGAACTAGAATAAAAACTTCAGCAAACATAATATTATCGCGGGGTGGAGCAGTTCGGTAGCTCGTCGGGCTCATAACCCGAAGGTCACAGGTTCAAATCCTGTCCCCGCAACCAAAAGGTCCCGTGGTGTAGCGGTTAACATGCCTGCCTGTCACGCAGGAGATCGCCGGTTCGATCCCGGTCGGGACCGCCATTATATGGGTCAGTAGCTCAGTTGGTAGAGCATTAGATTGAAGCTCTAAGTGTCGGCGGTTCGATTCCGTCCTGACCCACCATTGTTTTTGCGGGTGTAGTTTAATGGTAAAACCTCAGCCTTCCAAGCTGATGTCGTGGGTTCGATTCCCATCACCCGCTCCACTAACTAAAAAAGCCGAAGGGGCCTATAGCTCAGCTGGTTAGAGCGCACGCCTGATAAGCGTGAGGTCGATGGTTCGAGTCCATTTAGGCCCACCATATATATTATTCCGAAGTAGCTCAGTGGTAGAGCAACCGGCTGTTAACCGGTTGGTCGTAGGTTCGAGTCCTACCTTCGGAGCCATTTATGGGGAAGTACTCAAGAGGCTGAAGAGGCGCCCCTGCTAAGGGTGTAGGTCGGGTAACCGGCGCGAGGGTTCAAATCCCTCCTTCTCCGCCATAATATTTAAAGTTGGCCCGTTGGTCAAGTGGTTAAGACACCGCCCTTTCACGGCGGTAACACGGGTTCGAATCCCGTACGGGTCATCATAAAAGTCTGAGACGATATTTAATCGTTTCAGACTTTTTTTATTGTTTGGAAGCAGTATATAAATATACTACTTGACCTTTACGTTACGTAAAACCTTATATTAAAAGGAGAGGTGAGTTATGTATATTCAGGAACTGGCGAGGCTATCAGGCGTAAGTACAAGGACACTCCGTTATTATGACGAGATCGATTTGCTTATTCCAATAAAGAAGGAAGATACTGGCTATAGGGTTTATAATCAAGGGCATGTTGATCGCTTACAGCAAATATTATTTTATCGTGAATTGGATATGCCGCTTTCACAAATTAAAGAGGTTTTAGATGCGGAAGATTTTGAGCAACTCGAAAGCTTACGCTATCATCAGCGAACACTTCAACAAAAACAGCGTCATATAACAGACTTACTGGAAACAGTAATAATGACAATTCAATCAATCGAGGAGGGAATAACAATGAGTAACGAGCAAAAGTTTGAGGCATTTAAACAACAGTTAATCGATGAAAACGAGGAAAAGTATGGAGCAGAAATTCGTGAAAAGTACGGAAACGAGTCTGTAAAGGCTTCTTATGGCATGGCGAAGAACATGACAGAGGAACAATATGAAGCAGCTCAGCAGCTCGAAAAAATGCTTTTAGAGCGATTAAAAGAAGCTATGGAAGTGGGCGATGTGCAATCTGATATTGCGGTGGAAGTGGCAGAGCTTCATAAGCGTTGGCTTAGCTTTTACTGGCCGAAATATACAAAAGAAGCCCATATTGGTTTGGCACAAATGTATATAGCCGATGAACGCTTTACAGATTATTATGATTCACGTGTTGATAAAGGAGCAACGCAGTTTTTAACAGATGCTATTATCTATTATGGACAACTAAAATAATTGTATCCTGTACTATTCCTAGTGAATACAGATGAAGCAACGAATAGAAAAGCGTCCCGATGATTCGTTTCGGGACGCTTTAGTTAACGTATCAGCACATAGAAAATTCCTATTCGATAGGAGACCTCTTTCGGAAACACGTTAAAAAATAAAATAATTAATTAATAAACCGACGGCGAGTAAAAAGCCAAAGATTGTATTTGTTTGAGCAGTAAATTTCATCGCAGGCATTACTTCAATCGGTTCTTTTTTATGACGGAAAATATCAATAGCCTTAATCGGTTTTGGAATACTGAACAATACAATCAATGCCCAGTACGTAATATCTTCAATAATAACTAAACCTAAAATCCATAAGTACGATACGATGAAGAATAGGGAAAGAATATAAACGGCATTATTACGACCGACTAAAATCGCCATCGTTTTACGACCGCCTTCTGTATCACCAACAATGTCGCGAATATTGTTTGAAAGCATAATGGCGCCGACTAAAATCATACTAGGTACCGACAGTAAAATCGCTTCAAGTGTTACTGTGTTTGTCTGAATAAAGAAAGCAATTAATACAATCCCCATTCCCATTACTACACCGGATACAAGTTCCCCAAATGGCGAATAGGCAATTGGATAAGGACCACCCGTATATAAATAACCAATTAACATACATACTAAGCCAACAGCTGCTAACCACCAAGAGCTCATGGCACAAATATAAATACCTAGAAGTACAGCAATCCCATAAAAGCTGAGCGCAATGGCCATAATGGTACTTGGTGCGACACCGTGACGAACAATTGTACCGCCAATGCCGACAGAGTTTTCATTATCCAGTCCTAATTTATAGTCATAATATTCGTTAAACATATTTGTTGCTGCTTGAATGAGCATACTGGCTATAAGCATAGCAAAAAATAACAGGAAGTTAATGGTTTCTCCATCAACCGTTAATGCAATGGTTGTCCCTAAAAAGACAGGTACGAATGAAGCTGTTAATGTATGTGGACGTGTTAAATGCCACCATACTTTAAAGCCCCTATCCGCTTCAATGACTTTGGTCATATATTATTTCTCTCCTTCAACTAAACTATACTGTTCTATTTTATACGAACGATAAGAAAAAAGGTAGAGTCGTGCCTTTCTCGTACAGATTTAAGCGAAAAAGTGATATGATAGTATAGATATTTTGTAAAATGTACGATAGCAATCAAAGCTTATTTCTTGAGTTTAAATTGCAAAGACGGAGGTAATTTTCATGCATCATAAGTGGTACAATGCCACTGAAGTAGAAGTGGGCTCTTTGAACTCAAAGCACCATTTTTATATGGAAACAATGGAGGTAAGCCGATTATCTGCTCTGGCCTTCTTTGCTGCTGGCGAGAAATATAAGGGTAAACGATATTTTTGGCAAAATCGGGAGAAAACTTTTACCTTAGTAGGACTAGGACACGCTTATACAATTGAAAACAATGCAGGACAAGTGCGCTTTGATAAAGTAGAGCAAGAATGGAAACAATTAACGAAGAACATTGTGAAGGAAGAGGATTTACAACCGATTTTATTTGGTGGATTTACATTTGATCCACAAAATGAGGTGGGAGAGGAATGGTCAACATTTCCGCAAAGCTTTTTTGCAGTGGCAACGTTTCAGCTAATTATCCGAGATGATAAAGCGTATGTGAGCATTCATTATATTACGGACGAAGAAAATAGTTCAAAAGCTTTTGAACAATTACGTAAAGAGCGTGATCATTTAATTCATGCTGCGCAAGTGAAAGAATTAAAAACATATGCTAAGCCTACGATGACAAGTTATCAGGAGCCTTATAAAGAGGAGTACTTGCGCTCCATTGAGCAAGTGACGGCACATATTAAAGCAGGCGAGGCACAAAAGGTAGTAATTGCTCGTTCGTTAGCATTGCAATTTGAAGAGGAAGTTGCATCCTCTCAAATTTTATCGCATGTAATTCATGAACAGCCGGAAAGCTATTTATTTGGTTTAGAGCATGAGGAGATGTTGTTCTTTGGTGCATCACCGGAACGTTTAGTAAAGGTAGAGGAAGGACAAGCATTTTCATCATGTATTGCTGGTTCCATTCGTCGTGGTCATACAGTAGAGGAAGATGAGACATTAGGTTGGTCACTGTTAAATGATGTGAAAAATCGTGGGGAGCATCATTATGTAGTAGAAATGATTACCGAAACATTTGAGCAAAACTGTATGAATGTAAAAGTACCAAAACAACCAAAACTACTTAAAATTCGTGATATTCAACATTTATATACACCTGTGGAAGGGATATTAAATGAAGAGGCAACCATCCTGCAACTTGTGAAGAATTTACACCCTACACCAGCCCTTGGCGGCGTACCGCGTAAAGAGGCAATGGATATGATTCGACGCTATGAGCCGATGAACCGAGGGCTATATGCAGCACCCATTGGCTGGGTAGATGCTGATGGAAACGGAGAATTTGCTGTCGCTATTCGTTCAGCTGCATTACTGGGGAATCGTGCCTTTTTATATGCAGGAGGCGGCATCGTCGAAGATTCTACACCAGCATCAGAATATGAGGAGACGTTAGTTAAATTCCGTCCGATGTTACGTGCTTTAGGAGGAAAGTTAAGTGAGTGAACGTGAAATACTATCAAACTATGTATATACAATCGTTGCTAGCTTAGTACAAAACGGTGTAGAGCAGGTCGTGATCAGTCCGGGTTCTCGTTCGACACCTCTTGCGTATGCATTTGCACATACGAAAGAAATCGAGGTGTTTCGCCAGGTAGATGAGCGTGCGGCTGCCTTTTTTGCATTAGGTCTTGCTAAAAAAGTAGGAAAGCCTGTTGTCTTGTTATGTACATCAGGAACAGCGGCGGCTAACTATTTCCCGGCGATTGTGGAGGCAAAGTATGCGCGTGTTCCTCTAATCGTCATTACAGCGGACCGGCCACACGAGCTACGTGAAGTGGGGGCTCCACAAGCTATTAATCAAATTCACTTATATGGTGAGCAAGTAAAGTGGTTTGCTGAATTTCCGATTCCCGATGATGCAAAGCCAACATTACCATTTATTGAACGCCATACAGCACGAGCTGTTGCGATTGCAATGAGTGCACCATTTGGGCCTGTTCATCTGAATATCCCGTTCCGTGAACCTTTACTTGTGGATTTTTGCGATTTGCCAACGCTTCGTTATCAAGGGAATATACTCAATCATTATTCCTTAAGTAATGAGGCAAAAAGCGTTTTAGAAAAATTGATTACTCAATCAAAAAAAGGTGTATTCATTGTCGGTGAGTTGCCATTAAATACAGATGTCAATCATTTATGGGAGTTGATTCGACGTGCAAAATGGCCTGTGATGGTTGAGAGTCTTTCCAATATGCGCGGCAATGTCCCAGAAGACTGTAAACCATATGTGATTTCAACATATGATGCGATTTTGAAAAATGCAACATTCAAAAAAGTAGCATCTCCTGATACAGTGATTCGTTTTGGCGCACAACCGGTATCGAAATTTTTATCCATGTTTATTACAGAGTCCATGCCAGCACACTATATTGTTGTGGATGAAGATGCGATGTTCCGTGATTCTACAAGCATGGCGACAGCCTTTATTCATGCCAAAATTGATCAGACATTAAGTGATTTAACAATTGAAAGTCGCATGGAAGCTTCATACTTAGCATTATGGCAGCAGGCACAGGCAATAGCGATGAAGCACATTGAACATTACATTGAGCGAGAGCAGGATGAAGGAGCACTTGTTGGCAAGATGCTACAATGCCTTCCAGAAGCGAGTGATGTATTTGCTTCGAGTAGTATGCCGATTCGTGATATCGATACGTTCTATACACCTTCAGAAAAAGATGTTCACATTATTGCAAACCGTGGAGCAAATGGCATTGATGGTGTCGTTTCAACGGCCTTTGGCTATAGTGCGGGGAATAGTCGCCACACTTATTTATTGATTGGTGATTTAGCATTTTTACATGATAGTAATGCATTTTTAGCAACGCGTTATCAAGAATGTCAATTATCCATCATTGTCATGAATAATGATGGTGGTGGTATATTCTCTTATTTACCACAATCCAGTGTGGAGCATCATTACGAAGACTTATTTGGTACACCGACGGGTTTAACGTTTGAACAGATTGCAGTGATGTATGATTTGCATTATACGAAAGTGACAGAACCTGTAGCATTTGTTGAAGCGATTCATGCACCGAATGAAAAACCAGTTCGTTTAATTGAAGTATTTACAAATCGTGCTGAAAATGTTGTCACACATCGCAAGCTATGGCAAGCGATTAATGAGGAGTTCGATGCATGGCTACAGTAAACGCATTAGGGATAGATGTGCATGTAGAAACATGGCATGATGAACAAGTAGAGACGATAGTTATGTTGCATGGGTTTACTGGTTCAACGAAGACGTGGGAGCAAGTGGCGCAAAAATTGCCCCAATATCAAATCGTTGCTATTGATTGTATGGGGCATGGAAAAACAGAGAGTCCAAACGATTTTATGCTATATACAATGGAGCAGCAATTAGCTGTTCTCGAAGAAGTTTTTCATCTATTGCGTATACAAACTTTTACACTTATTGGTTATTCAATGGGGGGGCGTATTGCCCTTAGCTGTGCGCTTCAATATCCTGAGCGGGTACAACAACTTATATTAGAAAGTGCATCACCTGGTCTGCGAACAGAGAAAGAACGAAAGGCACGTAAAGAAGCAGATGACAAACTAGCACAAAAGATTGAAGCGGCTGGTGTTGCAAATTTCGTTCGTGAGTGGGAGAATATTCCACTGTTTGCTTCTCAAAAGCGATTGCCATTATCTGTTCAACAGACAATACGTGCAGAGAGGCTAAATCAAAGCGTTCAAGGGTTGGCCAACAGTTTGCGCGGTATCGGAACCGGTATGATGCCGTCAGTATGGGATAGATTGCATAGTTTGTTGATGCCAGTAACACTCATTACAGGAGAGTTAGATGAAAAATTTGTAAGTATTGCCTGGGAAATGGCACAAGTCATCCCGAAAGTACGTCATTTAACAGTAAATAGCGTAGGGCACGCAATTCATGTGGAAAATCCCACAGAGTTTGCTACAATAGTAAAGGACACAATTTCATTAACTTAAGTAGGGGGACTATACAATGACAACACGTCAATGGACTTCATTACATACTTACGAAGATATTAAGTATGAGTTCTACAACGGAATCGCAAAAATTACGATTAACCGTCCAGAAGTGCGTAACGCTTTCCGTCCAAAAACAGTGACGGAAATGATCGATGCATTTTCACGTGCACGTGACGATAAAAACGTCGGTGTCATTATTTTAACAGGTGAAGGTGAGCATGCATTCTGCTCAGGCGGCGACCAAAAAGTACGCGGTCATGGCGGTTATGTAGGCGACGATGAGATTCCACGTTTAAATGTATTAGATTTACAACGTTTAATTCGTGTGATTCCTAAGCCAGTAGTTGCAATGGTTGCAGGCTATGCAATCGGTGGTGGTCATGTATTACACGTAGTATGTGACTTAACAATTGCAGCGGACAATGCACGCTTTGGACAAACTGGACCAAAAGTAGGCTCATTTGATGCAGGTTATGGCTCAGGCTATTTAGCGCGCATTATTGGTCACAAAAAAGCGCGTGAAATTTGGTATTTATGCCGTCAATATGATGCGCAACAAGCGCTTGAAATGGGCTTAGTAAATACAGTAGTACCATATGATCGTTTAGAAGATGAAACAGTTATGTGGTGTGAGGAAATGCTAGAAATGTCTCCAACTGCGCTACGCTTCTTAAAAGCTGCGATGAATGCAGATACAGACGGCTTAGCAGGTCTTCAACAAATGGCTGGTGACGCAACACTTCTTTACTACACAACAGATGAAGCAAAAGAAGGTCGCGATGCATTCAAAGAGAAACGTAAGCCAGACTTCGGTCAATTCCCTCGTTTCCCATAAAAATAAACTTAAAAACAACTTGTACTTATTGTAGTACAAGTTGTTTTTTTTCTTTATTTTGGTAAATATTCTTATTTCTTACTACTACTATATAGTCGCATAATTATGATAAAATATAATAATATAATAGAATGAAGATAGGAAATGTGAACTAAAGGTGCGTAAGGAAATGACGAAAGTAATTTTAGATAAACAATTAGAGCCTCACCTAATATCCCTTTTTGAGTGTAATACAGACGGCATATTACTTTTGAATAAGGGCGGTTATATTGTGGATGCCAATCCTGCTTTTCTTAAATTAGGAGGCTATACAAAGGAAGAACTTTTGAACCGAAATTTTTTAGAGTTTATTATGAATGAGCCGCCGGACAATAGTAGCCAATTATCATTTACGGAAATCGATTTTACAGATGCACGTTTTCGATTAATTACTAAAGAGAACACACAAATTGGGTGTTTAATGCGTTTAAATCAAGTGATAGAACATGAAAACGTTATTGGCTTTTTTTTAACGGTTAAAAATATGAGTGAGTTAGATAAAATCGCAGAACGTTATTTAGAGAGTGAATTTAATTATCGAAAAATTGCTGAGAATATTCAAGATGTACTAATATTACTGGATCAACATAAAAATTATTTGTATGTGTCTCCATCAAGTAAAGAAATGTTTGGTTTTGACTATATGACTTTTGAAAGTCAAGAAGTAGGTTTGTATATTCATCCTAATTATGTCGAAGAGTTTACGAGCAAGTTTCATGCTACTATTGAAAAACGTAAGCAATTTGCATTAAAACTACAGATGCGTCATCAAAAGCTTATGTGGATTTGGACCGAGATTAAAGGAAAAGCGGTTTATGATATAAATGGTCATTTCTTACATGTGTTATTAGTCATACGTGATATTTCAAGAGAACGTCAACAAGAAGAAAAACTAAAGTATTTTGCATATCATGATCCTTTAACAAATTTGCCAAACCGTCGTATGTTCCGAGAACATTTAACGATGGCATTTACAAGGCTGGATGAAAAGCATATTCCATTTGCCATTTTACTATTAGATATCGATAATTTTAAAAAAATTAATGACTCATATGGTCATGAAATTGGAGATCAGGTAATTACTGAGTATGGGGCACGATTACAACAAATTGTAGGGGGAAAGGGGCTTGTGGCAAGACTGGGTGGAGATGAATTTGTCATATTACTTACAGATTTTATTGATGAGGAGCAAGTAAGCGATATGGCATATCAAATCAATAAACGAGTAAGACAAGGTCTATTAATTCAACAAACCTATCTTGAAATCACAACAAGTATTGGTATCGCAATATGTGATAACGCAACATTTACTGCATCACAAATATTGCGATATGCAGATAAAGCGCTATACAATATAAAAGAGCATGGAAAAGATGCATTTAGTATATACAAAGTTGGACAGTAAGAGGCGCGAAAAGAGTAGCGCCTTTTTACATTGTAGTGGGAGGAAAGACGATGCAACCAAATTGGTTAGCCCAACGAAGTTATTTAACACCTAATCGAATCGGGTTAAGTTTTGATGAACAGCAATGGACGTTTCAAGAGCTTCATCAAGAAGCGATATGCATGGCAGAGAAATTAGCTACATTTCATGTAAATCATGGTGATCGTGTCGCCATTTTAGCACCTTCGAGACCGGAATTGATTATGATGATTTACGGTTGCATGCATGCACAGCTTGAAATGGTCTTTTTAAATGGACGATTATCTGAGCATGAATTACAGTATCAAATTGAGGATGCAGACGTGAAAGCAATTCTTGTTCATGAACAGGAACTACATAAACTTCAGGCAGATGCACGCATTCTTACGTTTAATACGGTTTTAACCGCTGAAAGAACACCGATTAACATAGCACAAGAATGGGACGACACGACAACGATTTCGATTATGTATACATCTGGCACAACTGGTTTCCCAAAAGGGGTACGCCAAACTGTACAAAACCATAGTTCCAGTGCAATTAGCTCGGCACTTAATCTAGGGTTAAAAGAAGATGACGTATGGCTTTGTACAGTTCCAATTTTTCATATTAGTGGATTTTCAATATTAATTCGCTCTTTGCTATATGGTATGACCGTTCGACTATATGAAAAATTTGGTGCAGCGAAGTGTGCGAATGAGATTGCACAAGGGTCCGTAACGAAAATGTCTGTTGTTGCGGTCATGCTTGAACGTATCCTTACGTATATGGAAGAACACAAACTAGTAGCACATCCAAACTTTACAACGATGTTACTTGGAGGAGGACCAGTACCAGTTGATTATTTAAAACGTGCTGCAATCTTAAATTTACGTGTTGCTCAAACGTATGGAATGACAGAAACATCATCGCAAACGGCCACATTAAGTAACGAGGATGCAATGCGAAAAATCGGTTCAGCAGGTAAACCTTTATTTTTTAATCACATTAAAATTGAGGGCGCAACAAAGCCGGGAGAAGAAGGAGAAATTTGTATTCGTGGACCACATGTGACACCGGGGTATATCGGGAAATTTGCAGAGCGCGCGGCAACGGAAGATGGATGGTTAAAAACAGGGGATATTGGTTATTTAGATGAAGAAGGCTATTTATATGTCATCGATCGCCGTTCAGATTTAATCATTTCTGGCGGTGAAAATATTTATCCAGCGGAAATTGAAAATATATTAATGGCGCATCCGAATGTAAAGGAAGCAGGGGTTTGTGGCATAGACGATGACGTTTGGGGGCAAGTACCGGTAGCATTTGTTGTCGTGAAGCAGCCGATTTCAGAAGAAAGTTTACTGGATTTTTGTCAAGAGAGATTAGCGTCATACAAATTACCGAAGAACATCAAGTTTATAGACACACTACCTCGCAATGGCTCTAACAAGCTTCTAAGAAGAAAGTTGAAGGATATTTTATAATATTTCTTAGGAGATATTTATCAATCAGTGAAGGGTGTCCAGAAAGTTTTTACTTTCTAGGCACCCTTTTTGTTTATTGAAGCGCTGTTTTTAGCGCTTCCATATTTTTTTTCATTAATGTGAAATATGTTTCGCCATCCTTCATATCGTCTGAAGTTAGTACACTTAAATTGTGTAAAATAAGTGAATCAGCACCGACTTCATGTTGAATAACTTCTGTTAAGTTGGAAGAAACGTTTTGCTCGAAGAAGATGTATTTAATATTTTCTTCTTTTGCTAAGTCGACGATCGCCGTTAATTCTTTTTGCGATGGTTCACTTTGCGAATTAAGACCTGCAATCGGTACTTGTGTAAAGCCGTAATGACCAGCGATATAGCCAAATGCTGCGTGTGATACGAAAAATGTTTTCTTTGTCGTTTCAGCTGCCATTGCTTCGAATTCAGCATGTAATGCATTTAATTCTGCTACAAGTGTTTCGTAGTTTTCAGTAAATACGGCTTCTTGCTCAGGCATTGCTGTCACTAATTCATCCTTAATAACCACTGCTAAATCTTGAGAAATAATCGGCGATAACCATACATGAGAGTCATGGTCATGATGTGCATGATCATTTAAAATATTGTTTTCTTCTTCGCCTTCATGATCATGTCCTTCTTCCTCTTCGTGTGTTTCCCCCTCAGCATGTGCATGACCAGTTGAAATGTGTAGCTTGTCTTCATTTACATGATCAGCAGTCGCTACTAATTTAACGTGTTCATTTGCTACTGTCTTTTTTGCATTATCTACAAAGCCTTCAAGTCCTAAGCCAATATAGAAGAAAATATCGGCATCCGCTAGAGACATCATATCTTTTTGCGTGGGTTCAAATGTATGTTCATTTGCCCCAGGAGGGTAGATAGATGATACCTCTACATACTCACCGCCAATGCGTTCAGCAAAGTATTGTAGGGGGTAAACCGTTGTATAAATAGATATTTTATCTGTTGTGTCTTCCTTAGATGTTGCGTTGTCATCTTCGCCGCAAGCAGCTAGTATGATAGCGATCATTGCTAGTAAGAAGATTGATAGGTACTTCTTCAAGATGTTCACCTCTTAATTGTAATTATTACGATTTAACAATGATAATCATACACGAATTGTCTTTAAAAAACAATAAAAAATAACCTTCGAAATTATTTTTTTTTCGAAGGCCATTTTTCTGGCACGGGGTCAAATCCGCCTGGATGAAGTGGTTGACATTTTAATATTCGTATAACTGTTAAAATGAATCCTTTAATGGCACCGTGTTTTTGAAATGCCTCGAGTCCATAACTTGAGCAAGTCGGGTGAAATCGACAAGAAGGAGGCGTCATTGGTGAAATAAATTTACGGTACAATTGAATTAACCAAATAAAAGGATATTTCATTAGTTATCCTCTGCTTTCTGTGTAGATTGTGTGGGCATAGGATCCACCGTTTGTTTCGTTGAAAATCCTTTTTGTTTTGCGATCCAAATTAAAAAGAAAGAGAACGTACCGACAATGGATACGATCACAATTAGGATAATAGGAAGACTCATAGTAGTATTCACCTCGATTTTATTATAACGGTTTTATGCTCTTTTTTGTGCAACAATCTAGTGAACACATATTACACGATAAAAGTTCTAAAAATATACATTTTTAAATGATAGAAAAATGGGTATACTAGTAATTGATAACAGTTTTCAATTGTTAATATACTTTATGAGGTGATACTATGACAAACCAATCATTAGACAAACAATTAAACGAATTAGTAGCAACGTGGTCAGTATTATACACGAAGTTACACAATTATCACTGGTATGTAAACGGTCCGTCATTCTTTACATTACACACAAAATTTGAGGAATTATATAACGAAGTAACATTAAATTTAGATGAAATCGCTGAACGGATTTTATCTAAAGGTGGTAAGCCAGTTGCAACAATGAAAGAGCATTTAGAGCTTTCTCATGTAAAAGAGGCAGAAGGTAATGAGTCAGCCGAGCAGATGGTACAAACAACAATCGATGACTTTAAAATTGTCATGAATGCTTTAAAAGAAGCGATGGAAAGTGCAGCTGAAGAAGGTGATGATCGTACAGAAGATTTATTGAATGCGAATTATCAAAGTTTAGAAAAACATGCCTGGATGCTTTCAGCGTTCTTAGGAAATTAAATTACGGTTTACAAGCAAGCGTAAGGGGTGTCCAGAAAGTAAAAACTTTCTGGACACCCCTTTACTCCTTAATAATTATCCATTAAAAAATATTGCTCCTGGGGTGGTCACATCAAAATGCCACCATCCTCGTCGTAAAGGTGCCGTCTCAAAATGTCTTTTCAGACGGCACCTTTGTATAAATTTTATATATATTATTTATACTACTGTAGAGGTGATTATGATGGAAAAACAAACTTATTATGTTTCTATCGTACATTTAACATGTACAACAGATCCGGCAGGGCCGTATAACTTTAAAATTGAATTAGAGCCATATAAAGCACGGGTATTTCAAAAGCTATTTCAGCAAATTCACCAGCTTGAAGGGTCTAATATGTTTCGTGCACATTTACCTTTTATTCCCTATCATATGGATGAATTGAATCATGACATCGACAGTCGCTATAAGAAGCTATATGCCCTTATACATGAATTTGGCGATCAGGAAGCAAAAGAATTTGTTGAACAAATACCTTATTTTAGTTGAAGCATTCACGTCCCTTCGCTACACTTACATTAGTGAGGAGTTGAAGGGATGTTTACATTTATAGATGAAAATGGCCTACATGTTGACTTACGTTTTGACGAAGGCCCATTTGAAGTCGAACCAAGGCATGTTTTAGCGATTGTAAAATATAAAGATAAATGGCTTTGTACAGAGCATATTAGGCGCGGTGTCGAGTTTCCAGGTGGAAAGCAAGAGGAAGGCGAAACATTAATGGAAGCAGCAATTCGTGAAGTGTATGAGGAAACACAGGTGAAAGTCACTGATGCCAAATGGTTTGCGTATTATATCGTACATGACGAAGTACCATTTTGTAAGGCTGTTTTTACAGCGCGTGTGGAAGCGATTGAGATGTTCATAGGTGAATTCGAAACCGTTGCAAGGCATTGGTTAACGGAAGAAGAATTACAAGAGCATCCTAATTTAAGCTTTTATATGCGTGATGATGGCATGAAAAAGATGTTACAGGAAGTGAAAACACATGTGCGACAATGGTAAAATAGCATCCATGCGCAAATATCCATCTCCGAATCCTACTATTCGGCTAGATGAAATTACATACTGGTCTTGTGGGTTACGGGTCAAAGGATTACTGGCAAGACCGACCAATATAAAAAATCCAGAAGCAATGTTATATTTACGTGGCGGCTTACAAACAGTTGGAATGGTGAGACCTGCACGAATCGCTCAATTTGCGCAACAAGGTTTTATTGTATTTGCCCCTTATTATAGAGGAAATCGCGGTGGTGAGGGACGAGATGAGTTTGCTGGTGATGATCGATTTGATGCGGTGTACGGAGTAGATGTATTAAAGCAATTTGTTGCGTGCAAGCAAGTGCATGTATACGGTTTTTCGCGTGGCGGCTTAATGGCAATTTGGACAGCGATTTTACGTGATGATATTGGCTCGGTTGTAACGTGGGCTGGCGTATCTGATGCCGCAGCGACCTATTGGGATCGTGTTGACATGCGTAGGGGACTTCGGCGAATTATTGGTGGTACACCAAATAAAGTACCTGAGCGTTATGAAGATCGAACGCCGCTTTATGATGTAGATCAAATTGATGCACCAGTGTTAATCATTCATGGAACGAGTGATCAACATGTGGATATAGAGCATGCATATCAATTGGAATTTTGCCTACAAGATGCCGGGAAGATTGTAGAAACGTGGTATTCTTTTGGGTTAAAGCATCATTATCCACCCAAGCTAAATCGAGAAACTGTGCAAGCACTTAGTCAATGGATGAAGAAAAAAGCAACTTCTTAGTGAGGTTGTTTTTTTATTGCTTTCGGGGGCTATTTCTAAAATAAATAAAAAACGGCTATGCAAAATCGCATAGCCGCATCTATGATATAAAGTTTAAAAAACGTTATGTCATTCGTAATAAGAAATTAAGCTAATGGGCCGCCTTTTTTCACGATTGCTTCGTCAACGTTGGCGAATTTTTTGAAGTTATTGCTAAATAACGCTGCAAGCTCAGTAGCTTTTTTATCGTATGCCGCTTTGTCAGCCCAAGCTTCGCGTGGGTTTAATACTTCTGTTGGAACGCCTTCAACAGCTACAGGGATATTTAATCCGAATACGCCATCTTGAATTGTTTCCACATCGTTTAATTTCCCTTCGATAGCAGCGCGAACCATTGCACGCGTGTAAGAAAGCTTCATACGAGAACCTACGCCGTACTCGCCACCAGTCCAGCCCGTGTTTACTAAGAATACTTGTGAACCGTGCTCGTCAATTTTCTTCCCTAGCTGATCAGCATAAACTGTTGCTGGAAGTGGTAAGAATGGAGAACCGAAGCATGTAGAGAATACTGGTTCTGGCTCTGTTACGCCACGCTCTGTACCAGCTAATTTCGAAGTGAAACCACTTAAGAAGTGATACATTGCTTGCTCTTTTGTTAATTTAGAGACTGGAGGTAATACACCGAAAGCATCCGCAGTTAAGAATACGATTGTTTTTGGGTGACCTGCAACAGATGGTGTTACGATATTTTCAATATAGTCGATTGGATACGCTACACGAGTGTTTTCAGTTAATGAGCCGTCATCGTAGTCACATACACGTGTTTCTGGATCAACTACTACGTTTTCTAAAACAGCACCGAATTTAATTGCGTTGTAAATTTCTGGCTCTTTTTCAGCAGAAAGGTTAATTGTTTTTGCATAACATCCGCCTTCGATGTTGAATACACCATTGTCAGACCAACCGTGCTCATCATCACCGATTAATTTGCGGTCAGCATCAGCTGATAAAGTTGTTTTACCAGTACCAGATAAACCGAAGAATAATGCTACGTCGCCAGCTTCACCAACGTTTGCAGAACAGTGCATTGGGAAGATACCTTGCTCCGGTAATAAGTAGTTCATAATACCGAAGATTGATTTTTTCATTTCACCAGCATACTCAGTACCGCCGATTAAAATGATTTTCTTTTCCATTGAAGTAATGATGAAAGTCTCAGATTGTGTACCATCAACAGCAGGATCAGCTTTGAAAGATGGAGCTGAAACGATTGTGAAATCAGTTACATGAGCAGCTAATTCTTCAGCTGTTGGACGGATGAATAATTGATGACAGAAAAGATTATGCCAAGCATATTCGTTTACAACTTGAATTGATAGCTGAGAGTCTTTGTCAGCTCCTGCAAATCCTTTGAATACGAATAACTCGTCTTTCTCTTTTAAGTAATTAACAACTTTTACGTATAGGTTATCGAAAATTTCAGCTGAAATCGGTTGGTTTACTTTTCCCCAATCGATTTTGTCCTTTGAACCTTCTTCTTCGACCATATACTTATCTTTAGGTGAACGACCTGTATATTTACCAGTTTCAGCACGTAATGCGCCGTCAACTGTTAATGTAGCTTCACCGCGTGAAGTTGCTTTTTCAACTAATTGTGGTACAGTAAGTTGTACTTGTACATTTGTCCCGCTTAATAAATCCTTCAGTTCGTTGTTGATTTCTACTGAATTCATCGATTAAATACCATCCTTTTTTATATAGTTCCCTTAGATAAGGGCAGTTTATTCTTAATTCAAAATTAGTATAACACATTGCTTTTAATAATCTATACTAATTCTTAATTTATTTTGTGAATTTTTTATAATTCTTAAAACGATTATAAAACGTTTGACATAATAAAACAAATTTCGTAATATGAGAAATTGAACGGATACTCTTATCCCGAGTTGGTGGAGGGTCAAGGCCCGATGAAGCCCGGCAACCTGCAATACGTATAAACGTAACGTGTTGGTGCCAACCTGATGCAAGGACATATTCCTTGAACGATAAGAGTGAAAGGTAACGAAAAGTTAATTCCTTTCGCTCGCTGAATGAGTGAAAGGGTTTTTTGTTTTTATAAGAAAAAGTTCAGCATCTGGAATTTTTTCATTATTATAATGCTTTTCTAAATCCTCGTGTAAAAGTTAGCAACGGGCTTGAGTTTCAATCCGTACGGGTAGACTTACATGGGTAATGAGTACCGTATCAATATTGCGTCTTTGCGCAGGGCAATTTTAGGAGGAAAACAAATGACAAACCGTCGACTGTTTACATCAGAAAGTGTAACAGAAGGGCATCCAGATAAAATCTGTGATCAAATCTCAGATGCTATCTTAGATGCGATTTTAGCTGCAGATTCTAATGCACGTGTAGCGTGTGAAACGACTGTTACAACAGGACTTGTATTAGTATCTGGCGAGATTACAACTTCAACATATGTTGATATTAAAGGAATTGTGCGCGATACAGTAGCGGAAATTGGCTATACACGCGGTAAGTACGGTTTCGATGCTGAAAATTTAGCTGTATTAGTTGCAATTGGCGAACAATCACCTGACATTGCACAAGGTGTGGACCAAGCGCTGGAAGCACGTGAAGGCTCAATGTCTGACGAAGAACTTGAAGCAATTGGTGCTGGTGACCAAGGTTTAATGTTTGGTTATGCATGCAACGAAACACCAGAGCTTATGCCGCTTCCAATTAGCTTAGCGCATAAATTAGCACGTCGCTTAACAGAAGTACGTAAATCTGGGGAGCTATCATATCTTCGTCCAGATGGTAAAACACAAGTAACTATAGAATATGATGAAAACAATACGCCTGTACGTGTTGATACAATTGTATTATCTACACAACATGATGAAGATATAACATTAGAACAAATCCAAAAAGATGTAAAAGAACTTGTGATTCATTCAGTTGTACCGGCGGAGTTAATTGATGATAATACAAAATATTTCATCAACCCAACTGGTCGTTTCGTTATTGGTGGACCAAAAGGGGATGCTGGTTTAACAGGTCGTAAAATTATCGTGGATACATACGGTGGTTATGCTCGTCATGGTGGCGGTGCATTCTCTGGTAAGGATGCAACAAAAGTTGACCGTTCAGCAGCATATGCAGCACGTTATGTAGCGAAAAATATTGTAGCAGCTGGTTTAGCAGATCGTGCAGAAGTGCAACTTGCATACGCAATTGGCGTAGCGCGTCCAGTATCAATTGCTGTTGACACATTTGGTACAGGGAAAGTAGAAGAAAGTAAAATGGTAGAATGGGTACGCGAATTATTTGATTTACGCCCAGCAGGCATTATTCAAATGCTTGATTTACGTCGCCCAATCTACAAGCAAACAGCGGCATATGGTCATTTTGGTCGTACAGATTTAGATGTACCGTGGGAAAAAACAGACAAAGCAGAGCTGTTACGCGAAAAAGCAGGATTATAATTACCACACCATTTCTTTGCAGGGAATAAGGTAAAAGCCGTCACAAATGTGGCGGCTTGTTTTTATGATTGGAAAAGTCTAAGTATATATTATAACTTGCTCTATAAATGCCCTTTCTAAGGAGTAGATGCTAAGTGAGAAAGTTTTCTATTTATATGAACAGATTCAGTAATCTGTCATTGCTATTATAAAATAGCTAATCATGTAAAAAATAAACAGGGTAAGGTTGGTAATGAACTAAGCTCTCCTTTATAATAGAGAGCATAGAAGGAGAGGGAATTATGAATATAAAAAAAATCGGCTTAATACTAGCGACAGCAATTGTTTTAGTAGCTGCGATCATCTATGGTGGTACATATGGAACGGTTCAGCAAATCGAAATTGATAATACAGCCATTCAATTAGAAATTGACGGTTTTAAATTAAAAGAAGTGACAGTTTCTCAGGAAGAAAAAATTCATTCATCTGATCACACTTCTATCTATAAAGTAAGACAAGGTATTTTTCTAGCGGGGACATTAAAAATTGTCGAGAAAGTTATAGATAATGGGGATAAGGTCTTATTCTTTGAGTTTATTAATGCGCGCGGTAAGCAAATGGATTTACCAGTTACTTTAACGGTTAAAGGAACAGATCGCTATGAGAAGTTTGATATGATGGCAGAGGCGTATGAAACTATGGATGAAGCTTATGGTGTAGATGTGATGACCGATGTAAAAGGAATTTATAATTTATACACAGCAAATCATTTAACAAAATCAATGCTACTTTCCCATAACTATGTATCTAAAAAAGTTACTGAAGAAAATGATACTGGAAATGTTTCGAAAGTACGACAGTTAATAGAAGCAAATCAGTTTGGAGAAGTCGAGCAATTAGACGGAGGATTAGTTATTCCTTTCTCGATGAAGACAACAGCTAAAAATGACATTTCAGAAAGTTGGATGATGATTTCAGCAGAGCCGCTTTTTGAAAATGAAAGTAATGCGACAGCATATAAAGAACAATCGAATGCAGAGCAACACAGCTCCATAAAATGGTTAACAATAAATGGTATGATGTCAAAATTACATACGGATACTGAGCCAGCTTTAGAAAATGGATACGGCAGAAATGCATTTAATATGGCGAATGATGCGATTTTAGAGCACTATCAAGAAACAGAAGAACGCTTTTACTATAATATGTTAGTTGTTTTAGTAAATAAGCTATTAGAGTATAAAGAGTCGGGTAAGCAAGATGCATTTGTCACGGAGTATACAAGTGGTCTTTTAAAGGAACAGTATAATATACAAGCACCTTATATCAATGCGCAAGAAAATGAAGTGATACATCAATTTTTATACGATACACAAGATGTACTACAAGATGAGGCGTTAAGTAGTGCAATGCTTGACTATGCCGATTTTTTAGCTGCGCAGAGAGCTAGAGGAAATGTGATTTATACACGAAATGGTTATTATATTACAGATTATATGGCGCTTCGGAAGAATGAAGAAGTGAAAAAATCACATGCTTCATTAAAGCAGATTATTTCGAAAATGAATGTGCTATTTGAGGCTTATAAAGTAACGAATGATGAAAAATATTTAAAGGCAGCTGTTTCGATGTTAAATGGACTTGAAGATTTAGGGGAAAGATGGGTTAACCCAACAACGGGTGAACTATGGGGACAAACTACGTCAACATATGAGTTCAGCGACAGTGAAGACAAACTTACTCAATCAGAAGCTATGAAGACAGTAGCATATTTAGAGGAATTAAATATCACATACAAGGGTGTTTTCAACGAATTAGTTAAGACACTTCAATAAAAAATGGGCGTTTAAAACGCCCGTTTTTTATTTGGATATGTTACTATCTAGTCATTTGAACTTATTTAATGAATATTTAATAATTTTTTGATAAAATGAGACATATTAGTCATTTATCGAATGTTCAATGCATTATTTTTGAAGTGATTTATAGAACTGTCCTTTTTCAACGTATTCGCGAATAATGCGGTCCATATCTTCGCGATCTTCAGGCGTAATGTCACGCACGACTTTCGCAGGACGTCCCATCGCTAATGTATTTGGTGGGATTTTTTTGCCTGGTGGTACTAAGCTACCGGCACCAATAAAAGCGCCTTCGCCAATTTCAGCACCATCTAAAATAATCGAACCCATACCAATTAATGCGCGTTTACGTACAACACAGCCATGTAATGTTACTTGATGGCCAATCGTTGCTTCATCTTCAATAATTAAAGGATTGTTTGGGCTTTGGTGCAAACAACTTAAGTCTTGGACGCTTACACGATTGCCAATAATGGTTGGCGCCACATCGCCGCGAATCGATGTATTAAACCAAATTGATGTTTCAGCTCCGATAGTAACGTCACCAGTAATCGTCACATAATCAGCAATAAATGCGGATGGGTCTATGTTCGGATTTTTATCTTTATAAGGGTAAATCATATTCAATCTCCTCATTTCAAGCTAATATATATAATTATCGTATCAAATATATGAAACGAAATAAACAAACTTTTTGATAAGGCGAAAAAGTATGACTATTTTTAAGTCGAAGTGTGAGATAAGCATTCGTGCCGAATTAGGTTAGACAATGGATGTAGCGAAAATGATGGAGAAGCAGTTACGTTCACACTTTTTAAACATAATGAACGAGAGTTTTAGGAGGAAGTCCAATGTGGAAATGGGAAGCTGAGGGGCAGCCGAAAGCGGTTGTTGCTATTTTTCATGGCGCTTATGAGCATTATGCATGGTATGCGTGGCTGATTGAAAAATTGCGCAGCACAGGATTTCACGTTGTCATGGGAGATTTACCGGGGCACGGTGTACAAACAAAAAATCATCGCTATCATGATGAAGATTTTAGTGAGTACTACACATATGCAAAACAATTAATAGAAGTCGCTCAGACCGATAATTTACCGGTATTTATTATTGGAAATGGGTTTGGTGCTACAATTGCAGCACGTGCTATATATCGCAATAAAGTGGAATGTGCAGGTCTCATTATGGTGTCACCTTGGTTGCAACTAAAATTAGAACCAGGAAAACTATCTAAAGCGTTATCAAGTTTAAGTGCCATTACATCAAGTGTAAAGTTAACGCATGAGATTACCCATAATCGATTAACACGTAATTTTGAAGTATATGGTGAGATGAAAGATGAAATGCCGTTTAACACCGTTGTGACAGTAAAATGGTATCGTGAGCTGCAACAGTTATTAAAAATGTTAAAAGATCCGGAAGTAAAGATTTCTTCGATACCATTACTCGTCATGACGGGTGGGCGGGATAAAATTACAGATACAACTGCCTCTAGACAATGGCTTGTGCAACAAAATTCTAAGAGTTTTCAATTCAAAGAATGGCCAGAATGCTTGAGTAGTTTATTTTTTGAGTTTGAACGGGAAGAAGTATTTTTATTAACAAAAGACTTTATGCATAACAGCCTGCGATCACTAGGATATATTATTGACTAACTATAAAAGCGCAATAGGGGGTAGCCTATTGTGTTTTTTTTGTGTGTATTTAATTTTGGGATCAATTATTTTAAATTTTAAAAAAATTGGTTGAAGGGCGGTTCTTTTTGTAATATAGTGTATTTCAAACTAATAAACTATTTCAAAACAAAGGGGGTATTATATGGAAAGTATTGTTACCTTTTTGAACAATATTTTTTGGGGACCTTGGTTTATTTATGGGATCATGATAATCGGTCTTTTCTTCTCCATCATTACTCGATTCCTTCAAGTCCGCCATATTAAAGAAATGTTCGCGCTCATGTTTAAAGGGCAAAAATCGGAAAAAGGGATTTCCTCCTTCCAAGCATTATCTATTGCACTATCAGGCCGTGTAGGTACCGGTAATATTGCGGGTACTGCAACAGCCATCGGGATGGGTGGACCAGGTGCAGTGTTCTGGATGTGGGCAATTGCTTTTATCGGAGCAGCGACTGCGTACGTAGAATCGACATTGGCGCAAATTTATAAAGAGGAAAAAGAGACAGAATATCGTGGTGGTCCAGCTTTCTATATTGAAAAAGGCATGGGGCAAAAGTGGTTTGCTGTTATTTTTGCAGTAGCAGCATTACTAGCAATGCTTGTTTTAATGCCTGGTGTTCAATCAAATGCAATTGCTGGGGCAATGAATAATGCATTCGGAATTGATAATTGGATTATCGGTCTAATTATTGCTATTTTACTTGGGGTTATTATTATCGGTGGGGTTAAATCGATTGCGAATGCAGCACAAGTCATTGTACCGTTTATGGCGTTAGCTTATATTTTAATGGCGATTGTCATTATTTCCATGAATATTGGTGAGATACCAAGTGTCATTGCGCTTATTTTCTCAAGTGCATTTGGAGCTCAGGAAATATTCGGTGGTATTATCGGTTCTGCCATCGCTTGGGGCGTAAAGCGCGGTATTTACTCAAATGAAGCGGGGCAAGGGACAGGAGCGCACCCTGCAGCAGCCGCGGAAGTATCCCATCCAGCAAAGCAAGGGTTAGTACAGGCAGCATCGGTTTATATTGATACATTACTAATCTGTTCAGCTACGGCATTTATGATTTTATTTACAGGTATGTACAATGTACACGATGAAAGTGCAGAGAAAATACCGGTAATGGTGGAGGGGGAAGTGCATATGGTCAACGATGAGCCATATGAAATCTACCCAACACTTTTCACAGGTGAATTTGGTAAGGATGAATATACGGGCGATGCGCAAGTTTCTTATGCACAAACAATTAAAGAGGGTGCAGCATATACACAATCTGCAGTAGATGAAGCGTTGCCAGGCTTTGGTGCACCATTCGTAGCGATTGCATTATTCTTCTTTGCTTTCACAACAATTATGGCGTACTACTATATTGCGGAAACAAATGTTGCCTATCTATTCTCTGGTACGGCAGAAAAGGTTGGCATTTGGATTGCGAAAATCGTCATTATCGCAACAGCGTTCTACGGTACAGTGCGTACATCGGACTTAGCGTGGGCGATGGGCGATGTTGGGCTTGGTTTAATGGTATGGATTAACGTCATTGCCATTTTAATCATTATGAAACCAGCTATTGTTGCATTAAAAGATTACGAGAAACAAAAGAAGGAAGGCAAAGACCCAGTATTTGATCCGATTAAATTAGGCATTAAAAATGCAACATTCTGGGAAAATCGAAATAAAAAATAATAAAGTAAGAGCTGCTTCGAACCTTTTGAAGCAGCTCTTTATTTTATGGCTATTAATAGACAAAGCGCGTAGGTTAATAGACAAAGTGAACAGGTTAATAGACAACATTCACCTATTAATAGACAAACTGAATAGAGTAATAGACAAACATAAAAATTTTCATAAAGAGATTGAACGATTTATAAAGTAGCCCTGTCTAATACATAAAGAAAGTAAAGAAGGTGGGATTATGGAGGAAATAGCGAAGCGTGCCATCAGGGGAGACCAACAAGCAATCCTTGTTCTGCTAGAAGTATACGAGGAAACATTGTATCGAACAGCCTATGCATATTTACGCAATGAACATGATGCACTTGACGCGATGCAAGAGCTAGCGTATCGGGCACTAAAGAAAATGCATCAAGTAAAAGAACCTGCATACGTAGGTACATGGCTCGTACGGGTGTTAATTAATATTTGCCTCGATATGAAAAAGAAACAAGTCAATTACGTATCCCAAGATGTCGAATCAAGCTATACACACGAAACAAATTTTGAAGTACTCGATTTAATTAGCCAGCTACCAGTGCAGGAGCAGCAGGCAATTTATTTAAAGTATGTGGAGCAACGGACAAATAAAGATATTGCAAGAGTACAAAATATCCCTGAAGGTACAGTAAAATCACGTGTACATCATGCACTACGAAAGTTACGATTACTATTTGGCCAAGGAGGAAGAAATTGATGACTTCATTTGATGCTGAAAAGCTAAATAAAGATTTAAATCAAATTAAAGTACCAAAAGACCAGTTGGCGAAAACTAGACAAATAGCCTTCACAGAAGTACAAAAGGAAAAGCATCGAGCAAACAATTGGCGTTATTATACAGTGCTCACAGCTACTGTTGCTTTGGCACTCATCCTTTCTATACGTTATATTCCACTCGTTGCAGATACAGCAAAGCGTGTTCCAGGTTTTGCAGATGTTGTGTCATTTATAACAGATGATCAAAAACATGATTACGAGGAACTTAATATTACAGAAACTAAAAATGATTTAACCCTCACAGTAAAAGGGGTAATAGCTGACGAAACAGGAATGAAAATTCATTACGCACTTGAAGCACCGTATAATATTTCAGAACTTCCCATAAAAAAGGTAACAATTTTACAGGACGGAAAGGAAATAGATGGGTCAGCCACTTACGGTTGGTCGGTAGATGGGGAGGAGAAAAAATATGTGGAGGACGTCATTTATAAATTTGTTGAAGGTGAGGATTTACCTAATCAGAAGAACTTTGAGCTTCAAATAACGTTTGGGGATAAGGAGAGCACAACTTTTGAAATCCCATTCACGATCAAAAATGATGTTGTGAAAAAGCGTATATACAACATTAAACGAAACCTTTCATATGAAGGACAAAAGCTGATTGTAGAAGATGTAACGGTCACACCAACAGCTACTCGTCTTCGCATAACAGCAGCTAATAGTAATTCAATGCAAATTTTATCCCTCGGTAATATACGTATTTTAAATGAGCAAGGTGAGCCGTTCAATACATTAGAAGGTGGGTTAATATCGTTAGGGGTTATTTCTTCCGATGAAGTGACGTATTTATTTGACAGCACAGTACTTGAAGCCGGTAGTTCACTTACAATTGAAATTGAAAATATGAATGTGTTACCAAAGGACGATAATTATATTGAAGTAGATTTCATCAAGCAAGAAGTTTTAAAGCAGCCAGCAATAGGAAACGTGACATTTGAAGTAAAGCAAGATAGCCTCATCAAGATTGATGCGGAAGAGGGAAAAGAGGTGCGTCTTAGTCATGCCATCGATGCAAATGGCAAGCGCTTTGAAATGGAGTCACTTTCTGGTTCGTGGAATCAAGTGGAATATACGTATCCACCAGAAATGAAAAACCCAGTAAAAATATATTTTTACGACTATCCAAATACATTGCATTTTAAGGAAGAGATTGTGATTTACGAATGAAGAAAACAAGGATGAGCATCTGCGCTCATCCTTGTTTTTTATAATTCTTGACGTAATGCATGAATTACTTCAATTTTCGTTGCTTTCCGTGCTGGTCGCCAACCAGATAAAATCGCTACAAGTAGGCTAATGCTACCGGCAATCACGACTAAGCTCAATGGAATGGTAGAAAACGTAATATCATAGCTTGTTAAATCGGCATCCGATAAAGCAAAGGCTAGGACGTGTGGTAAAATGGCATTGGCACTAAAACTAATCGCGTATGATAGGATAATCGCTAAGCTTGTGCCTAATAGACCGATAAATGCACTTTCCATTAAAAATAAGCGTTGAATGAGTGCTGGTGAGGCACCAATCGCCTTTAATACCCCGATTTCGCGTGTTCGCTCTGTCACAGCCATGGTCATCGTATTAAAAATACCGATAGAGGCAATTAATACGGCAATCGTTCCGATGAACACAAGACCAATTTTAAAGATTAAGAAGAATAAATCCATTTCCTCTAATTGCTCCACAACAGAATACACTTGATAGCCTTGTTCTTTTAATTGTGTTAACACAGGCATCACATGTTCTAAAGAGTCTACATAAATCGTTGAAGATGGGTAGGTTATTAACTGTGGGAACATGGTCATAATATGTTGTCCAAATTGAATAGAGGCATCTTGGTACCACTCGTAAGAAGGAGCTTTTAATATACCAACAATAGTAAAGGTTATTGGTTCAGAAAGTGTACCATTTTCGTCCAATGTCAGTGTTAAAACGACTTCCTCCCCTAAAATATCGCCCTTGTAGCCTTCTTCTTCTCCGTTATACCATGTTCCGTTCGCTTCTGCTTCCTTTGACTTTCGTTCAATCTCTGCTTCATCTTCCTTGTTTAATAAGGTTTGTGCATAATGATAGCCAACTACGATTTCATTTGCTGTTTGTGGTAGTCGACCCGCACTTAAGTTAGAAGGAAGCTTTGCCTGTGCATCCATATCGACCATAATTCCTTGTGAATGGCCCGTTCGATCCTCAAACGTAGATTCCACAACACCACTAATGTCCGCTTTTTTTAGTACGACATTCACGTGCTCTAAGTTGTTAATCCATTGTTCATCTTCTGCAGATAAGCTTTCTTCACCCCAAAGTTGAATTTCTGTAATTTTTTCTTGGTTTAACAATTCATTTCGCATCGTATCTTGTATACCAAAGCCAATGGACGCGAGGACAATTAAAAAGGCACAGCCAATCATAGCCGCTAGTACGGTTGTTGTGACACGTAGCTTATTTTTTTTCATATGTTGCCATACAAATTGTAATTGATCTTTAAATAGCATGTTGTACTTCCTCCATTAATAATCCATCCGACATCCGCAAGATTCGGTTGGCGATAGAAGCCACTTCCTCGTCATGGGTAATAATGACGAATGTGACGTTGCTTTCTTTGTTTAATTGTTGCATGAGCTGTAAAATTTCTTGTTCGGTTTGCATATCTAAGCTGCCGGTTGGTTCATCTGCTAATACAATCGGTGGATCGGTAATCATGGCACGTGCAATGGATACACGCTGTTGTTGTCCACCAGAGAGCTCATTTGGATAATGATCGGCCACTTCTGTTAAGCCGACTCGCTTTAGCATATCCTGTACTTTTTTCTGACGAATCGTAGGGCTAATCCCTTTTAGCTTAAGTGGCAATTCGATGTTTTCTGCCACATTCTGTCCAGGCAACAGCTGAAAATTTTGAAAGATAAAACCGAAGTGCTGTAAACGAAAAGCAGCACTTTGCTTCTCAGTAAAATGGGCGGTTTCAATGTCGGTTATTTGAATAGAGCCATTATTCGGTTTTAAAAAGCCTGCGATGACTTGCAGTAGTGTCGACTTACCAGAGCCACTTTTTCCGACAATAGAGACGATTTCTCCTTGCTGCACATTAAAATCAATGCCTTTTAATACTTCTACCTTCTTTTCCTTGCCTTTTTTGCCAATCATAAATGCGTGACGTAATGATTGAACTGTAATCATATGCTCATTCCTTTATATTTTAATAAGTTAAGTGTACAAGCTGAATCTGAAGATATAGGATGAAGCTTTCTGAAGATTTTCTTAAGAAATAGAAAAGAGGACCAGAAAGTTGTTACTTTCTGACCCCCTACCGGAAAATTGTCTTTTAGGAAGTATTGCTTGATCAAAATATCACTAGCCTCGTCGCAAAATCCCTTTTCAGACACCTACTTCTCTAACGCAAGCTTGATACCAAATCCAATTAATACGGCACTAGTTAAACCTTCAATCACCATTTTTGTTTTTGGCTTCTTCATAAAGGCACTAATTTTATCTAATAAATAGACGTAAAATACAAACCATAAAGCGGTTAATCCTGTATAAATCAGTCCCATCATTAAAAATGGACCGAATGTATTGCCTGTGCCATCGACAAATTGAGGTAAGAAGGTTAGGAAAAATACGGCTACTTTTGGATTCGTGACATTGGTTAAAAAACCTTGCTTAAAGCATGAGTGCCCTGTGTATTTATTGCTTTCCTCTACATCCTCTAGCTGTTGTTTGTGAAGATTTCTCATCGCCCATAAGGTTTTAATCCCTAAATAGCATAAATAAACTGCCCCTACGTATTTAATCGCAGCAAATAAATAGGCTGATTTCACAACAATTGCGGATAGCCCGACAACTGCAGCGAATGTATGAATAAGCAAGCCACAGCATGAACCGAGCATTGTTTTTAGCCCACCAACTCGCCCCACGACTAAAGTATTCTTTGTCGACACCGCCGTATCAGGTCCAGGCAAAATAATCAACAACATACACATAACTATAAATAACGAGATATTTATCAATTATAAGACACCTACTTTTTTGTTGAATTCTAAAAATTATGAAATTACTATACCATAAATGCTACTAACTTAGAATATTCTGATGAATGAAAGCGGGTGTTTGATACAATCAAATGTCCCTAATAAAAAAGAGCTAAGGGTGTGTCCCTCAGCTCTCGGTTGCATATGCTTTTACTTTTTCTAATGCAATAATAAACGGTGGATTATTTTTTTGATTTAAAAATTCATAGCGTAGGACGTGGATCGATTTTTGAGGTAGATTGCTCACAAAACGAATGACCTCGTCACGTTCCTCTTTGCCGCCTTCATGCCCGTGATAAATAACTAATACAATGATGCCGCCAACCTTTAATAGTGTTAGTAAACTTTCGAGTGCTTGAATCGTTGTATTCGGGCGCGTAATGATGTTATGGTCACTTCCAGGTAAGTAACCAAGGTTGAAAATAGCACCAGCAACCGGTTTTGTCACGTGTTTTGCTACGTTTTCATGTCCATCATTCAGCACAAGTGCACGGTGCTCTAGTGCATGGTCAAGTAGACGGTGTAATGTAGCATCTACCGCTTGTTTTTGTACATCGAATGCATAGACGAAACCATCATCCCCAACAAGTTGCGCTAGAAATAGGGTGTCATGTCCATTGCCAGCAGTTGCATCTACGGCAATATCGCCTTCTTGAATCGCAGATTTTAATAATGTTTGTGCGTATTGAAGTACCCGTTCTAGTTTCATGTTGCTGTGTCCGCCTTGTAGTATTTACCTTGCCATGAGCCGCGACGTTCAAGCTCTGCATCGATCCCGTTTAACACTTCCCATTTATTGACGCTCCACATTGGCCCAATCATTAAATCAATCGGTCCATCCCCGGTAATACGGTGGATAATCATATTAGGTGGTAGCACTTCAAGCTGGTCAGCTACTAATTGGATATAGGCATCTTGCTCCATAAACTCAAGCATTCCTTTTTCATATTGTTTGACGAGCGGCGTGCCTTTTAATAAATGAAGTAAGTGAATTTTAATCCCTTGTACATCGAGCTTTGCCACTTCACGTGCTGTTTCCATCATCATATTGTAATCTTCCAGCGGTAAGCCATTAATAATATGTGACACGATTCGAATATTGTGCTTACGTAATTTTTCTACGCCTTCTACATATGTTTGGTAATCATGTGCGCGGTTAATTAAGTTTGCTGTTTTTTCGTGTACGGTTTGTAGACCTAATTCGACCCAAAGATACGTACGCTCATTTAACTCGGCTAAATATTCGACTACATCATCTGGTAAACAATCAGGACGTGTCGCAATACTTAATCCCATAACGCCTTCACAAGCAAGTGCTGCTTCGAACTTTTCCTTTAATACTTCAAGTGGTGCATGGGTATTCGTATAGGCTTGAAAGTAAGCCATTGTTAAGCCGTCTTTCCACTTGTTCTCCATCTTTGTTTTAATTTTTTCGAATTGTACGGGGATTGGATCGACTTTACTCCCAGCAAAATCACCAGATCCCGCAGCCGAACAAAACGTACAACCACCAAAGGCAACCGTACCATCTCGGTTTGGACAATCAAAGCCCGCATCTAGTGCGACTTTATAAACTTTTTTACCGAACTCATTTCGCAAATAGCGATTCCATGTATAATAACGCTTCCCATCGGATGGGAAGGGGAAATTTGTTTCTGTCATATATGTCACTCCTCTAACGCTCTATTTTAACATGTAGAGGAAAACAAGTCATTGGCTATCCATTATGTTATAAAAAATAAAATGTAACTCACAATGAGCAAAAATGCATTCTAAAAATACCAATTGGATAGTAAGAAGTATTAAAAGAAAGTAGTATCATAGCCTTCGCGCTTTGCCACAGCCTACACAGGAGCTAAAACAGGCGTGGCCTGTTTGGATCTCCTGTTCCTGCTCCTGACGTTGCACTTTCGTCGCAAAGAAAATCTTGGCTCCTGTGGCTATGGCGCGCTACGGCAAAAAGCGAATACTTCTCGATATACTAGAAAAACATTTCTCTTCTTTAAAAGAAATCAATTTCTTTCTAGTTGCAAGTATAATTGCCTAGCCTCTACCGTAAGGAATGAGAATCTTTCTTTATTTTTAGCAACTGATTATTGTATTCAACAATAGTTGCTTGTAGCGCAGGCACGAGAGTGTAGCTGACGGCATGCGCCTTTCGCTACAGAGCAATGTTTTTCTGCACCGGAAGTGAAACGGCAGGTGCAAAGCTTCCTACGGGAAAAGCGATAAAGGAACGAAGGCTAAAACCGTCACATCGTGTGACAACGCCTTCGTGACCAACATCATGTTGGCCCCAAGACCCCGCAGGAAATTTATTTGCGACGAAAGCGTAGCGACAGGAGCAGCGAAGCATGAGCGACGAGGAGGCTTGATCTCGCCCGTGGAAAGCGAGTGCCGGAGCGGAAAGCAACGGTTACTCAAATGGTAATATATGTTTTGGTATTTACTCGTTATGAGAAATTTAACTTTAAAGTAGTTTGAAAGAGGCTTTACATAGAAAAAATTTCTTCTTGTATATTTCAATAAACAGGCATAGACTGATATTTTGTGAATCGAAGTAAATGGAGGATAGATTGTGCCAAAACGTGTGTGGTTTTTAATTGTTGGGATGTTTTTTAATACAGTTGGCAGCTCTTTTTTGTGGCCTTTAAATAGCATATATATTCATAATCATTTAGGAAAATCGTTAACGATGGCTGGCATCGTGTTAATGCTTAATTCGTTAGCGGGTGTTTTTGGGAATTTACTTGGAGGTTATTTGTTTGACCGTATCGGAGGTTTTAAAACAATCTTCTTTGGTGTAACCGCGAATCTTACGGTGTTAGGACTGCTCACAATATGGCATGACTTCACACAATACGTTGTGTTTTTAACATTCTTAGGCTTTACATCAGGGATCATCTTTCCGTCGATGTATGCACTTATCGGCAGTACATGGCCAGAAGGTGGAAGAAGGGCATTTAATACATTGTTTTTAACGAATAATGTAGGTGTAGCCATTGGACCAGCATTGGCAGGGATCATTGCAGATATGAATTTTGAGTATGTGTTTATTACCAATTTAGCTACATATTCTATTTTCTTTATCATTGTGATTACAACGTATAGACGCTTTGATATAAATGGTATGGCGCCTAAAAATATTATTGCTGAGGGAGGAGGCGTTCATGCAAAGGCGCCACTTTATGCGATTTTAATTTTAAGCACGTCACTGATTTTATGTTGGCTATCTTATACGCAATGGAGTGCGACGATTTCTTCTTATACACAAGAACTCGGGATGAGTTTGTCGCAGTATAGTGTACTGTGGACAATTAATGGTTTGCTCATTGTGGCGGTACAACCAATTATTCGTCCGCTTGTCCGTCATTGGGAAGATAAACTAAAAAATCAGCTTATATTTGGTTTGTTACTTATGTCGGCATCTTTTGTTTTTGTGTATTATGCGGGTGATTTTAAAATGTTTGCTACGGCAATGGTTGTACTGACACTTGGTGAGGTATTTTTTACACCCGTTATTCCGGCCATCGCAAATCAGCTTGCACCTCAAGGGCGACAAGGGTTCTATCAAGGTATCGTCAATAGTGCAACGACGATAGGGCGTATGATTGGTCCATTACTTGGTGGGGTTATGGTGGATTTGTATGGCATGCAAGTACTGGCAGTCATTTTAACAATCGTATTGATCGTTGCGATTATCCCATGTTTACTATTTGACCGGCCATTGAAACGTATGAAGTTCGAATAGAAATTTATACTGCTCCCTTTGCTACGAATAAAACCTTCTTGGAATTTTTATTCAACTCGAGTTATAGTTATAAGAATTATTTTATGAGGAGTGAGGGAATGCAAGAGATTTGGATGTTTACAGCAGTGGCACTCATGATTGTTATGGTGCCTGGAGTGGATTCACTTCTTGTGTTAAAAAATACAATGATACATGGGAAAAAAGCAGGCTTCTTTACGATGGTAGGAATTGTCGTTGCCCTTTTCGTCTGGACAACCCTCGCTGTTTTAGGGCTTGCTACCATTATCTCAAAGTCAATCGTTGTGTTCTTGTTTATTAAATACGCAGGGGCAGCATATTTAGTGTACTTAGGAATCCAATCATGGCGTGCAAAGGCGCAAAATATGATGTTGCAAGAGCAAATTACACCTAATCAGAATAAAAATGCATCTTTAAGCTGTATGGTGCAGGGGATTACGACAGATTTATTAAACCCGAAAACGCTACTATTATATGTCACGTTAATGCCCCAATTTATTCAACCAGAGTTTAATGTAAATTCACAATTAATCTTGTTAGCAGGTATTCTCATTGTTTTGTCGATTGTATGGTTAGGTATTGTCATTTTTGTGATTAACGGTATTCGAAAATGGTTTATGAAACCTGTCGTACAAAGTGTTTTTAATAAAATGACAGGTGTATTATTAATCGGAATCGGTGTTCGAATCGCAAAAGAGCAATGATCTAAGGGTGTGAATCCAACGAACATAAGAAAACACTTGTGCTTTTTACATTCTTCCATTAAAATAAATGCAATATTATGAACGACTATGATGAGGAATAGTAGGTTTGGATACTTTTAAGAGAGCTAGCGGTTGGTGCGAGCTAGTATGAGGATAAACTGAACTCGCCTCTGAGTTTGCCATTCGTGAAATGAGTAGCGAATAGCCGTGTTTTCGCGTTAAGAAATTTGAGCTGAGTGCAGTGTCACTAATGTGGGTGGTACCGCGGGAGTTAAAATTCTCTCGTCCCTTCTTTTACGGAATGGGGCGAGTTTTTTTATTTTTTGAAATATTTCGCCAATTCAGCTTAAAATATAGACGGTAAAGCGAATACTAGAAAAAGTCGAATGTAAAACCTTTATAGAGGAGGAAATTATTGTGAGTTTTAATCATCAACAAATCGAAAAAAAGTGGCAGCAATATTGGTTAGATAACAAAACGTTCAAAACAGAAAATGAAGAGTCAAAACCAAAGTTTTATGCATTAGATATGTTCCCGTATCCATCAGGTGCAGGTCTTCACGTAGGTCACCCAGAAGGTTACACAGCAACAGATATTTTATCTCGTTATAAGCGCATGAACGGCTATAATGTATTGCACCCAATGGGCTGGGATGCATTTGGTTTGCCAGCAGAACAATATGCACTTGATACAGGAAATGATCCAGCTGAATTTACAGCAAAAAATATTGCGACATTTAAGCGCCAAATTCAAGAACTTGGCTTTTCTTATGACTGGGATCGTGAAATTAACACAACAGACCCAAGTTACTACAAATGGACACAATGGATTTTTACTAAATTAGTGGAAATGGATTTAGCTTATGTGGATGAAATTCCTGTAAACTGGTGTCCAGCACTTGGCACAGTACTTGCAAACGAAGAAGTAATCGATGGTAAATCAGAGCGCGGTAGTCACCCGGTAGAGCGTCGTCCAATGAAGCAATGGATGCTAGCGATTACAAAATATGCAGATCGTTTAATCGATGACTTAGAAGAAGTAGACTGGCCAGAATCAATTAAAGATATGCAACGCAACTGGATTGGTCGTTCTGAAGGCGCACAAGTGAAATTTGCAGTAGCTGGTACAGATAACGACTTTGAAGTATTTACAACACGTCCAGATACACTATTTGGTGCGACTTACTGTGTGCTTGCACCAGAACATAAATTAGTGGCTGAAATTACGACACCAGAGCAAAAAGAAGTGGTTGAAGCATATTTAGAAAAAGTAAAAATGAAGTCTGACTTAGAACGTACAGATTTAGCAAAAGAAAAAACAGGTGTATTCACAGGAGCTTATGCGGTGAACCCGATTAGCGGGAAAGAAGTACCGATTTGGATTGCTGACTATGTACTTGCAACATATGGTACTGGTGCGATTATGGCTGTTCCTGCACATGATGAGCGCGACTATGAATTTGCAAAAGAATTCGGCTTAGACATCGTAGCAGTACTTGAAGGTGGCGATATTGAGAAAGAAGCGTTCACAGGTGACGGTCCACATATTAATTCTGACTTCTTAAACGGTTTAAATAAAGAAGACGGTATTAAAAAAGCAATCGAATGGTTAGAACAAAACGGCGTTGGCGAAAAGAAAATTTCGTACCGCCTACGTGACTGGTTATTCTCACGTCAACGTTATTGGGGCGAGCCAATTCCAGTGATTCACTGGGAAGATGGCACAATGACAACAGTTCCTGAAAATGAATTGCCGCTTGAGTTACCAAAAACAGATAATATCCGCCCTTCTGGTACAGGTGAATCACCACTTGCCAATATTGAAGAGTGGGTAAATGTTGTAGACCCTGTTACAGGTAAAAAAGGTCGTCGTGAAACGAATACAATGCCGCAATGGGCTGGTTCAAGCTGGTATTTCTTACGCTACATCGATCCAAACAACGATGAGCAGCTAGCGGATCCGGAGTTACTAAAACGTTGGTTACCAGTAGATATTTATATCGGTGGTGCAGAACACGCTGTTCTTCACTTACTATACGCTCGCTTCTGGCATAAAGTATTGTACGATTTAGGGGTCGTACATACGAAAGAGCCATTCCAAAAGTTATTTAACCAAGGGATGATTCTAGGTGAAGGTAACGAAAAAATGTCAAAATCAAAAGGCAATGTCGTAAACCCAGATGAAATCGTAGAAAGTCACGGTGCAGATACGCTTCGTCTATACGAAATGTTCATGGGACCACTAGAGGCATCTGTAGCTTGGTCAACAAATGGCTTAGATGGTGCACGTCGTTTCTTAGATCGTATTTGGCGTTTATTAGTAACAGATGAAGGTAAACTGGCGGACAAAGTGCAAGTATCAGATGATAAAGCACTTGAAAAATCATATCATCAAACTGTGAAAAAAGTGACAGAAGATATTGAAGGTATTCGCTTCAACACAGCGATTTCACAAATGATGGTATTCATTAACGATTGCTATAAAGCACCAGTTATTCCACAAACGTATGCAGAAGGCTTTGTGAAGTTAATTGCACCAATCGCGCCGCACATCGCAGAGGAGCTTTGGGCAATTTTAGGACATGAAGGTACAATTTCATACGTAGAATGGCCAACTTATGATGAGTCAAAGCTTGTTGACGACGAAGTAGAAGTGGTTGTACAAGTATTAGGGAAAGTACGTGCGAAAGTAAAGGTAGCAAAAGATGCTTCAAAAGAAACATTAGAAGCAGCTGCAATGGCGGATGAAAAAGTACAAGAATTTATCGCTGGAAAAGAGATTGTGAAAGTGATCGTTATTCCAGGTAAATTAGTCAACATTGTTGTGAAATAAACATACATTATGCAGAGCTATATGTAGGAGCATTCCTTTACATATAGCTCTTTTCTTTATCGTTTAGGAAGGAATTTTTTAAAAATTCTAAAACATAGTTGACTAATAGGTATTATATGTTTATAGTGTTGTTAACATGTAATTCATTCCAAAAACAAAATCGATTGCTGACTATAAAAAGTAGAGGCAATTTTAATCTAGATTTGCGTACTTCCATATACGGTATTTAGATTAAAATTGCTTTTTTTAGTACCTAAAGGGGGGTATAACAATGGGAAAAGTATATATTGTAGGTGCTGGACCGGGGGACGCAGAGTTAATAACAGTAAAGGGGCTTCGTGCTATTCAGGAAGCGGATGTCATTTTATACGACCGTTTAATTAATAAGCAGTTACTTGAATATGCGAAGGAAGGTGCCGAATTGATCTTTGTCGGAAAGCTGCCGAAATATCATGGCGTTATTCAAGAGCGTATCAATAGTTTACTCGTACAACACGGGAAAAAAGATAAAGTGGTAACACGTTTAAAGGGTGGTGACCCATTCGTATTCGGGCGTGGCGCAGAGGAAGCAGAAGTGCTAGCAGAAGCGAATATTCCATTTGAAATTGTGCCTGGTATTACGGCAGGCATTGCCGCACCAGCCTACGCAGGTATTCCTGTAACGCATCGCGATCATAGTTCAAGCTTTGCAATTGTTACAGGGCATATGCGTGAAGGGAAAGAGGATTCGATTAAGTGGGAAAGCCTAATTGGTATTGATACACTCGCCATTTATATGGGGGTTGGGAATCTTCCTTATATTTGCGGGCAACTCATACAATACGGAAAATCAGAAGATATACCTGTTGCTTTAATTCAATGGGGCACAACAGACGTACAACGAACAGTAGTCGGTACATTAAAGACCATTGTACAAATTGCAGAAGATCAGCAAGTTGAAAATCCAAGCATGATTATTATTGGGGATGTTGTAAATGTGCGTGAGAAAATTCATTGGTTTGAAAAAGAGCAGTATTACAAGCAGCTGCGTCAAGAAATTTCAGTATAAGGGGTGAGACTATGCAAGCTGTTTTATATGTTGCACATGGAAGCCGTGTAAAAGCGGGCATTGATGAAGCACTAAGCTTCATTGAGAAAGTAAAGCCGAGAATTGATGCACCTATTCAGCAAGTAAGTTTTCTTGAGTTAGTACAGCCATCTATTTTGCAAGGTGTGAAGAAGTGTGTACAGCAAGGGGCTACTAAAATTGCGGTTGCACCGATTTTATTATTAACAGCCAATCATTTAAATCACGATATTCCAAATGAAATAGCTGAGGCAAAAAAGCAGTTTCCCCACGTACAATTTACAATCGGAGAAGCGTTCGGCATTGATGAGCGATTAGTAAAAACATTGCACCATAGATTGATAGAAATGGATGAGGATATACGGGGTGCAAATGTTTTGTTAATCGGGCGTGGTAGTAGTGATCCAGCTGTGAAAAGAGATTTAGGAGAAATTGCGACATTATTGAAGAAGAAGGCGGGTTTACACGAAGTAGCGACATGTTTTCTATATGGAAAAGGTGTCTCTTTTGAACAGGCATTACAGCGGATATTAGCTGAAAATCGCAAAACATTTATTATTCCATATCTTTTATTTTCAGGCTTATTAAAGCGGCATATCGAAACAAAAATTACAGAGGTTCAACATGTAAATCAAGCGATTATATTATGTAACTGCCTTGGTTACGACAAGCAAGTGCAACATGTATTTGTCGATCGTATTCATCAATTAATGGGGAAAGGGAGATGTATTTATGAGTACGCGTAAAGAGAATGTCGAAATCACATTGGAGAACGTAAGGAAAATGGTTGATTCCATGAGGTACGGCACGATTACACTTGTGATTCAAGATAATTATGTCGTACAAATTGAAAAAAATGAAAAAATTCGTTTGAAATAATGAAAATGAGGGGCGAAAAACGTGACATTACAAGTAATTAATAGTCCATTTACAGAACAGCAAGTGAAGCTGTTGAATGAGGTAATTCCAAATTTAACAGAGCAGCAAAAAGCATGGTTAACAGGCTATTTATCAGCTGCAACTGCTACAAGTGTACCAGTCGTTGTGCAAGAGGTAGAATCAGCACCAGTACCCGTGCAAACAAAAGACATTACGATTTTATTTGGTTCGCAAACGGGGAATAGCCAACAATTAGCGAAAAAATTAGCTGCAACGATTACGAGTGAAGAACATAATGTAACGGTTTCTTCTATGAGTGATTTCAAAGTAAATAATTTAAAGAAATTAGATCATCTATTTATCGTAGCGAGTACACATGGTGAAGGGGAGCCACCAGATAATGCGATTAGCTTCTATGAGTATTTACATAGTAAGCGTGCGCCACAACTACCACAATTAAAATATTCCGTTTTAGCACTCGGTGATACGTCGTATGAATTTTTCTGTAAAACGGGCATTGACTTTGATGAACGCTTAAAAGCATTAGGCGCAAAGAGCATTGTACCGCGTGTTGACTGTGATGTAGATTACGAAGAAGCAGCGAACAAGTGGATTGAGCAAGTAAATAGTGTATTAGCAACGACAGGTAATAGTGCGATCATAAAACCAACTAATCAAATAAGTAATGTTAGTAAAGAGTATACGCGCAATCAGCCGTTTTTGGCAGAAGTATTAGAGAAAATTAATTTAAATGGGCGAGGTTCCAATAAAGAAACGGTTCACTTAGAGCTGTCGCTTGAAGGCTCAGGTTTACTATACGAGCCAGGGGATGTGTTAGCAATCGTTCCTGAAAATAACGACCAGCTTGTAGCTCTTTTACTAACGACTTTACAATTCGATGGTTCACAACATGTGACAGTTGAAGGCAATGAGGTCGTACTACAACAAGCACTCAAACAGCTAGATATTACAGCGTTATCCAAAACATTACTAAGTAAATTTATACCATTTACTGCAGATGAAGCATTAGCAAAGTTACTAGAAGAGCGCGAAGTATTGAAAGCGTATGTATACGGTCGTGACGTCATTGATGTTGTGCAGGAATTTGGACCATGGACGTGGACACCACAACAATTTGTTGAGCAATTACGTAAAATTCCAGCACGCGAATATTCCATCTCAAGCAGTTATGCTGCTTATCCAGAAGAAGTTCATTTAACAATTGGCAAAGTGTTTTATGAAACAGCCGATCGTTACCGTGAGGGTGTTGTGTCCGGCAATATAGCATCGAATGTAGAAGTTGGCGATCAATTAGCTGTATACGTCAAGCAAAATCCCAACTTTAAATTAGCAGAACCAGCAACACCGATTATTATGATTGGTGCAGGAACAGGGATTGCCCCATTCCGTTCATTTTTACAAGAACGAGAAGAGCAAGGTGTTGTAGGGAAGTCATGGCTGTTCTTTGGTGACCAACATTTCGTCACAGACTTCTTATACCAAGTAGAATGGCAAAAATGGTTGCAAGAAGGTGTATTAACAAACTTAAACATTGCCTTTTCTCGCGACCAAAAAGAAAAAATATATGTCCAACATCGTCTGCTTGAACAGGCGGAGGAAGTATATAAATGGATTGAAGCAGGTGCAGTCATTTACTTATGTGGTGATGAAAAAACATTGGGGCACAGTGTACATGAAGCACTGATTACAGTGATTGAACAACAAAAACAAGTCTCACACGAAGAAGCAACAAATTATGTGAAAGAATTACAAGCACAAAAACGTTATCAACGTGATGTGTATTAAGGGGGAAGAACAATGTCACAAAAAATCGTATTACCACCGCAAGAAGGCCCATTAAGTGATGTAGAACGAATTAAAGAAGAAAGTAATTATTTACGTGGAACGCTAGAAAAAACGATGGAATATCCGATTAGTTCGGGTATTCCAGATGATGATAATCGTTTAATGAAATTCCATGGTAGCTATTTGCAAGATGACCGTGATGTACGGAATGAACGAGCAAAATCCAAACTGGAGCCGGCTTATCAATTTATGGTACGTGTTCGAACACCAGGTGGAGTGGCAACAGCAGCACAATGGCTCGTGATGGACCAATTGTCAGACGAAGTGGGAAATAGCACATTAAAATTAACGACACGTCAAGCATTCCAGTTACACGGCATTTTAAAATGGAACGTCAAAACATTTATGCAAGGTATTAATGACGTATTGCTAGATTCTATGGCTGCATGTGGCGACGTAAACCGAAATGTTATGTGTAATGCAAATCCATACCAATCGAAATTACACGAGGAAGTATTCCAGTGGTCAGCGAAATTAAGTGAGCATCTGTTACCACGTACAACGGCCTACCATGAATTATGGTTAAACGGTGAAAAGGTCGTCGATACACAAGACGAGGTAGAGCCAATTTATGGGTCACTGTATTTACCACGTAAATTTAAAATCGGTATTGCCATTCCACCTCATAACGATGCAGATATTTATTCGCAAGATATTGGCTTTATTGCAATTGTAGAGAATGAAAAGCTAGCTGGTTTTAACGTATTAGTTGGTGGCGGTATGGGCATGACACACGGTGATAATGAAACATACCCGCAGCTTGGTCGTTTATTAGGCTTTATCACACCAGATAAGCTACTTGAAACAGCAGAAAAAATTATTACGATTCAACGTGACTACGGGAATCGGAAGGAACGTAAAAATGCACGCTTTAAATATACGCTTGATAAGCGTGGCTTAGATTGGTTTAAGGAAGAGTTAAACCGCCGCTTAGGATGGCCAGTACAAGAAGCACGCTCATTTCAATTTGATCATGTAGGTGACCGCTATGGTTGGGTTAAAGGAGACGATGGCAAATGGCACTATACATTATTTATTCAAAATGGTCGTATTAAAGATTTTGAGGGCTATCCGTTAAAAACGGGCTTACGTGAAATCGCGAAAGTGCATACGGGTGAATTCCGCTTAACAGGGAATCAAAATCTTGTCATCGGTAATGTATCACCACAGAAAAAGAAAAAAATCGATGAGCTTTTAAAGCAATACCATATTACGGCGGGTGAGTTCTATTCAGCTCTTCGTCGCAACTCCATTGCCTGTGTATCATTACCAACATGTGGTCTTGCGATGGCAGAGGCAGAGCGTTATTTACCATCATTAATAGATAAGATGGAAGTGATTTTAGATGAAGTCGGCTTACGTGATGAAGAAATTGTCATTCGTATGAGCGGTTGTCCGAATGGTTGTTCACGTGCGGCAATGGGAGAAATCGGCTTTATTGGAAAAGGACCGGGCAAATACAATCTGTATTTAGGCGGCGGCTTTACAGGCGATCGTTTAAATAAAATATACCGCGAAAATATCGGGGAAGCGGAAATTTTAGCAGAATTGCGACCAATTTTAGCACGCTATGCAGAAGAACGTACGCCAGGCGAACGTTTCGGGGATTTTGTCATTCGTGCAGGTTATGTAAAAGCGACAACGGATGGTACTAATTTCCACGCTTAATATACAAATAAAAGAATAAAAGAGGTGGTGATTTGATGCTACCGATTAGTGTAAAACTAACAAATAAGAAATGCATCGTTGTCGGTGGTGGAAAAGTCGCCTACCGTCGTACAAAAACACTCCTTGAAGAAGGAGCACAAATTACAATTATTAGTCCGGAGTTGTTACCAGAGCTACGATTATTTGTAGAGCAAGGCAGAGTGAAATGGCTTGCCCGCACGTTTGATGATGGCGATTGTATGGGAGCCTTTTTAGTCATCGCCGCAACAAATCGCCGGGCTGTGAATGCACGTGTTGGAATGGATTGCCAAAGAAATCAGCTCATCAATATTGCAGATGATCCAGAAAATAGCAATTTTTATTTTCCCGCTATTGGGCGCAAAGGTGCTTTATCCATTGCGGTTTCCACTGAAGGAGCTAGTCCCGTTTTAGCAAAGACTATTCGCGATCAAGTGATGGAACAGTTTGACGACGGATTCGAACAATATATGATATTTGCGAAAGAAGCACGTGAACTGATTCTATCGTTAGGATTTACAGAGGAAAGAAAGCGGGAATTATTAAAAGAAATTGTCGATCAACAATATATTCATTTAGAGGCACAACAGCAATTTTTAGCGCATTTAAAAATACGGTTTGTACATTAAAGTCCAGCTACTATTCAATTCCCTAAGAAAGGGTGCATCTATCCTCCATGTTGATTTTAATAGAATGTAAAAAAGCTATCCGATATTGGTTTGACTTATTTACGAAAGTAGCAAAGCAAACTGTGGGAGATTGCTAACGATCAAAGTAGAGAAAGCTATCCTGAATAGGGATGGCTTTTTTCTATTTTGTATAAATATTTCCTGGTAATTTGAAACTATTTTCGGGAAATATGCGACTATAAGGAAAAGAGAGGTGAGGGTATGACAAAAGAGTTACAAGAGGCTATGCAAATGTATGGGGAATACTGCATGCGGGTTGCGTATTTATATGTGAAAGATTGGACAGCGGCAGAAGAAGTTGTGCCAGATGTATTTCTAGCATATTACCGCCAAAAAGATTGTTTCCGCCAAGCCTCTTCTTTAAAAACATATTTAGTCAAAATAACTGTACATAAAAGTCATGATTACCTTCGTAGCTGGCGTGCGAAAAAGAGACAGCTCATCGCACCGTTTCAGATGAAAACGAAAGAACAATCGATTGAGCAGCAAGCCATTAAGCAAGATGAGCGTCGTATTTTAGTTGATGCTTTACTCAAACTGCCAATGAAATATCGAGAAGTGTTAATTTTACATTATTATGATGACTATAGACTACGAGAAATTGCGGACATTTTAGGAGTTAGCGAAAATACAGTGAAAACGAGGGTTAGTAGAGGAAGAGAGAAGTTAAAGGACCTGTTGCAACAAGAACAATGGGAGGTGTTACTGCATGACTAAATGGAAGGAGCAAATTGACCGTGAACTTGGTACAGAGCAAAAATTTACACCTGCATTACAAGAGAAAATAGAAGGGAAGGTGGGAAGGAAGCGAAGTGTGGATTGGCAATATGGAGTGGTACTGCTCGGAATGGCAGCGGTATTAGTGCTCTTTTTCATTGTTGGACCAAGTCAATCGATAAAATGGGAGAACACTACATCGCTAGACCAATCGGATATATCAACTAAAGCATTTTATATTAGTATATTGCCAACAGGAGAAGAAAGATTTACTGCAAGGAATGGCTGGTATATAGGCATTAAACGTTATACGAGTGCACAAGATCAACAATTTATGCAGGAGATATTAAGTAAAGCAGAGCCTGGTGATGCGGCTATTCTTTCACACCATGATGGACAAGATTTATTGGTAGAACTAGTATCTGGCGAGCAATTATCGTTAAAATTTTATGATTTTTCCTCTTGGGTTGGATTTAAAAATGTGACAACAGGGGAGTTTTATATTTTAGAAGGTGAAGATGCCGCTACGTATTTAGCAGAGTATACACCAAAGTTTAATCTGGCATCGTTTTTAGTAGCGAACTGTATATTATTATTACTAAATGGACTTGCAGAGAAGTGGTTAAAAAAACGTTATCATATTAGCGGAAGAAATATAAGGTACGCCAATAAAAAGCATTATTGGGTGATGACAGCGGTTAGTGTATTGTTACCGGTAGGAATCATATTTTTTCTTCAAAACTTTATGCTGCATAAAGGGTTATTACTGTTAATCATTGCGGGAATATTGGTAATTTATTTAGTTTTTGTTCAAAAATATGAGGAGTTTGAAGTAGTAAAGAAGTTTTCATGGGTTCGAACGGGTATTGTAATAATAGTAGTTACTATTGGATTGTCTTATCTATAATAAAATACCTATTTTCCAAATCGATATTATTATGTAATATTGTATGTGTAAAAGGTATTTTTACGTAAATCAGATGGAAAGTTGGTATAGTTATGGCGCAAGCATCGCATTCAGTAACGGTTCCAGTAAGCGTAAACCAAGTTTGGGATTTTGTTAGTAAAATTGAGAAATGGGCAACACTCGTTCCGGCATACAAAGAGCATGAGCAAATCGATGAAAATAAATCTGTTTGGACGTTTGAAGGCAATATGAAAGGTCTGAAAAAGACAGTACAAATCGAATTAAATATTGTAGAATCTAGCGAACCAAACAATATTAAATTCGAATTTAAAGGCATTACAGAAAACTTCTCGGGTAGCGGTCAGTTCCAAGCAGAAGCACAAAGCGACGGTACGAAAATGACAGGTACAGTAGAAGCAACTGCTGGCGGTATTGCTGCAGTAGCATTAAACCCAATGATTAAAATGGTATTACCAAAAGTAACAACACGTTTAACAGAAAAAATTGCCCGCACACTTCAGAGCGTAGGGGTCAATTAAAAAAGTGTAGGGGGCAACGGATGAGGCTCCCTACAGTAAGAGTCCCTTGATATGCTACAATGTCAAGGGACTGCGTTATTTTACTTAGATCCAACCGTAGTTTCATCTCGCAATGCTCGTTTTAAAATCTTCCCTGACGTATTCCGTGGTAATGATGGGATGAACTCTACATACTTCGGCTTTTTATAAGAGGCTAAATGTTGTACGCAAAAATCAATTACCTCATCTTTTGTGAGCGTTTGATTTTCCTTTAATACAATAAAGGCCTTCACACTTTCACCCCATACTTCATCTGGTACACCTATGACAGCTGCTTCAAAAATAGCCTCATGACGGTATAAAACATTTTCGATTTCAGCTGGGTAAATATTTTCGCCTGCACTAATGATCATATCTTTTTTACGATCACGTATATAAATAAAGCCTTCTTCATCTGCTGATACTAAGTCCCCACTATGGAACCAACCACCCTTAAAAGTTGCCGTTGTTTCCTCTGGTTTTTTATAATATTCTTTCATAATTGTCGGCCCGCGGTACACAATTTCTCCAATTTCTCCGACTGGTACATCATTCATATTCTCATCGACAATGCGTACCTCTACATTCACAATAGGTTTGCCAAGAGCAGCTGTTTTACGCATTGAATCGGCTGGCTTCATGCAAATCGTAACTGGACTCGTTTCTGTTTGGCCAAATGCTTCATAAATACCTTGTACATTAAAATGTTTTATGATTTGCTCTTTCACTTTTAGTGGACAAGTTTCTGCTCCAGCAATACATGTGCGCACAGAGGATAAATCATAATCGCCGATGTTGGGCAAAGACGTCACAAAGTTCCACATTGCTGGCACTAAAAATAGGCATGTGATTTTTTCTTGCTGAACAGTTTGTAATACCGCATTTGGAACGAAATCTTTCTGAATAATGGCTGTTCCACGTGCTAAGCAACAAAAGATTAATGATGCAAGTGCAGCTACATGAAAAAGTGGGGCTACGATGAGCTGATTCGTATCCATATTTAACTCAAATTCTCGAATCAAATTTTGCGCATTCATTACAATATTTTTATGTGTGAGTACAGTCCCTTTTGGTTTTCCAGTTGTTCCAGATGTATACATAATCATACATGCATCATTATCACTCTGCTGCTCGAGAATATAATCATATGTTTCTTCAAACAAACTATTATATGACAGCATTCCTTCAACGGGCTGTTCAGAAGAGACTATAATTTTACGTACATTGGGTAATTCGTTGCGAATGGATTGAATAATATCTACATATTCTTGATCGATAAATAAAAGCTCTGTATCAGAATCATTAATAATATATAGTAATTCATCACTTGCTAATCGGAAATTCAATGGTACACCGACACCACCAGATAATGAAATGGCCCATAATATTTCGACAAACTCTGTAGAATTTTTAAATATATAACCTATTTTCTGATCTTTTTTAATGCCTTGCTGCTGCATCCATCCGGCTAACTGTAACGCCTTACGCTCTAATTGTGCATAAGTAAATTCCTGATTTTCAAACTTAAAACATACCTTGTCTGGCACAATATGCGCTGCACTTCTTAAAACGTTACCAAGTAGTAACTCTCTCGACATCTCTAAAGAATTTGTTGTCATAAACTCACTCCTTTGAATTGGCTACAACTATAAAACACACCTAAATACATAATATTCCGAAAATAAAAAATGTAAGGACTATACAAAGCACGAGTCAATTCAAGGACTACTCACATATTATTATCCACTAATTCATTTCTCTCTTTTAATATATACCTTTGTATTTTGCCACTAGCAGTTTTAGGTAATTCTTGTATAAACTCAATTTCCTTTGGATATTGGTGTTTTGATAACTTATTTTTCACAAATAAACTTAACTCATCTTTGAGCGATTCTTTCTCATCAGCTGGATTTATCAATTTTACATATGCTTTTACGATTTCGCCTTTTAAAGGATCGGGTTTTCCAATAACGGCCGCTTCTCCCACTAAAGGATGCTCTAATAGACACGCTTCGATTTCAACAGGGCCTATTCTATAACCCGCACTTGATATAACATCATCTGCACGACCTTTATACCAATAGTAGCCATCCTGATCTCTTATAGCTAAATCTCCCGTATAGAAATGGTTATTAATAATTTTTTCATTAAACTTCTCTTCGTTATTGTAATATCCTAAGCAGAAAAAAGGGATCTGCTTTGCATCTAATATAATTTCTCCAACTTCTCCATCTTTTACTTCTTCGCCCTCACTGTTTACAAGCTTGACCTCATATCCAGGTACTACACGTCCCATAGACCCTGGTTTAACAGGAACATCAAGACCATGATAATTAGCAATTATCATACCTGCTTCCGTTGAACCGTATAAATCACAAATCTTCGCGTTGAATTCTTGTTCAATAAACTCCACTAAATCTGTATTAAGCGTCTCACCAGCGCTACTAAATTTCTTTACTTTTAGATTGAATTTTTTTATTCTATCTACACCACTATTTAGCATCATACGAAACGCTGTAGGAGAATATAAGACATTAGTAACATTATATTCTTCCCATATGCGATATAAGTTTTCCGCATCAAAAGATCCTTTGTAGATAACGTTTGAAATACCCAAATTCAAAGGACCTAAAGTACAATTCATTAATCCGTGCGCCCACCCTAAATCCGGACCACCAAATACAATATCATCCTCACTTATGCCCATCCCATATTTAAATAATGAATATTCACTATATAATATTTTATGTGCCCACACTGCCCCTTTAGGTAGTCCTGTAGAGCCTGAAGTATATTGAATAACACATGGATCATTTTCACTTGTAGGCTCTGTTTCGTGAATCGATGAAAATGTATTTAAATAATCCCAAAAATTTAGACCCTTATCATTTACTTCATCTATCCTAATAATTTCAGTACTTAGCTCAAAATCTTTTATTTTATTATGCTGTTCGTTATTGGTCACTAAAAGTTTGCATTCAGCATCATTTATTCTGTGTAAAATAGCATCAGGACCAAACGCTGTAAATAAAGGAACATATACAGCACCTATTTTCCAAGTAGCTAAGATGGTGATAATTAGTTCCATATCCTTGCCAAGTAATCCACTTACTTTATCACCCTTTTTTATACCTTTGTACTTTAGCAAATTAGCCATCCGATTCGATGTTTCTCTTAAACGACTATATGTCCATGCATCTCTATTTCCATTTTCATCATGCCAATAAATTGCTATTCTATTAGGGTCATCCGCCCATTTATCACAGCATTCGTGTGCCAAGTTGAATTTTTCTTTTGGATTCCAACCGTATTGTTCGAATACCTCTGTCCAAGAAAAGTCATGATAATACTGGTTATAGTTCATTTGTACACGCTCCTTATCTAGGTTATTTGATTAAATAGAAACATCACCGTCGGGCAAAAAATGTACATATCTACTAAACTACTCGTTCAATGATTGTTGCATTTGCCATGCCTGCACCTTCACAAATAGCTTGCAGCCCGTAACGTCCACCCGTTCTTTCTAATTCGTGCATCATTGAAATCATAATACGTGCCCCTGTTGCACCTAACGGATGACCTAAGGCAATGGCGCCTCCATTCGGGTTTAATTTATTCGGATCAGCATTTAAATCCTTTAACCACGCTAATGCTACAGGTGCAAATGCTTCATTCACTTCGTAAATATCCATCTCATCTAATGTTAACCCTGCTTTTTTTAATACTTTGCGTGTTGCCTCGATTGGGCCAGTTAACATAAGCGTAGGATCGGAACCAATAACGGTTCTAGCAATAATTTTAAATCTCGGTTTAACACCAAGTTCTTCTGCTTTTTCCTTTGACATAAGCAATAGTACTGCTGCACCATCGCTCATTTGACTGGAATTACCAGCATGAATTTTTCCGTCCTCTTGGAAGGCCGGTTTTAAATTGGCTAACGCTTCTAATGTGGTTTCTTTTCTTGGTCCTTCATCATCCCTCACGATTACGGTTGTACCATCATCTAATGTTACTTCTAAAGGCATTATTTCTTCAGTAAAGAAACCTTGCTCCCTAGCATGTAGCGCTCTAAGGTGACTTTCCATGGCGAATTTGTCCAGGTCCTCACGAGAGAATCCCCATTGTTCTGCAATACGCTCGGCAGAAATTCCTTGGTGAATAATTTCATATTTGGACGTCAATTCCTTACTCCAGCCAGTCTCTTTTCTTGTTGAACCGAATGGAACACGTGACATACTCTCCACGCCACCTGCAATGACTACATCCATATCTCCACACATGATAGCTTGTGTAGCAAAATGTATAGCTTGTTGTCCTGAGCCACATTGACGATCTATTGTTGTACCTGGTACTTCAATTGGTAAATCTGCGATAAGCGCAGCTGAACGTGCAATATTAATACCTTGTTCTTCAACTTGATGTACACAGCCTAAAATGACGTCCTCTACTTCTGCAGGATTTATATTAGCTTTCTTCACTAGCTCTTTTATTGTTTTTGCTACCATTTCATCGGGTCTTATAGATGCTAAAGCACCTTTTCTTTTACCTACAGCCGTTCTCACAGCTTCTACAATATAAACTTCTCTCATTTTATTTCCTCCATTCTGACTAATTATTGAAAGTTGGTTCTCTTTTCAATCTTCTATATAATCATTTGTTGAAAATTAACTGGTTTTACAGCACGTGTCGCTATTATCGTGATGCACGCAATGCATTGATAATTTGGTCATTATGCTCTCCTAATTTTGGGGCACTTGTACGAATCGAACCCGGTGTTCGGGATAGTTTAATAGGGATACCGATTTGTTTTACACTACCGTTATCATGCGCGATATCTATAATCATATCTCGCACTTTAATTTGTGGATTTTCCACGACTTCATCAAAAGTTAAAATAGGGGAGACACAAGTTCCTACATGTTGAAATGTTTGCATCCATTCTTCCAACGTTTTTTCAAACAGAATCTCTTGAATACGTAAACGCATTTTTTGTTGTATATCACTTGGTGCATTCAATTGCTCAATAAAAGTCTCTTCGCCAATAACCTGACAAAATGGTCGCCAAAACTTCATTTCAAGTGCTCCAACAGACAAATGGCGGTCGTCTTTTGTGCGATATACATCGTAGCATGCTAGACCACCACTTAAATAAGGCTGGCCACGCTTCGGTACGTCATTGCTTACTAAATATTCTGCTAATGTTGTTTGTAACAACGAAACCGATCCATCTAACATAGAGATATCAACAAATTGTCCTTTTCCTGAAACAGTTCGTTCAAATAGTGCTAATAAAATGCCATTAATCGCTTGTTGTGCACCACCTGCGATATCAGCTATTTGAATGGAGGATAAAATCGGTTTTCTTGTTTCTTCTCCTTGTAATTCCATAATTCCGGCATAACTTAAATAGTTCACATCATGTCCAGGCATATCCATGTATGGTCCTGTTTGTCCAAAACCTGTAATCGCACAATAAATAAGTTTTTCGTTAATTGTATTTAATACTTCATAGCTTAAGCCAAGTCGTTCCATTACGCCTGGTCGAAATGATTCTAATACAACATCAGCTGTTTTCACTAACTCTTTGAAGATTTGCTTACCATATTCACTTTTTAAATCGAGTGTAATACTACGTTTATTACGATTTAGCGAATGAAACATTGCACCACCCGCATCATCTAGTTTTTCGTTTTCCCAACGCATATAATCACCTAGTTCAGGCTCCTCGATTTTAATGACATCCGCACCAAAATCCGCCAATACTTGTGTACAATAAGGACCAGGTAATAATCTGCTTAAATCCAGTATTTTAATATGATCTAATGGTAATGACATCTCATTCACCTTCCTGTTTTATAGAATGAGTTTCTTCTATATAAATAAACAAATAGGGGGCTTTAATAAAACATTAATTAGAATTCAAAATGTAGGTAGCCTTCTTTATAAAAGTTCTTATAATACTAACTAGTATCGAAGGTTAGAATTATTGTTAGTTACAGGCCCATTTTTTTTGCAATAATGTGTTTCATCACTTCATTTGTTCCTGCGTAAATAGATGTAACAGCTGTATCCCGGAAACGTCTTGCAATTTCATATTCTTCCATATAACCGTAACCACCATGTAATTGCATGCATTCTACCGAAATACGTTTGGCTAAATCACTAATCCACCATTTTGCCATTGATACTTCTGTTACAATGTCTTCTTTGTTCATATGTTTCATTACTAAATTATCTACAAAGTTTCGACCAATTGAAATTTCTGTTGCAATTTCAGCTAATTTAAATTGTGTATTTTGAAATGCAGATATCGGGTTGCCAAAAGCTGTCCGTTTTTTCGTATAGTTCATTGTAATCTCTAACATGATTTCAGCAGATTTAATTGCTGAAATAGCAACCACTAAGCGCTCTTGTTGCAAGTTTTTCATCAAATAATAGAAACCATGATTTTCTTCACCGAGTAATTGATCTGCCGATACTCGTACATCTTCAAAAATGAGCTCACACGTATCATTTGAGTGCTGTCCAACTTTATCTAGTTTCTTTCCTTTTGTGAAACCAGGTGTGCCTGCTTCTATAACGAATAAGCTAATTCCTTTGTATCCAGGCTCTGCTTTTAGATTTGTTTTGCATGCAACAATGACTAAATCTGCTGAGTAACCATTCGTAATAAATGTCTTTTCTCCGTTAATAACATATTCGTCCCCATCCTTAATGGCTGTTGTCCGGATGTTTGCTAAATCAGATCCAGCTCCTGGCTCGGTCATAGCAATGGCTGTAATATATTCGCCACTCACACAACCTGGAATCCAACGTCTTTTCTGTTCTTCTGTTCCAAAATCATAAATGTACGGAGCCGCAATATCATTATGCAAGCCAATGCCAACCATCCCTGTGCCAATACTTTCTAATTCTTCGTGGACGATAATAGAATAAAGAAAATCTGCATTTACTCCACCGTATTCTTCATCTGCCCAAGGGCATAAAAAACCTTGCTCCCCAAGCTTCTTCCAAAAACTTTTTGGGATGCTTTGCTCAGCTTCCCATTGTTGGAAATTAGGCGTAGCCTCTTTTGCTAAAAACTTTCGAAGCGACTCGCGGAAAATTTCATGTTCACTTTTCATTTTTAATGCAATCATTCGACATACCTCCGTATTTAAAATAATCTAGGGACTCAATTTTGTTTGGCTGTGTTATTTGTTAGAAAAACTAGGCTTTCGTTTTTCTAAAAATGCTTGTATGCCTTCTTTCGCATCTTCTGTTGCAAATATATCAGCAAATAAATTGGCTTCTAACTCCAATCCTTCTGCTAACGGCAAATTCACTCCATCATTAACACTTTGTTTAATACGACTAAGTGCCTCTAATGAAAAACTAGCCATTTTTGTTGCTAGTTTCATAGTTGCTTTTAGTCCCTCGCCGTCTGGTACAACTTGATTCACTAAACCAAGTCTTAATGCCTCATCCGCTAAAATGGGATCGCCAACAAACATTAGTTCTTTCGCTTTTGCTGTGCCTATTAAGCGTGATAATCGCTGTGTACCTCCACCACCAGGAAACAAACCTAGTTTTACTTCTGGTAAGCCAATTTGTGTGCGCTCTTCAGCAATGCGAATATCACAAGCAAGCGCTAACTCGCAGCCACCGCCAAAAGTATAGCCATTTAAAAAGGCAATCGTCGGTTTTGGTATATTGGAAATGTACGTTATTACTGCATTTGTTTTTAAATTGGTAGTTATAATTTCCTCACGTGTCTTAGTAATTAGCTCAGGAAATTCTTTAATATCGGCGCCAGCCATAAATGCCTTTTCTCCAGCCCCTGTTAAAATAATGACATTGACTTGTTCGTTATTAACCAGTTCTGTAAACACCTTTTCAAGTTCTGCTACTACCTGATTACTCAGCACATTCATGGGCGGATTATCAATTGTTACTACTGCCACACTATTTTCGTGCGTATAGTGAATGAGTTGTGTCATTTGCCTACCTCCTTTTATTTTGGTTGCATACGAATTGAACCATCTAAACGAATTGTTTCGCCATTTAAATATGAGTTTTCTATAATACTTGTTACTAAATGTGCATACTCATCAGGATGACCAAGACGTGATGGAAACGGCACTTGAGCCTCTAATGCTTTTTTTGCTTCGTCGGATAAAGAATCAAATAAAGGTGTTTCCATTAAGCCTGGCGCAATCGTATTTACACGAATGCCTTGTTTTGCAAATTCCCGTGCAATCGGTAAGGTCATACCAACAATTCCACCTTTTGATGCACTATACGCTGCCTGTCCAATTTGCCCATCGAATGCTGCTACAGAAGCGGTGTTGATTATGACACCTCGCTCACCTTTTGCATCGGGCTCATTTGTAAACATTTTTTCTGCTGCTAATCGGATCACATTAAATGTACCAATGAGATTTACTTCAATCGTTTTTACGAAATGCGCAAGATTTTGCGCACCCTCTCGTCCAATAACACGTTGTGGTTGTCCAATGCCAGCACAATTTACAACAATATCAATCTTGCCAAACTTTTCGATGGCCTTATTTATAACATTTTGTACTTCTTCCTCGTTCACAACATTCGTTTTGACAAACAACACATTGTCTGCACCAAGCCTTTCAACTACTGCATGACTACGTTCCTCTTGTAAATCTAAAATAACAGCTTTTCCTCCATTTTCTACAACGCGTATTATGGTCGCTTCACCTAAACCAGAGCCTCCACCTGTTACTAAAGCCACTTTATTACGTAATTCCATTTCATACCTCTCCTTTTATTTTAAAATTTTTAATAAATCCTTTTGATAATGACTAATAATTTCCTCTTTTGATAGACGTCCATTAGGCTGATACCACTGTTGAATCCAATTTAGTGCGCCTAAAATAAGCATCGTGAGTAAATATGGATCTGCCTGTCTGAACTCTTTCTCTTCAATGCCCTTTAAAATGAGATTATTAAATAGTGAAGAATATTGCTTTCTTAATTCGATGACTTCATCTAGCTGTTCTTGCGAAAAAACATTTTTAGGTTCAAATATCATATTAAAGGTCTCTTTTTCCTCGATGGCAAAATTGATATGCATGGCTACCATTTGAAAAAACTTCTCTTCTACACTTAGTGGTTGTACCAACAGTTCTTCAATATCGGCAATTGCTTGATTTAATACAAGGCTATGACATTGGTACAGCAGATCTTCTTTATTACGGAAATAATAATAAAGGGAAGCTTTTGTCATTAATAACTCCGCCGCAATCTCTTCCATCGTTGCACCTTCATACCCACGTCGATTAACAATTTTTACAGCGGATAAAATAATTTGCTTTTTTTTCTCTAAACTCCTTTTCTCGCTAAGCTTAATGCTGCTTCCTCCTCTCACGGAGAATTAATACCTATTTACTGACGAAATCAAAAATATCTATTTTTAACTTTCTCTCACCCATAAATGTGAATTTCTCTAAACTCTAAAAAAAATCATGTAAGTATTCATCAACAGTAATAGGTAGTAACTCACCGGTAAAAATTTGAACCTTAGGTTAATTATTAAAGGCATTAAATATAATTGTCAATTTATTTTTCTGAATATTCTAATACGTAAATCTAAAATGAGCTTTTTTTACTTTTTTGAGATAGAATAATTCTTTTAGATGATTTTTGATACATTAAGCAGAAACTTGTGTCGTTTTGTTTTCGGATGGAATTTCAAGGGTAATTTACTTTTTTGGAATAAAGAAAAATTTTTATCGTTCTTCAACAGAAGACTCCCACTTCAAGGAATGAGAAGGGGGGCCAATGAGTAAGTGGGAGATGAATGTCGGTTGGCGATTGCCAAAAATTGCATCATTATGGTAAGATTAGAACAAATGTTCTTATATTGGGGTGAAAAGTAATGTTCGTCCATAAAGCATACAAATTCCGCATCTATCCAAACAAGGCACAAACCATACTGATGGCGAAAACAATCGGTTGTTCCCGTTTTGTATTCAATCACTTTTTGGCACAATGGCAGGATGCTTACAAAGAGACGGGCAAAGGGTTGACTTATAACACTTGTTCTGCTCAATTAACCCAACTAAAGAAAGCGTTCGTTTGGTTAAAAGAAGTGGACAGCATTGCGCTGCAGTCATCACTGAAAAATCTTGCGGATGCCTATACGCGATTCTTTCAGAAACAAAATAACGCACCACGTTTTAAGTCTAAAAATAATCAGGTACAATCGTACACAACGAAGCATACGAACGGAAATATTGCCATTGTAGGCAATCGCATCAAGTTACCTAAACTAGGTCTTGTTCGCTTTGCTAAAAGTCGTGAAGTGAAAGGACGTATTCTTCATGCCACGATTAGACGTAACCCAAGTGGCAAATACTTTGTGTCCATCTTGGTTGAAACAGAAGTACACGAGTTTCCTAAGACAGGTTCTGCTGTTGGTGTTGATATGGGCTTGAAGAACTTTGCGATTCTTTCTAACGGAACAGCCTACGAAAACCCGAAATGGTTTCGTAAACTGGAGGAAAAATTAGCGAGAGCACAACGGATTCTTTCAAGACGACGAGAGCTAGCAGGCAAACGTACATGTCCATTAGAAGAAGCGAAGAATTATCAAAAACAAAAACGAAAAGGAGCACGTCTCCATGAGAAAATCATAAACGCAAGAACCGATTACTTGCATAAGATTTCAACTGATCTTGTCAAAAGCCACGACATTATTGGGATGGAAGGTTTGCAAGTATCCAATTTGTTGAAAAACCACAAATTAGCGAAAGCGATTAGTGAAGTATCTTGGTCACGATTTAGGCTGATGCTTGCATATAAAGCAACATGGTATGGCAAGCAAATCGTTGTGGTGTCAAAAACATTCGCTAGTTCTCAACTTTGTTCGTGTTGCGGTGAACAAAATAAAGACGTGAAACAGCTGAATGTCCGTGAATGGGATTGCCCAACCTGTGGGACACATCATGATCGAGATATGAACGCAGGGCAAAATCTTAAAAATGAAGCAATCAGACTTCTAACCGTAGGGACTACGGGGATAGCCTAATCCAAACTTTCGGTTACGAAAGTGTTCTTAGGAATCTCCTACTTCTAAGCGTAGCGAAAGTGGGAGTAGTTCAAGAAATGAAAGTCTTCTTCGTTAAAATTTACTTCATATCCTTTTGACATTAACGTTTGCACCTATCCGGAATAATCTGGAAATGAAATTTCTTGATATAACTCAAGGGGATTTTTAGGCGTAAAGGAATAGACATAATACATTATCCCACTAACTATTAAGACTCTGAATTAAAAAAAAGTACCCCAATCCAAAGTTGCAGCGATAAAATTATTATTATCCATATTATTTACAATATAGTAAAATATTATTCTTTTATTTAAGAGAATGAATTAAGCTGTAAGAGTGTAAAAAACACTAGATAGGAGAGCGTAAATGAAGGTTTTGGTTATGCGGTATGTTAGTTTATTAATTTTAATTGCGACATTCATTATCTATACATTTTTAACGAAAGAATCGATTACGGCCGCTTTTTTTGGTTGTGCCGCCATTTTGACATTGTATTTCACCACACCACTTATGAAGAAAGTGCGGGGCATTAGTTATGTATTAATTTCACTGATTCTTTTTAGCGGGGTATTTGTTTCACTTGATATTTTATACATATTACCACTTATCGCTTTTTTTATGATAGAAGGGAGCTTTTCTCTCCCGTTTAAATCATACGTTATATTTATTGGTTTCATTATTGCGGTGAGCATATGCTTCACTATCGGTCAGTGGATGCCGCTATATAGTTTGTTCTTTGTCGTTATATTAGCTGTTTGTTCGTTACTACTACATTACTATATTAAAATTTCTAATGAAAAAAATATCTTATATGAGGAGTTACTTGGGCAATATCGTTCCTTAAAGCGTTTATCAGTTGAGCAGGAGCAGCTTGTTCGTGCACAGGAGCGGACAAAAATTGCGCGGGATATGCATGATTCAGTAGGACATAATTTAACGGCTTTACTTATGCAAATTGAGATGATGTCTATCCAAAACTCTCTGGATTTACTAGATGAGGTGAAAGAACTTGCTAAAAAAAGTCTTGATGAAACACGCTATGCGGTACGACAGCTAAAATCGACTGAAACGTATGGCATTGAATCCGTTCTGCAATTAATTCGTAAGTTAGAGATAGAAAGTCGTTTGCATATTCGTTTTACTATTGAAAAGGGCGTACTGTCCTTAGCTATTTCCAATAACCAGAGCGTTGTGCTATATCGCATTTTACAGGAATGTTTAACGAATGCAATGAAATATAGTGAGTCGAAGGAGGTTGATATTATTTTAGGCCGGGATTCCTTGCAACAAATATGCTTTACTGTAAAAAATAAAGTGAGCACACCTACACCGATCGTGCATGGCTTTGGGTTAAAAAATATGACGGAGAGAATAGAGGAAATTGGTGGACGCTTGCAAGTTTATAAAACAGAGCAGCAATTTATCGTAGAAGGTTCTTTTCCGCTAAAGGAGAGCAAGTAAATGGCATATCACATTTTATTAGTAGAAGACCAACTGATTGTGCGAAATGGTTTAAAAATGATTATTGAGCAAGATGAATCGCTGTACATTGTAGCTGAGGCTAGCAATGGGAAGGAAGCGTTGGAGCTGCTCGAAAAAGTGCATGTTGATCTTGTGTTAATGGATATCCGCATGCCTGAGATGAACGGTATAGAGGCAACAAAGCATATCCGAAAGCGTTTCCCGCATATGAAAATACTTATTTTAACAACATTTGATGATGAGGAATATGCGTATCAAACATTAAAAGACGGGGCAAGTGGCTTTTTATTAAAATCGGATGAGCCAACAAAACTGATTGCAAGCATACACAGTGTTTTAATAGGTGGGATGGTCATTCAAGAAGATGTTGCCGCTAAGCTGATGCCGAAATTATTACATCAATCGATTACGCCAATGCAAACAGAGCAGTCTGTATCTTTTACAGAACGTGAATTAGACATTATTAAACTTGTTGGAGAGGGAAGAACAAATAAGGAAATTGCCGCTACGCTATATTTGTCAGTTGGTACAGTAAAAAATTATATTACAAATATTTTAACCGAGCTGGAGTTGAGGGACCGTACGCAGCTGGCGATTTATGCTGTACGTAATGGTTTTGTGTAAAAAGTGACTGAGGTCATATGAGGAAATGACGCTAGCTAGTCGTCGCAATATGTGTAGATTGCTAAAGTAGTACATAAGAGGAGGTTATTGCGATGATAGAAGTTGTGAATTTGACGAAAACATTTAAAAAGGTGAATGCTGTCGACCATTTAAATTTGCATATCGAGCCAGGGGAAATCGTCGGTTTACTCGGACCTAATGGTGCTGGAAAATCAACGACGATTGCCATTATGTCCACCCTTATTCAACCGACAAAAGGGGATGTTTTATTACAGCATAAAAGTGTGCTAAAAAATCCAAGTGCACTCAGAAAAGCATTAGGTGTTGTGCCTCAAGAAATTGCATTATATCAGGAGTTAACAGCTCGAGAAAATTTAGAATTTTTCGGCAGTATTTATAAAATTCCAAAGAAAAAATTAATCGAGCGTATCGATACGGTATTAAAGCAAATTGGGCTTGAACATGAAGTGAAGAAGTTGGTCAAACATTATTCCGGTGGGATGAAGCGACGCCTAAATATTGGGGTTGCACTACTACATGAGCCAGAATATTTAATTATGGACGAACCGACAGTCGGGATTGATCCACAATCAAGAAACCATATATTAGAAACGGTGAAGAAGCTCAACAAAGAGGCAAATACAGCGATTATTTATACAAGCCACTACATGGAAGAAGTAGAGTACCTATGTGATCGGATTTATATTATGGATAAAGGGCGCATCATTGCAGCAGGGACAAAAGATGAAATTAAGGCGATTTTATCGTCTGAAAAAACGATTGTATTAAAGCTAGAAAAGCATTCCAATGACTTTGCCACAGCTTTAATGGAACAAGGCGTTTTATCCAATGTGCATGTCAAGGAATCTCATATTTCATTTACTGTGGCAAAAAATACAGACTTTCTACCAATTCTTTTACCGTTATGTGAAAAATACGGTATCGTGTTAAAAAGCTTTCACGTAGAAGAGCCAACCCTGGAGGATGTGTTTTTACATTTAACCGGTCGTGCATTAAGGAATTAGGAGGGGAAATCATGTTTTTAGCGCTAATTCGTAAACAGTTAAAAGTATTATGGCGTAACCCTCAAGAGCTCCTACTTCTTCTATTGTTACCTATCATATTAATTAATATTATTGGTTTTGCATTAGGCTCTTTAATGGGGCAGGATAGTGAAGCGATTCAGATTGACGTGGCACTACTACAGCAGGATGATGAACAGCAAGGGCTTCAAGCGTTTGTAGAGACGATGGCGTTAGATGAGCAGACAGAAGAGCGCTTGGTGCATATGCTTCCGGTTTCGATGCTTGTAGATCAAGTGTTTGAAAATGCGGAAATGCAGGGGCTGTTGACTGTAACGAATCTTAAACCAAGTGAACTTGAAGCTGCTCGTAGTGAAGGGGATTATAGTGCCATTATTGAAGTGCCTAAAGGATTTACCGAGGCATTTTATATGTCTATTTTTGCTGGCGGAGAAAGACCGGCCCTTCAAGTATACTTGAATGATGATAAGGAAATTACAGCATCCGTTATACAGAGAGTCTTAGATTCGTATCAATATCAGTATTCACTGATGACTCAATTGGCGTCAAATGGCTACTTATCGGAGGAGACAGCATTGCCAGAAATAGAGATCGCGTCTTCTATTTCAACGGTGAATGAGCAAGAGCCAATTTCAACGAGTGCGTATTATACATTTAGTATGAGTGTCATGTTTATTTTATATATGGCTGGGACCATTGCGAGTCAAGCTTATTTGGAAAAGCAGATGCACATTTTTGACCGTATTTTATTGGCGAATATGCAGCCTGCGATTTACTTAGTCGCGATTTGTATGTCGACCATTATTTTATCGATGCTTCAAATAGGTATTTTATTTGTCGTAGCTCACTTTATGTTTGATATTTCATTTATGAATGCACCTATGTATTTAGTTGTAACATTTATGCTAGCACTTGTAGTCGGTACTATCGCGGCATTACTTTCAGCGCTGAACTATCGTATTAATTCTGCAGGCGCTTCGAATGCTTTTAGTACGACATTTGTTGCCATTTTAGCTTTGTTAGGTGGGAGCTTTTTTAGCTTTGATAGCTTTGCGCCCACGCTTGCGGCGATTGGCAATTGGACACCGAACGGAGCAGCCCTTCAAAGTTACTTAGCGCTGCAGCAAGGTGGCACTTTTGAACAAATTGCCTCTTATATGGGCATCTTAGGTATATTAGCGATACTTTGTTTTGTAGCTGCCTTTGTATTGTTTCCGAGAAGAGGTGGGGTCGTATGATGGATATTTTAAAAACAAAATTTTTATTGTTAAAAAGAAAGCCAGGCGAGTTTATTGTCATTACTGTCATCATTTGTGTTTTTGCTTATATTATGGGGGTTGGCCAACAAGCAAAGCAACTGATTGCGGTTCATTCGGCGCTAGATGAAAAGCAAACAGAACAGGTGTTAAATGAACTAGGGAAATTATCGAACTATGAATTTAATGTTTATGAACAAGATGAAGCGAAAGCTTTTGTAGAAGAAGGTAAAGGAGATGTTGCTGTTTTTCTACAGGGCGATCGTTATGATTTACTCGTGTCCACTGATTTTATGAATGCAACATTGTTTCAAAATGAGCTCGAGACAATTTATCAGAATATCGTGCAACAGTTTGCAATTGTGAATGCTTACCCAGAGGAAATGCAAAAAGAGGTAGCAACTGCTATATCACAAGCAAAAGTAGAACCGAGTTTTGCTATTCAGTATAACAATTTTGGAAATGATAAAGGCTTTGAATGGGATCCTAAGCTTCATAGTTTATTTGGCTTTGCGTTGTTTATGGTTATTTATACGGTAGCGAGTGGTGTGAATCATCTTGTGATGGAGCGAAGAAACGGTGTGTGGAATCGATTAACGGTTGCAAGTATTCAGAAGTGGGAAGTGTATATAGCGAATTTAACGTATACATTTTTACTCGGTTATTTGCAGATTGTCATTGTATTATGCATCTTTCATTTTGGCGTGGGTGTTGATTTTTATGGAGGGTTTGCACAAAGCTTAATTGCAGTCATTCCATACTTGCTGTGTATAATCGCCATTACCATTTTTGTTGCTTCTATTGCGACTACACCAGGTCATTTTAATGCTGTTATGACAGTGATTGCGATTCCATTTGCTATGCTTGGTGGTGCTTACTGGCCGTTAGAAATTGTTTCATCCAAAATGATTTTAGCGTTATCGTATATATCACCGATTACGTACGGGTTGGAAATGTTAAAGGGTGTTACAATTGGTGCTAGTACTTTCGTCGAGCTACTTCAACCGTTAAGTCTATTATTATTTATGACGGTCGTATTTATGGGTGTAGGTATTAATGTGCTGGAGAAAAAGAGTAGTTAAATAAAGAAGTGAGCGTTTTATTGCGCTCACTTCTTTTTAGATGATAGATTCGCGGGTAAATGTTAAAAAATCGCGGGTAAATTTTGAACCTTTCAATCCCTTACCTAGCAGCTTGCCCCGGCACTCATGCCAGCGATACGACCTGTAACAAGGGCGGATGTAATATTATAGCCGCCTGTGTAGCCGTGGATATCTAAAATTTCGCCGCAGAAGTATAGGCCTTGTTTCATTTTTGAAGCCATTGTTTTCGGTTCGATTTCTTTCACGGAAACCCCACCACCTGTCACGAATGCTTTTTCAAGGGATTGTGTGCCGTGTACATCCAGCGTAAAGCTAACTAATTCGCGAGCGAATGCGCGGATTTTCTCTTGTGAGAGCTCAACACCTGTTAAAGACGCATCAATACTAGCACGTGCTAATAAAAACAGTAACCAGCGTTCAGGGACTAACGATTTCCATAAGTTTTTGACCGCTTTTTTCGGCTCCTCTTTAATTGTTTTATTGAGCATTTGCAAGCATGTCTCCTCGTTGTAATCGACAAGTGATTGGATGCGGATTTGTACTGGCGCTCCACCATTTTTTTTACGCTCTTTCACAACAAATTGACTGCAGCGTAAAATAGCAGGGCCGCTTAAGCCAAAATGCGTGAACAACATGTCCATTTTGTGTGTAACGATGGGCTTACCTTTTTTATTGAGGACAGATACTGCAACATCACGCAGTGCGAGTCCTTGTAGTTCACGTGATTGAATAAATGGTTCTTTGGACGTGATTGGTACTTCTGTTGGGTATAATTCTGTTACAGTGTGACCTGCACGCTCTGCCCATGGATAGCCATCACCCGTAGAGCCTGTTTGTGGTACGGCCTTTCCACCAACTGCAACAACGACCGCTTTTGCACGTAGCTCTGTTCCATCAGTGAGGCGAACACCGTAAATTTTTTCATCATCCATAAGTAGTTTATTAACCGAAGTATTTAAGCGAACTTCAACTTTTAATCGTTTCATTTCATTTATTAATGCATTTACAACATCTTGTGCACTGTTTGAGACGGGGAACATACGCCCGTGATCTTCTTCTTTTAATTTCACACCTAGTCCTTCGAAAAATTCAATAATATTTTCATTATTATAAATCGTAAAAGGACTATATAAAAAACGACCATTCCCTGGAATATGTTTGACAATTTCTTCTACTGATAAGCGACTTGTGACGTTACAGCGACCGCCACCTGAAATGGCCAGTTTTTTCCCGACTTTCGCTCCTTTTTCTAGTAGTACGACTTTTTTATGTTGTTCAGCGGCTGCAATTGCGGCCATTAAGCCGGATGGACCCCCACCGACTACAATTACGTCTATCATAGTAATGACTCACTTTCTTTTTCGATTTGCGTACCCACTATTATACACGAATTAGAGAAATGAATTGAGTAAATCCGTTTTGCCATGTAAACTAACAAATAGATTGTTTTTTTTTTAGGCATCCTATTGCACTATTTTGACGTGAATGGTGTTTTTCTAACATGCGAATCATAGGTACAAATGTTTAGAATAACATAATACATAAGCGAACATATTTTTATTTTAAAAAGGATTGGAAGGGTTGTATGTCCTCATTGATGAAAGGTACGGCAATATTAACAGTCGGCCTATTTTTATCGAAAGTGCTTGGTCTCATTTATATTTTCCCGTTCTATGCGATTGTAGGGGAAGAAAATATCGGGCTATACCAATATGCCTATATTCCGTATAGTATTATGTTATCGATTGCCATTTCAGGGATTCCGCTTGCAGTATCCAAGTTTGTAGCGAAGTACAATGCAATGGGTGATTATGAAACGGGCAGAAGGTTACTTCGCTCGAGCACGAAATTAATGCTGTTAAGTGGTTTTATATCATTTTTATTCCTCTACGCAATGTCGACACCGGTTGCTCATCTCGTGATTAGCGATGAAGAGCAAATCTTTACAGTTGAAGAAGTGGCAGATGTTATTAAATGGGTGAGCTTTGCCTTAATTGTTGTACCATTTATGAGCTTGTTACGTGGTTTCTTTCAAGGTTATGGTCATTATTTACCGACATCTGTGTCACAACTTATTGAACAAATTGCACGCATTATTATTTTATTAGGTGGTTCATTTATCGTTGTCTTTTTGCTAGATGGAGATGTAACGACAGCGATTAACTTTGCGGTATTTGCTGCGTTTATCGGGGCGTTTGGTGGATTGTTCGTTCTTTCTTATTATTGGAAGAAACTAAAGCCCGAGTTTGATTTAAAGCTACAACAAGGCATCGCACCAGCAGAAAAAATACCGTTATCGGATTTATATCAGGAAATTTTGAAGTACTCGGTGCCGATTGTATTTGTTGGGTTGTCTAATCCGTTATTTCAAGCGGTCGATATGATTACATTTAACCGTACGATGGCATCGATTGGGCTTGCTGGAGTAACAGATACGTATTTTACGATGTTAAACTTTTTAACACATAAAATTGTTATTATTCCCGTAATGCTAGCAACAGGCTTCTCGGCAGCATTAATTCCAACGATTACGGAATATTATACACTTGGGAAGTATAACGCTTTACGACATGCGATGGATAAGACGTATCAAGTATTGTTATTTGTTACGGTACCTGCAGTAGTGGGAATTATGATACTCTCGCCTTATATTTATCATGTGCTTTATGAGGAAAGCGAGATGGGGGCAACTGTACTTGCCCATTATGCACCAGTGGCGATTTTGTTTGCCTTATTTGCTGTTACGGCTTCCTTATTACAAGGGATTGACTATCAAAAATGGATTGTTTTTAGTTTATTGTCCGGCGTTTTAACGAAGCTTGTACTAAATATTCCACTTATCAAGTGGCTACAAGTCGACGGCGCTATTTTAGCGACAGCAATCGGGTATGGGGTCACAATTAGTATTAATATTTACGTGATTCACAAAGCATTAGACTATCAATCGATTATGGTACGTCGGCGCGTTTTATTAATTTTTATTTTAACAGGACTCATGGCAGCATCGGTTGTTCTGGCAATTGCACTACTCAATACATTCTTATCACCACATACGAAATTAATGGCTGTTGTGTATTGTATCGTTGGTGTGAGTGTAGGAGGGGGCGTATACGGACTAGTTTCTTTCCGCATCGGCTTAGCGCAAAAATTACTTGGTGCAAGAGCAACAAAAATCGCTCATAAATTAGGGTTTAAATAGGAGGATGCGGCATGCGTTTAGATAAACTACTTGCGAACATGGGCTATGGTTCGCGAAAAGAAGTAAAACAATTATTAAAAGAAAAAGCAGTGACAATCGACGGCGCTGTTGTCAAAGATGCAGCGATGAAAGTAGATCCGGAGACGCAAGACGTATCGGTTTACGGTGAACGGGTTGTTTATACAGAGTTTATCTACTTAATGATGAATAAACCACCAGGTGTGATTTCGGCGACAGAAGATCGATATGATGAAACGGTGATCGATTTACTAGATCCGTTAGCGCAGCATTTTAAGCCGTTTCCTGTAGGAAGATTAGATAAGGATACAGAAGGCTTATTGCTTATTACGAATGATGGCAATTTAGCACATAATTTATTATCCCCGAAAAAGCATGTTCCGAAAACGTATTATGCAACAATTGAAGGGGTAGTTACGGAGGCGGATATTGAGGCATTCCGCAAAGGCGTTGAGCTAGATGACGGTTACGTGACGAAACCAGGAGAACTGGTCATTTTAACATCGGATGAGGTTTCTGAGATTGAGCTAACTATTCAAGAAGGGAAATTCCACCAAGTAAAGCGGATGTTTGAATCAGTTGATAAAAAAGTCACGTATTTAAAACGATTATCAATGGGTGCTCTTTTGTTGGATGAAACGCTTGAACTTGGTGATTATCGGGAATTAACAGAAGAAGAGCTAGGGGAATTATTGAAATAAATAACAAAGATGTTTCTGTTTTGTAAAGAAACATCTTTTTTCTTTTATATTAGTGCTAAAGTAAGGTATAATTAAAAATGTCGGAAAATAGAAAGTACTTTTGATGTTATATAGATAAATGGGGATATAGAACTTTATGAAGAGATTACAAATGAGATTGCTCTTATGTTTAATTGCTTTTTCTATTATTTTAGTATCTGTAGTAACATTTACAAATCGAGAATTATTGCGTAAGGATATAAAAGCAGAACAACAAAAAAGTTTGGAGCTGATTGAAAATCATATTTTGAGTGATATGAGAATAGTCGATAATGCCCATTATTATTTTGATTCTGTTGTATCCGACCAATTAGAAACAGAACTTCATAAAATGGCTAAGCTTTACGAGGAAAATCCTGATGTGCTTGAGTGGGATTTGGAAGCGTTAAAAGCACAGCATGGATACGAAATTTATATTTTAGATGAAACAAATACAGTGATACATACGACATTTACATCAGATTTAGGATTAAGTTTTTCTGCTTGTTGTAGTAAATTTTCTGCCGGCTTAGATAAGCGAAGACTATCTGGAGGATATTATTCAGACGCGATTAATATTTCAACGACTACAGGTGAATTATGGAAGTATAGTTATTTAGCTACGCCAGATAAGAAATATTTGTTGGAGCTTGGTTTGAATGCATCAAATGTTAATATTTTTCAAAAATTTAACTTTTTTAAAACAGCAACAGATTTAGTGAATAAGTATGATGACTTACTAGATGTGCGTATTTTAAATTCTGGCGGTTATTACTTAGATGCAAATCATGGAGAAGATTATAAGATTGAGCATCATACTGAACGGTTTAAAGAGGCTTATGAGAAGGCGCTAAAAACGATGGAACCTGTAGAATATACAGATCAATTAGAAAGCGGTTATAGGGAAATATCAAGGTTTATCCCCTATCAGGCAGAGCAAGTACGGGGGGCATCGACGAAACGTGTGATTTATATGAAATACGGGAATGGGAATGAACTAGCTTCGTTACAGCGGAATATACAACAATTTTGGGTGATTTTAGTCATTGCTATTATTACGTCATTAATTTTACTCATTGTAATTAGCGGTATTTTAACGAAAACGATTCGTCTAGCAGTATTTGATCCGCTAACAGGTGTGAATAATCGTGCCTCTTATGTAAATCTAATGGAAGAACTATTACGACGAAAACGGAAGGATAATGTAGGGCTTCTTTTAGTCGATTTAGATAATTTTAAACAAGTAAATGATCAATATGGACACATTGAAGGTGACCATGTTTTAGCTGAAACAGCTGCTATTTTAAAGAACGTAGTGAAAAAGGAAGGGACTGTAGCTCGCTTTGGCGGCGATGAATTTGCGATTGTATTACCGAATGCAACAGTTGACCGGATAGAAGCGATTGCCAATGATGTGTTACAAGCTTTTCGGGTGAAGAAGACTGGTACTGATGGAGCGTGGGAGATACTTTCGATTAGTATTGGTGGAGCACTACAAAAAGAGGAAATGGAAACGGAAACGATGCTCTTTGCACGTGCAGATAAGGCATTATATCAATCTAAAAATAGAGGAAAAGATTGCTATACAGTGTGTGGATTTGCGGATAAATAAAGAAATTTAAGCTAAAAAGAATGCTCCCCGACGAAAAGGAGCATTCTTTTTTATTGCATGGTTTGTTTTTTTGTTCTATGAAGTTAGCTTTACTTTTTTCTTCGTCGTTGTCCATTTACCTCGGCTTGGGCTCATAACCAAGTCGTTGAAGGCTAACACATTCAAATCTCTTTGAATGGTGCGAGGAGTGATGTTAAACTCTTCGACTAAATCCTGTGTAGACACTTCCCCTTTATCAAGAATAAACATATACACGTCTTTAATACGATTAAGCATTCTATCAGTAGTTGGTTTCATCATTTAATGAACCACTCCTTCATCTTAATTCTCATGGCAAAGACTAGCGGACGACAAGTTGTGCTGGGTGCACAAAGGCTTTAAATTTCTGCCTTAGACAGCCCCTTTTCATATTAAATTTTATCAGAACAAATATTCTGACAAGATTATTATAGCGAAAAATCGATAAAATTTCTATATATTGTGTGTAAATATTAGAAAATTTACATTGACAACACAATTTTCAATAGATTTACCCGAATAAAAATGTAAAGTTAGTTTATTTCGGGTATGAAAGTTGTAATCTTAAGAAATAAGAGTAAAATAGCGATATTAGAAATTGAGGTGTTATAAATGGATTGGTTAAAGTTAGCGAAGGAACGAGAAGACGAGTTGTTAAATGAGCTTCGTGAATTGTTGCAAATTGAGAGTGTATTAAATGAAGAACAAGCAACACCAGATGCACCGTTTGGACCAGGCCCACTACAAGCACTACAGTTTATGTTAAATAAAGGGCAACAAGAAGGCATGACCGTAAAAAATATTGACAATATGGCTGGACATATTGAAATGGGAGAAGGAGAAGAACTGCTCGGTATTTTATGTCATGTCGATGTGGTGCCAGCAGGGAATCCTTCGATGTGGACATATCCACCATTTGAAGGACGAATTGTTGATGGAAAGCTGTACGCACGTGGGGCAATCGATGACAAAGGGCCAACAATGGCAGCATGGCTTGCGATGAAAATGGTGAAAGATGCCGGTATTACGTTAACTAAACGTGTCCGCATGATTATTGGTACGGATGAGGAAAGCGGTTTCCGCTGTGTGCATCGTTATTTTGAAACAGAAGAAATGCCGACGATCGGGTTTGCTCCAGATGCAGACTTTCCGTTAATTAATGCTGAAAAAGGGATTGCTCATCTCGTATTGACACAGAAGCTAGCACCAGATGTAGAGGAAGTACTTCTTTCATTTGAGGCTGGTAAGCGCACGAATATGGTACCTGACACAGCTACTGCAGTGCTTAAACAAGCATCAGAACAAATTAGTGCGAAGTTTCAGAAGTTTTTATCACAAAATAGCACAGAAGGTACTTTAAATTTAGAAGGTGACCGCTATATAATAACTATTAAAGGAAAATCTGCGCATGCAATGGAGCCAGAGCAAGGTCGCAATGCTGCTGTATTACTTGCGAAGTTTTTAAAATCCGAGCTACGTATAGGGGCAGGTGCTGAGTTCGTTCGCTTCATCACAGAGGTGTTTGATGGCGACCACACCGGTTCTGTACTTGGATTTCAATATCGGGATGAGATGTCAGGGGAGACGACGTTAAACCCTGGTATTGTAACATTTGGTGAACAAGGTGGCATAATTGAAGTAAGTATGCGCTACTCTGTTACGTATCCGTTTGACGAGAAAATGACGGATATACAAGCACGTATGATAGAAACACCGTTTACGCTTGATATAGCGGGAAATTCTAAGCCGCATTATGTATCGGAAGATGATGACCTTGTACAAACGCTTCTTTCTGTGTATCAAAAGCATACAAATGATTTTTCGAAAGTTTTATCGACCGGTGGCGGTACGTATGCACGCGTATTAAAAAAAGGCGTTGCATTCGGCATGCTATATCCAGGAGAACCGGATGTAGCACACCAAGCAGATGAATATGTTGTAGTAGACAATTTAGTGAAAGCCGCTGCTATTTATGCAGAAGCCATTGTTAAATTAGCTAGTAAATAAATCTTAGAAGAGAAAAGGATGAGTACAGGTGGGTTACAGTTTATGGAATGACCGCATCGTAGCGGACAATGAGGTAGTAGTAGATAAAGAAGATCGCGGTTATCAGTTTGGTGACGGCGTATATGAAGTAGTCAAAGTATACAACGGACAATTATTTACATTAGAAGAGCACGTAGAACGTTTCTACGCTAGTGCAGAAAAAATTAAAATTACAATTCCTTATACAAAAGACAAGCTGTATACATTGCTTCATCAATTAGTAGAAGCAAACGAGATTAATACAGGTCATATTTATTTCCAAATTACACGCGGTGCTTGCCCGCGTAATCATATTTTCCCTGGCGATGATGTAGTGCCAGTATTAACAGGGAATGCCAAAGAAAATCCACGTCCGGTGGCAAACTTTGAAAACGGTGTAAAAACAACGTTTGTAGAAGATATTCGTTGGTTACGTTGTGATATTAAATCGTTAAATCTTTTAGGTGCTGTACTTGCAAAGCAGGAAGCGCATGAAAAAGGGTGCTACGAAGCGATTTTACACCGTGGAGAAACAGTAACAGAAGGTTCATCTTCTAATATTTATGGTGTGAAAGATGGCGTTCTTTACACACACCCAGCAGATAACTTCATTTTAAATGGTATTACACGCCAAGTTATTTTAAAATGTGCTGAAGAGATTGGCCTACCAGTAAAAGAAGAAGCTTTCACAAAAGAGCAACTGCTTGCGATGGATGAAGTCATTGTATCTTCAACAACTTCAGAAGTGACACCGGTTATTGATATCGACGGTACAGCAATTGGTGGCGGTAAGCCAGGTGAGTGGACACGTAAATTACAAGCACAATTTGATACAAAAATTCCACAGCCAATTCAAGCATAATAAGTATGAAGGTAGAGGGGCTCTTATAGCGACCTCTACTTTTTTCATGTAGAATAATAAAAAGCTATAATTAGGAAAAAATGGGGAGTGTGTATATGGCTCAATTAGTGAAGCTACAAGATTATATTTCACGCTATCAAATCGATTTAGCTCGTTACCCAACACAATTTATTCGATTGAAAAAAGGGCAGTGGGAGCGCGTAAAATATCAATGGCAGACAGGTGGAGACATTGGGCAATGGGAACATATAGAGGTCGAAGCTGAAGAAGTTCCAATAGAAAAATCACGTTTCTCTTTTTTAAAAAAATTACTACCAAATCGTGCAAAAGAAGACGAGAAAAATGAGGATGTTGAATCAGTAGATGTTTCAACGGAGCTGGATGAAGACTATATTCCAGAGGAAGAAACAACGCTTCATTTTGAACCGAATATTGTATATAACCCTCAAACAGTTGCTGAATTAAAGCATATGTTTATGGATCAATTTTTTCATTTCCAAATGAAGTGGGCTAGCTCGACATTACGTGAAAAATCATATGTAGACCCGAAATTTATGCGTGATACGTTGCTTCGTTCATTATTGCAAACGTTACCGGACAGCTATTTAATTTTTTACCGTCCGATTTTACGTTTAAAGAAAGCTCCCATTGAACTGGAAATTATTATTCTGACACCAACAGAGTGTTATATCGTCAAAGTGTTGGAGGAGGAGAATCAAGCAGTTTACATAGGTGGTGGGGAGCGTTTCTGGACGAAAAAAGTAGGGAAGCTTGATAAAAAAACGCTTAGCCCAATCATTGATTTAAATCGGACCGAGACAATCGTAACGCGATTATTCCAAGAAGAAGGAATTGAAATCCCTATTCGAAAAGTCATTTTATCACGCAATGGTTATATTGATTATCCGAGTACGGTGTACGGGTTACAGTTTATTGATAAACGGAAGTTCCCACAATGGATGGAGCAGTTAAAACGATCTGTTTCTCCAATGAAGCATATGCAAATCCGTGCAGCACAAGCCATTTTAAAATCTGCTGAGACAACCTCCTTCCATCGTGATATTTGGCATGTAGAGGCATCAAAAGAGCAGTGAAGCTAGCGTTTATCATTAATGAATTTGCTGGCAACGGTAAAGGGCGTCGCATATGGAAAAATATCGAACGTAAGCTAACGGTACCGTATGAAGCATATATCTCACATTATCCAAAACATGCATTTGTGCTCGCTTGTGAGTTAGCTGAACGTGCGATAAATGATAAACAACAAGTATTATTGATTGTCATTGGTGGAGATGGGACAGTGCACGAAGTAGTAAATGGTTGTGTAAATTGTAACTATATTATACTTGGGAATATACGTGCAGGTTCGGGGAATGACTTTGCACGTGGCTTTTTCGCATTTCGCAATGTACAGGAGATTGCATCGTTTTTGCACAAGCCAAACGTGAGAAAAATTGATATTGGTCACATACAGTGTCCGAATGAACATTTTTTTGTGAACAACTGCGGGATAGGTTTTGATGCATTTGTCGGTATAAAAGCAAATGAGTCAAATATAAAGAAATGGTTGAATAAAATAGGGATGGGTAAACTGAGCTATGTGTATTATGTCGTGTTAGGACTGTTCATGTTTAAGCCGTTTTCGTTAACAGTACAGCATGGGGGGCAGACGTTGCACTATGATCAAGTATGGTTTGCGACTGTGAGTAATCAACCTTATTTTGGTGGGGGAATGAAAATTTCACCTGATTCCATTGCGACAGATGGCAAATTAGAGTTAACAATTGTACATAAATTATCTAGGCTAAAGTTTATAGCGATATTCATGACTGTATTTTTGGGCGTACATACGCGTTTTTCAGAGGTTGTACAGATGAGCGGACAAACGTTTCGATTTCAAGGTGATCGTATGTTACCGTGTCACGCAGATGGTGAAGAAATAAAAAATCCGGGGTTGGAGTTTAACGTAAATGTCCATCATGCAGTAATAAAAATAGCGGAAAGATTATCGGATTAAAGCAAAAGGAAGAGAATTACGCTATAATAGCAAATAGATGTAAGTTATAGAAAAGAGGAAACAAAAGTGAGATTAAGAAATAAGCCTTGGGCGTTAGAGTATATTAATGAGCATACAGATGTGATCATTCCTAATCCTGAGGACTATCAAGGTAAGTGGCATGAAGTATTTGGCAATAACAATCCTGTGCACATTGAAGTAGGTACAGGAAAAGGACAATTTGTGCTAGGCATGGCAAAGCAAAATCCCGATATTAACTATATTGGAATCGAGCTATTCGATAGCGTAATTGTATGTGCTTTAGAGCGTATTGTCGAAGCAGAAAAGCCAGCAAACTTACGCCTATTAAAAGTAAACGGGGCGAAGTTACAAGAGTATTTTACAAAGGGCGATGTAGCTCGCGTGTATTTGAATTTCTCGGATCCTTGGCCAAAAACGCGTCATGCAAAGCGCCGTTTAACGCATGAAGGGTTCTTGAAGTTATATGAGTCGGTTTTAATCGATAACGGTGAAATTCATTTCAAAACAGATAACCGCGGATTATTCGAGTATTCTTTAGTGAGCATGAATCAGTATGGGATGCGTTTAAATTATGTATCATTAGATTTACACGCTGAAATGCCCGAGGATAATATCATGACAGAGTATGAAGAAAAGTTTTCGGCTAAAGGTCAACCGATTTATCGATTAGAATCGCAATTTTTAAATAAATAGTATTAAGGGGGATGTAGGGATGGATGAATTAGTATTTCACAACATGAAACTTACTTGGTTAAATGGGGGCGTAACAGCGCTAGATGGTGGTGCGATGTTTGGGGTTGTACCAAAGGCGCTATGGTCACGTAAGTATCCTGTAAATGATAAAAATCAAATTGAATTAGCTTGTGAGCCAATTTTAGTGCAGTATGAAGGGAAAAATTATTTAATTGATACTGGGGTAGGATTTGGCAAGTTAAATGAAAAACAGCTTCGTAATTACGGTGTATCAGAAGAGTCCACTATTTTTGAAAGCCTGCAAGAGCTTGGGTTAAAGACAGGGGATATTGATGCGGTTTTAATGACGCATATGCATTTTGATCATGCGGGTGGTTTAACTTATTGGGAAGGTGAGACGCTTGTTCCAACATTCCCGAATGCAACGATTTACGTGACACAACTAGAATGGGATGAAATGCGTAATCCGAACATGCGCTCACGTAATACGTATTGGAAAGAAAATTGGGAACCAGTACAACATCTTGCGAAACCGTATGAAGGTGAGCTTGAAGTAGCTCCAGGGATTAAACTGATTCATACAGGGGGCCATAGTGAAGGACATGCTATTATTCGTTTAGAGCAAAATGGCGAAGTGTTATTACATATGGCGGACATTATGCCGACACATGCGCATCAAAATCCATTATGGGTCATGGCATATGACGATTATCCAATGACAAGCGTATTTGCGAAAGAGCGTATTATGAAAGAAGCGTTTGAGAATGGCTATAAATTCATTTTCTATCATGATGCATACTACCGCATGCTTCAGTGGGATGCGACAGGAAAAGAAGTAGTAGACAGCTTAAAGCGCTCAAACGAAGCGTTCATTCAATTTAGTTAAATAAATGACCGTGCTTTTCTTATAAAGAGCACGGTTTTTTTAGTTCTTAAGGAAATCCGCTAGGTTACATTTTTATGTCAAAAAGAAGGGGCTGTTCAATGTTGAACGGCCCCCTTTAATATTTATAAAAAACGATTATGCTCCTGAGGTGTCTCGCAATAACTTTAGACGCCCCTTAGCTAACTAGCTGAAGATCTACAACAGCCCCTGTACGAGCATCGGCCGCAAATTCATATGTTTCCATTTCACCGTCTTTCATACGAGAAATGCCACCACGGTAAACAGGGATGGCTGTAAAACCATTTGTGAAGTTTTCGGTTTTCATGTAAATCCATGAGCCGTCAATCGGTGAGTCCTTTTTAAAGTCCTCTTTAATATTTTCTAAAATTTCATTGGCCGATTTATAAGGTGACACTTTTTCTGTTACTTCTTTAATGATAACTGCTGCAGCCAAGCCTGTTACGACTCCCAACATAAAATCACGTAATTTCATCCTAAGCCCCTCCTTCATCTCTTTTTACTTTACCATAAGTGAAAAAAGTTGTAAAAAACAACCTATTGCTCATAATGAGTAAATTCCAAAATATATATTACCATTTGAGTAACCGTTGCTTTCCGCTCCGGCACTCGCTTTCCACGGGCGAGATCAAGCCTCCTCGTCGCTCCTGCTTCGCTCCTGCTTCGCTCCTGCTTCGCTCCTGCTTCGCTCCTGCGGGGTCTGGATTGTCTCGCTTTTCCCATAGGAAGCTTTGCACCTGCCGCTTCACTTCCGGTGCAGAAAAACATTGCTCTGTAGCGAAAGGCGTATGCCGTCAGCTACACGCTCGTGCCTCCGCTACAAGTAACTATTGTTGAATACAATAATCAGTTGCTAAAAATAAAGAAAGATTCTCATTCATTACGTTAGAGACTGGGCGATAATACGTGCAAATGAAAAGAAAATGATTTCTTTTAGAGAATATAAATGTTTTTCGAGCATATCGAGAAGTATTCACTTTTGCCGTAGCGCGCCATAGCCACAGGAGCCAAGCGCTTTACTTTGCGACGAAAGCGTAGCGTCAGGAGCAGGAACAGGAGATCCAAACAGGCCGCGCCTGTTTTAGCTCCTGTGTAGGCTGTGGCAAAGCGCGGAGGCTATGCTACTACTTTCTTTTAATACCGCTTACTATTTAATTGGTGTTTTTAGGATGTATTTTTGCTCATTGCGAGCCATTGATAAGAATTTTGATAGCAGTTTAACTACCGTATTTTGTTCGGATTACGAAATATAAAGCGGTTGTGTTATAATAAAAATACATATTAACGATGAGGAGTTGTCTACAAAATGAATCAAGAGACAATGCAACTGTTTAAAACGTTGACTGAGCTTCCAGGTGCCCCAGGTGATGAGCGTGCAGTACGCAATTTTATGCGGTCTGAGCTTGAGAAATATTCAGATGAAATCGTCCAAGATCATTTAGGCGGTATTTTTGGTGTACGCTATGCACAAAAGCAAGATGCACCCAAAATTTTAGTAGCTGGTCATATGGATGAAGTAGCATTTATGGTTACTTCGATTACTGATAACGGCATGATTCGTTTCCAAACGCTTGGCGGTTGGTGGAACCAAGTAATGTTGGCGCAACGCGTGATGGTGTACACGAAAGACGGTGAAATTCCAGGTGTACTTGCATCCATTCCACCACATCTTTTAACTGATGCAGAGCGCGCGAAACCGATGGATATTAAAAATATGTTGATTGATATTGGTGCGGATAGTAAAGAAGATGCGATGAAGATAGGTGTACGTCCAGGACAATCGATTCTGCCGATTTGCCCATTTACACCAATGGCAAACCCTAAAAAGATTATGGCAAAAGCATGGGATAACCGTTATGGTTGTGGGCTTGCGATTGAGCTGCTAAAAGAATTAAAAGATCAACCGGTATCGAGTCATGTATACTCAGGGGCGAATGTGATGGAGGAAGTAGGTCTTCGCGGCGCTCAAGTATCAGCTAATATGATTAAGCCAGATTTATTTTTTGCATTAGACGCTTCCCCAGCAAATGATACATCCGGTGATAAAAAACAATTCGGTCAGCTTGGAAAAGGACCGTTGCTTCGAATTTATGATCCAACAATGGTAATGCACCGTGGCATGCGTGAATTTATTTTAGATACAGCTGAATCGAATCATATTCCATATCAGTATTTTGTCTCGCAAGGCGGCACAGACGCAGGGCGTGTGCATACGGCGAACGATGGTATTCCATCAGCTGTTATTGGTATTTGCTCACGTTATATTCATACGGCAGCTTCTATCATCCATGTTGATGATTATGCCGCTGCGAAAGAATTATTAGTAAAGCTTGTACAATCAGCAGATCAATCCACAATCGACTCCATTCGTTCGAATGTATAACATAACTAGCTGTGGGTTGTTTATGCACTTGCATTTTGAAGAGAATATCCATAATTTTCATATATAAAAAAAGATGCCCACTTGAAGGGCATCTTTTTTGCGGTTAAAATAGTCAAAGTGATGTGATCTACAAAGAGATGATTGTATGGATAAGTTAAATTTATTTTTTACAGAAGCCAGTGTAAATTGTTTGTGGTAATTTAAGTAAATTATATCCCTTGAAATGTAATATAAAAATACATGGAGATGAACGGCTTGTTAATAGCGATTGGAACTAAAAATAAAGCGAAAACAGCGGCAGTTGAAACAATTGCAGCTCAATACTTTGACAATAGTGTATTTGAATATGTCAGTGTACCATCGGGTGTATCTGAACAACCATTTTCAGATGCTGAAACACGGCAAGGTGCCATTAATCGTGCGCTCAATACACGTAAGGCGACCAATGCAGATTTGAGCTTCGGTTTAGAAGGTGGTGTCTATGAAATGGATGGCATGATGTATTGTTGTAACTGGGGGGCAGTGGCATTAAAAGATGGAACAGTTATTTCGAGTTCTGGCGCTTCATTTGTATTACCGCAAGAAATTGCTGTAAAATTGCGTGCTGGTGAAGAGCTTGGCCCTGTCATGGATACCTTTACAAAAACAAAGGATACTCGCCATCACGTAGGCGCCATCGGTATTTTTACAGACGGATTAATCGATCGTCAGGTAATGTTTGAACATATTGTTACACTTCTAATTGGTCAAGTACTCTATTATTTGAAACAGTAAGCATCATTTTTGCGTTTTGATTAGTAGAAATTTTAAAATAAATAGCGGAGAAGAAAGTGAGGGAGCGTATGATGAATCGGAAATGGATTCATTTTATTTGGATAAGTTTAATGTTATTAGTGCTAACTGGTTGTGGAAAAACGGTAGAGGAACAAATTACAGAAGGCGTTACACTCGCAGCGACAACTTTTGAAGCGCAGTCGGTACAGCCGACAACCGAAATTGGTAAAATTAAAGTCTATTTACCAACTGGCTATAAAGTAGAAGAAGGCGCGAATGAAATGAATTATATTTTCTCAAAAGGAAAAGATTCATTTATTTTATTCGTTAATACAATTGAAGCAGAAGATAGTCGTTTACATTATGAGAATTTAATCAATGATTCAACTTTAAAAGTTAAAGAAAAAGAGACATTTGAATTTGAAGAGGCTTTTGGTTTTACGGCGGTGATTGAACATAGTGAAGAAGAGTACGAGCTTGTTGTGTCAAGTGGTGGCGTAAAAATGACAACGATTTCAGCGGATAAAAAAATCGATGAGAAATTAATTGGAATGATGGAAATTGTTCGTTCTGTACAAGTGCAATAATCGTACAAAGGGAATAATTTTTGATACAATAGCATGTAAATACAAGTGACGGTTCACTTTTGTGAGCCGTTATTTCTATGTAAGGAAGTGATTACTTGAAATCCTCACAATTAGTAACAGAGTTAAAAAAGCGACTAGGCGAAGAACAGTTTGACTGGGCATTTGATCAAGAGAAAGATCAGGTACGTTTAGAGCATAAAATACTTGGGCGCGGCATGAATATTTCATTGCCAGAAATTTTAGCGAAATATGCACAAAAGAAAGACGCAGCGATTGTTGACGTTGTTTATACAATCGAACAAACATTTAAAGCGATGGAACGTGAGCAAGCAGAAGGGTTTGAAGGATTAGCACAAGTGTATCCGATTATTCGTTCCGCTTCCTTTTCGAAAAATTCAAAAGAGGGCAGTCCATTTGTTACAACAGAGCATACAGCGGAAACACGCATTTTTTATGCGCTAGACATGGGGACAACCTATCGCTTAATCGATGAATCCATGTTACCGAAATTAGGCGTCACAGCAGAACAAGTACGTGAGGCAGCCCGTTTTTCTGTGAAGAAATTACGAACTGATGTCAAGCGTGATGAAGTAGCAGGCAGTATTTTTTATTTTGTCAATCATAATGATGGCTATGATGCGAGTCGTATTTTAAATGAAGGATTCCTCAAGGAGATGCGTCAAAAGATTGAGGGGGATATGACCGTATCCGTGCCACACCAAGATGTGCTAATTATAGGTGATATTCGGTCAGAAGTAGGGTATGATGTATTAGCGCAGCTTACAATGCATTATTTCACGGTTGGCAATGTGCCAATCACTTCACTGTCGTTCGTCTATGAGGACGGCAAGTTGGAGCCGATCTTTATTTTAGCAAAAAACAAAGTAACAAAGGAGCAAGAAAAGAAATGAACGTAGCTTATAACAAACAATATGTTGGTGACGTATTATTAGTCCAATTAGCAACTGAAGCTATTGTAAAAACAGTTGTAGAGAAAAAAGGCGATATCGTTATTTTAAAAGAAGAAGCAACAGGGGAAGTAAAGGGCTTTAATTTATTTAATGCTAGCAAATATGTAGCACTTGACGTACAAGGCAATGTGGAAGTGACACCTGAACTAGTAGAGAAATTAAAAGCGGCTATTCACGAAAATGGCGCTGATATTTCGCTAGATGTAGACTTCTCTCCGAAATTTGTTGTTGGTTTTGTAGAGGAAAAGGAAAAGCATCCAAATGCTGATAAATTAAGTGTTTGTAAAGTAAATGTTGGCGACGACACATTACAAATTGTATGTGGTGCACCAAATGTGGAAGCAGGTCAAAAAGTAGTTGTAGCGAAAATTGGTGCTGTCATGCCATCAGGTTTACTCATTAAAGCAGGTAACTTACGTGGTGTTGATTCATTCGGGATGCTTTGTTCAGCACGTGAGCTAGCGGTTCCAGGTGCACCAGAAGTGAAAGGTATTTTAGTATTAGAAGAGGATGCAGAAGTAGGTTCGCCGTTCGTAGCACCAACTAAATAATCATAAGGCTAGTACAGGGATTTTTTTACTGTACTAGCTTTTTCTTTTAGAAATATATTGTGATATGCTTTTTATGACAAAATTTTCTTACGTTATATGTATTTTGGCGCAAGCTATTTTAGGTATTTTGTGCAAAACACGGTTTTTTTGCAGTATGTAACCCAAATATGTCTTATAATAAAATAGTTATGGTTTAATTAGAAAGAAGTGAGAGTAGATGAATTGGTTTAAAAATAAATTTAACAAACTATTTAAAGATGATATAGAGCAAGTAGAAGAATATGAAGAATACTATGAAGAGCAAGATGAGCCGTATTTTGAAGAAGAGCAACAAAAAAAGTCAAAATCAGCATTTCGTTTTCCACTCATTGCGGATAATGAAATCGTCCATCAAGCACCTAAACAAGAGCGTGTAGCTCGTGAGCAACAACCCTATACTTCTTCAGAAGAGAGAGAGCTTGAGTTACCAAAGCATTTACAACATGCAACATCTCAAATATATGATGTTGAGATACAAGGGATTAGGGGATTGTTGGAACGTCGTCAAAAGCGTACAGGCCATTCGAATGTATTGCGTCGCCCTGTAACAGCACCTCGCAAAATTTCCGTTACGAAAGATGAAAAGGAATTTTTAACAAAAAAACCGATGCGCGAAGAGAAGCCTGTTAATCGGGAGTTTACGAATCCGCTTGAAAGTCGTAAACGCTTCGTGCCAACAGATGTACCATCGCCTGTTCATGGCTTCCAAAAGCCAAAGCCAATAGAGCAATTAATGGCTGAAAAACAAATGGAAATGGATGAAGCAAAGCAAGATAAAGTGGAGAATGTTCTAAGTGAGCAGATGTCGTTCGTAGAAGGAGAAGCTCATAAGGAAGTAGAGATGCATACTACTGAATCGTCAGTAAGTAGACAGTCGATAGAAGCATTTGAACCGGTAGTAGCGGAAGAAGTTGATTGTATGATTGAATCAGCTTCGATATCTCACGAAGAAAATGACTCCGATATGATAGCTAAAGAAATGGAAGAGACTATTGTTGCAGAAGAGCATGAAGATCCGCTGTCAGATATGCAGGTGAAGCATTTAACGATTGAAAACTCTACCATTCATATTGGACAGCTAAATGTGGAACAAGCCCAACAAAATGAGTTTGTACAAGTACAAACGGAGGAAACCAAAACAATATCAACAGGCAGTCGATTACCATTTAACGTACTCATGTTAAAATCCGATAAGGAAAAGTTACTGGCAAAGAAAATTTTGCAAGAGCAATTGCAAAAGAAAAAGTCTGCTAATATGGAAATGAATCAGGAAGCAATGGCTGAAAGTGTGGCAACGACTGAAACGGATATAGTAATAAAAAATCATACACTAACAGTTGTTGAGCCATCTATTTCTCATGAAGTAGTGACGAGTACGCAATTAAGTGACAGTATGGTTGCCGTTTTAGAACGTGAAGTGGAAAATAACGAAATTCAGCATACTGTAGAGTTAAGTGAACAGAACGATAGTATGATCGAGGAACATAACCTTGTACCTGAACAAAAGCCGTCGAACGAGCAAAATGTAGTTCCACCCGTTCAAAATGAGCTTGTAATGGAGCAGAATAATGTTGTATCTGAGCAAAATGTAGTCCCGCCCGCTCAAAATGAGTCGGTGATGGATGGGAATAACGTTTTATTCGAGCAAAAAGTAATCGCAAGTGAGCAAAATCCGTCGAACGAGCAGAACATAGCTCAAACCGTTCAAAATGAGCTTGTAATGGATCAAAATAATGTTGTATCCGAGCAAAATGTAATCCCACCCGCTCAAAATGAGTCGGTGATGGATGAGAATAACGTTTTATCCGAGCAAAAAATGATCGCGAGTGAGCAAAAGCCATCAAATGAGCAAAATGTAATCCCACCCGTTCAAAATGAGCTTGTAATGGATCAAAGTAACGTCTTATCCGAGCAAAACGAAATAAAACTCGAAATTGAATCACAGCCTAAGTTCAGCCGTCATTATGAAAAGCCACCGCTAAACTTTTTAGTGCCGCCGGAAGAAAAGACGGAAGACTGGGCTTGGATGGATGAACAAGGAGAGCGCTTAATTAAAGCGCTGTCGTATTTCCATATCGAAGCGGAAATTGTCTCTATTGTACAGGGGCCGGCAGTAACTCAATTTGAAATTACAGTTGCACATGGTACGAAAGTGAGTAAAGTGCGCGGCTTAGCAGATGATATTAAGCTAGCACTGGCGGCACGAGATATCCGTATTGATGCACCAATTCCAGGGAAGCATTCGATTGGTATTGAAATTCCAAACCGTGTATCTCGAGCGGTCCGCTTATCTGAAGTGACGAATAGCGAAGGATTCCAAACGTCTGATTCCCCTTTAGAAGCAGCATTAGGGCTAGATTTAACAGGGCAGCCAGTGACGATTGATCTACGAAAAATGCCGCATGGATTAATTGCTGGTGCAACAGGCTCAGGGAAGTCTGTTTGTATTAACTCGATTCTTGTAAGCTTACTTTATAAGGCGGCACCGCATGAATTGAAATTAATGCTGATTGATCCAAAAATGGTTGAGTTAGCGCCGTTTAATCATATTCCGCATTTAGTGAGTCCCGTTATTACGGATGTCAAGGCGGCAACCGCTGCACTGAAATGGGCCGTTGAGGAGATGGAACGCCGCTACCAGCTATTTATGCATGCCGGTGTACGTGATTTGACGCGTTTTAATCAACAAGCTGAAAAAGCTGGTCAACACGCACAAAAGCTCCCGTATATTTTAATTGTCATTGACGAGCTTGCCGATTTAATGATGATGTCACCAGCTGACGTGGAAGAAGCCATTTGTCGTATTGCCCAAAAGGCACGTGCTTGTGGTATTCACTTAATTGTGGCAACACAACGTCCGTCTGTTGATGTCATTACAGGCTTAATTAAGTCAAATATTCCTACTCGTATTGCATTTGCGGTATCTTCTGCCGTGGATTCGCGTACAATTTTAGATATGCAAGGTGCAGAACGCTTACTTGGTCGAGGAGATATGCTGTATTTAGGAAACGGTATGCCAGCGCCAGTACGTTTACAGGGAACCTTTGTAACGGATGACGAGATTGAGGAAATCATTACTTATGTTCGTACACAAGGAGAGCCGGAGTATTTCTTCCAACATGATGAACTGCTTAAAAAAGCTGAAGTTACTGATGAGCAAGATGAGTTATTTGAGGAAGTTTGTCGTTACGTATTTGAACAAGGAACAGCCTCTACTTCATCGATTCAACGCCGTTATAAAATCGGTTATAATCGAGCTGCTAGACTGGTTGATATGCTTGAGCGCCATGGATTTGTATCGGAACAAAGAGGTAGCAAGCCGAGGGAAGTATTCATTACGGAATCAGACATTATTTCGATGTTCCAATAGCGTATGTTGAGCGGTTTTTTAGTAAAAAGGTCAACATCTCGACCTGCTTTGGTCGAGATGTGTCTTTGTAAGCAGCTTGAGGGCTTAACTGTACTGTGGGAATAGTACAATTTAGTTTGCGAAAAATTTGAAAAGTTGTTTAAATAGCGTTTGTTACCAGAAGTGCTATAATAGAACAGGCTTTTTCGGTTCGTAAAGAAGTTAAGGCTGTTTAAACGTATGTATCAAAATTTGTATGTAAATTTATGAGACGATTATTAACTGCGAGAGCAAGCTCATTGCTACACAATGCGGTTAAGTTATTGTAATATCTTTTTTTAGTGAATCGGAACGTATAAATTTTATATTTCTCCGTATATGACATGATCTTGATTTATTTTGTTTGAGATGTGTCTCTTTTATCCCATAATATTTATTGTGAGTATCGTACTCCTAGGAGGTTTCAACATGACACTTTATCATTTTACAGGTATTAAAGGCTCTGGAATGAGTTCGTTAGCGCAAATTTTATTTGATGCAGGCGAGCAAGTACAAGGTTCAGACGTAGAAACGTATTATTTCACTGAGCAGCCTTTACGTGACCGGAATATAACAATTAAACCATTCGATGAAAATAATATTCAAGAAGGAATGACAGTTATTGCTGGGAATGCCTTTCCAGATGACCATTCAGAGTTAGTGAAAGCACGTGAAATAGGTGTAGAAGTCATTCGCTATCATAAATTTTTAGGTGACTATATTGGTCGATATACATCTATTGCCATTACAGGTGCACATGGTAAAACATCAACAACTGGTTTGATGAGTCATGTCATTGGTGGATATATGCCGACATCGTTTTTAATTGGTGATGGCACTGGTTCAGGTAAACAAGATGCATCTTATTTTGTTATGGAAGCATGTGAGTACCGTCGTCACTTTTTAGCATACCACCCAGATTATGCAGTGATGACTAATATTGATTTTGATCATCCGGATTATTTTAAAAATATCGATGATGTATACAGCGCTTTCCAGGAACTTGCATTACAAGTAAAAAAAGCGATTATTGCATGTGGTGATGATGAACAACTACAAAAAATTCAAGCGAATGTACCGGTTGTCTATTATGGCTTTGGGGCAGAAAATGATTTTGCTGCACGTAATATTGTAAAAACGACAGAAGGTACAGAGTTTGAAGTGTATGTACGCAATGAGTTTTATCATAAGTTCTTTATTCCACTTTATGGTGACCATGCCGTGTTAAACTCGTTAGCTGTTATTTCACTATGTCATTATGAAGGGATTCCAGCCGAACTTATACAAGAGCGATTAAATACGTACGGCGGTGTAAAAAGACGTTTTACGGAAACAAAAATAGGGAATAATGTGTTGGTAGACGACTATGCACATCATCCAACGGAAATTTCGGCAACTTTACAAGCAGCTCGTCAAAAGTATCCAGATCGTGAAATTGTCGCTGTTTTCCAACCGCATACATTTACACGTACGCAAGCGTTCTTGCAAGAATTTGCAAATAGCTTAGGGAAAGCGGATGCAGTATATTTATGCGATATATTCGGGTCGGCACGTGAGCAAGCAGGTTCGCTAACAATTGCTGATCTAGCTAATCTCATTGAAGGAAGCGACATCCTGAAAACAGAAAAAATTAATGTGTTACAAGCACATAAAGATGCAGTATTCTTATTTATGGGCGCAGGAGACGTACATAAATTCCAGAATGCATTTGAGCAATTGTTAAAAGGCGAATAAAAATATAAACGTTGTGCATAAATGAACAAGTTGTTTAGTGAAATGAGCAGTAAGGTAGTGTGTAACAAAGGTTAGTAAAACAGCTTATTCTTTAACGTTAAAGAATAGGCTGTTTTTGGCAAAAATAGTGCTAAGCGATTTTAAATCAATGTTTTTTCGAATAATTGATGCAGGATTTTTTTACATTTTGTCGAACATAAAACATAACTACGTATAGGAGGTCATCATATGGAAGTAGTACTGTATATAGCGGCACTCATTGCAGCAATTGGTTTTTTAGTGTTATGTATTAGCGTAGGAGTCACATTATTCTCACTAAAAAATACATTAAATAATATTGCGTCAACGGTGGCAGGTATTGAAGGACAAATGGAAGGCATTACACGTGAGACAACAACTCTTTTAACAAAAACGAATTCATTAGCGGATGATATTTCAGAGAAATCAGAAAAGCTCAATTCCGTTGTACAGGCAGTTAAAGGAATGGGTGATTCTGTCAATGGTTTAAATACATCTGTTCAACGTATTACAACGGCCGTTTCGAAGGAAGTTGGACGTAATGAAGAAAAGATTGCCCAAGTCGTGCAGTGGAGCAATGTGGCGATGGAAATTGCCGATAAGTGGCGCCAACGCAAAACAATTCAAGAACAGGATATTGCTGTAGTAGATAATCCTGCTCAAGAGAAAAATAAACAATAAAGTGAAGAGGGTGTATGTTATGAGTGAACAACAATATGGAAAAGAATCATCAAATTTACCGCAAGTATATTATGTGGATAGTAATCGATCCATTTATACGGACGAAGAGTCTGTGAATATGAAAGATTTTATCATTGGTGCGCTCGTTGGTGGGATTGTTGGTGCTGCTGCAGGGTTATTATTGGCACCAAAAGCAGGCCGTGAATTACGTGGAGATATGGCGTATCAAGCCGTCAATTTAAAAGATAAGAGCGCGGAGTTATCCGCATCAGCAAAAGAAAAAACAGCGCAGCTTTCTCAACAGTTAAAAGAGCAGTCAACACAATTAGTAGACAAAGTAAAATCAAAAACGTCTAAAGCGCCAACTGTTTTTGATGACGGTACTGTGTCAGCTGAAGGGGAAGAGCCACTAGACGAAGTGATTGCAGCAGTAGAGGAGACGATTGCAGAAGTAACTGCAAGTCTAGGCGAAGTAGTAGCTACGGCGCAAGAAGACTTAAATGATCATAAAATTTCAGAAGCTTCTAAATCTTAATCTATATAAAATGATAGTAAAAAAGGGTGGCCAGAAAGTAAAAAATTTCTGGCCACCCTTTTTATTGAAAAGTCATTATTTTTTATGTTATAGAGGCGACCGGTTGTTCGATTAACTGAATTTCTAATACATCCCCACCAAAAATTTCGGCATCGAAGCTAGAAGGTTCACCATTGCGTAAAATATTAAATTGCCCTTTAAAAGCAACTGGTAACTGCCAGTTCGAGAAGCGGAAGACATCTTGATAAATCCATTTGCTCAAATCTTTTTCCTTAAATTGAAGCGTTACCCCATTTAAAATAGTGGCATTCGGCTGTACAACCGTTCCATTTACGACTACTTCTCGTGCTACCTTCGAGAGCTCGATTCGTTCATTTTGGAATGTCACTAGCATTTTATCTTCTAAATTGATATTGAGTGAATTGGCAATTAATTGCGCTGTTGGTACCATCCCTTGTTCAAACGTAATGCGATCCCCGTTTTGTATCGGGTAATGTAGTTTAGCAGGCTTACCATTGACAAATAACTGTGCTGAAAATTCGGGTAACATCGTTGGTTTACCATCGATATGTACAAAGAATGCCCCTAATTTGTGTATATATTCGCTATTGTTTGTATGATGAAAAACCTCTTCGATTGTATTCACTGTTTCAAACGTTATGACATCACGGTCTTTTAGTTGCCGTTCCATTAATGCGACTTCCTCATTGACCAATACGTTTGGTTCGATTGCATAAGGCGTACCTTGAATGATGATTGATAGCGAAGAGGCGCCATCTACAATATCACGTACTGTTGCTGTCGCGGGATGTCCGTCTTTTCCTTCAATGAGTTCAATGCGGTCGCTACTTTTGATCAGTGTTTTTGTTGAGGCCTCTTCGCCGTTTACTAAAATAGTGGCCGGCTGACCGTGTTCACCTGGAATGAAAATATCTTGTCCATTCACCGTAAGGGATAACCCATACCCCGGCTTACCATATAGTTGTTTTGCTCGAATATTCGCTGCTAAAAAGGCATCTGCTACGGTCATTTCTTTTAATTCGAACAGGCGTACAATCTGTTCATTGACCGTGATGGTCATATAATGAATCGGGGCTTTCTGGGCGGCAATCGCAATCCCAATTGGTGTTACAAGCTCTGGTGTAACAGGGATTCCCTCATCTTTCGTTAAGTTTTGAATCGCATCAATGCCACGAACAGCGACACGATTTGGAGGTAAATTTAATACTTTACACAGCTCTTCCGTTAAGTTGGGTGTTAAACTACCGCCACCGACAAGCATAACAGCCTTTGGTGCCACATTATTATTTAAACGTAAAATCTCATTGCCAATCGATGTAGCTAAGTTTTCAATGGCCGGCATAATCGCGGCTAATACTTCCTCACGCGGATGAAATTCATCAAATCCTAAAATATCTTGAATCGCGATTTGTTCCTCGGTATGCATTTGGCGCTTCGCTATTTCAGCAACAGGGAAATCAAGCAAGTAATGGTCACTTAATGCTTCTGTAATTTCGTCTCCAGCTGTTGGTACCATACCGTAAGCTACAATCGTGCTCTTATCGGTAATGGCAATATCGGATGTTCCAGCACCGATATCAACAAGGGCCACATTTAAACGGCGCATTGTGGAAGGGATTAAGACATTAATCGCTGCAATGGGCTCAAGTGTTAAAGCTTCCATTTCTAAATTTGCCCGCTTTAATGCTGCTAGCAGGGATTCTACAACGACACGTGGTAAAAACGTTGCAATGACTTCTACTGTTGCCTCGTCTCCTTGTTGGTCGAGTAAACTACCAATTTCTTCTCCATCTAAACGGTAATAAAGTACAGAATAACCGACACAATAATAGTGATTGATCTTTCCATCCTCTTTTTGTTGAAGAAGTTGTGTTTGTGCTTGTTGTACAGCTTGTAGTTCCAATCGTGCAATATCCTCTTCTGTAAAGATCGGGCGATTTTTAATGTTAATTGTCACGCTTGCTTGCTCTGTTTTTAATGAACGACCAGCAGCAGCTACATTTACTTTTGTTAACGGACCATGTTTTTTTTCCAGTTGTGCTTTAATTTCAGTAATGAGCTCAGCGACATAGAGGACATTATGTATTTGACCATCGACCATTGCACGTTCTTTATGTTCTTTGATTAAAATATCTGTCACATGATAATGATCTTGATTTACTTCTAAAATAATCCCTATCACTGAACGTGTCCCGATATCAAGTGCAAATAATTTTTCTGTCAATGAAACCGCTTCCTTCCTTGGTATAAATAAAGATACTTTAGCGAGTTGAAGCGCTAAATTAAAAAGACGTGACATTCTAGTATTTGTTTATTATAATAGTGTTATTATTCTAAAATGTATCATACATTTCAGCGTTCTGAAAGAGCAGGGTACAGGGGAGAGGAGAAAGAATGATGAATCAACACGAATTAGAAGGTTTACGTAGTCGGATTGATGGACTAAACTTAGAAATTTTACGCTTAATCAATGAGCGAGCAGAAGTGGTAAATGAAATCGGTAAGATTAAAGAAAAGCAAGGTGTGAATCGTTATGATCCTCTACGTGAACGCCATATGTTAAACCTCATTAAAGAACATAATAATGGTCCTTTAAATCAAATGACAGTTGATTATATTTTTAAACAAATTTTCAAGACGGCATTAAAGCAACTAGAAGCGGAGAAGAAGAAAGAATTACTTGTTTCGCGCAAAGAGAAGTCTGAAGATACTGTCATTAATGTAAATGGTGAACTAATTGGCGCTGGTGCACCATCATTTGTATTCGGTCCATGTTCAGTAGAATCTTATGAGCAAGTAGCGGCAGTAGCAGAGTCGATTCAAGCAAAAGGCTTAAAATTAATTCGTGGTGGTGCATATAAACCACGTACATCGCCATACGATTTCCAAGGTTTAGGCTTAGAAGGTTTACAAATTTTAAAACGCGTATCACAGGAATATGGCTTAGGTGTCATTACAGAAATCGTCACACCAGCAGATTTAGACCATGCATTAGATTACATTGACGTAATTCAAATCGGTGCGCGTAATATGCAAAACTTCGAGCTATTAAAAGCAGCAGGGGCAACAAATAAACCTGTATTATTAAAGCGTGGTTTAGCTGCAACAATCGATGAATTCATTCATGCAGCAGAATACATTATGTCAAAAGGAAATGAAAACATTATCCTTTGTGAGCGCGGTATTCGTACGTATGAAAAAGCAACGCGTAATACGTTAGATATTTCAGCTGTACCAATTTTAAAACAAGAAACGCATTTGCCGGTTATGGTAGATGTTACGCACTCAACGGGTCGTCGTGACTTATTATTACCATGTGCGAAAGCGGCTATCGCAATCGGTGCTGATGGTGTGATGGCTGAGGTACACCCAGATCCATCTGTCGCATTATCAGATTCTCAGCAACAAATGGATATCCCAACATTCGACGCATTCCATGAAGAAGTATTAAAATTCATGAAGAAATACGAAGTTAAAGCGTAGTTAATCGAGGCTCGTTTCGCGAAATTTGCGAAGCGAGCTATTATTTTTGACAGAATTCCGAGCAATTTACTTATTCTTTAGAAGAAACCCTTCTCTTTTTATTGAAAGAAGCAAGAAAATTATCGTATGATGGGGTAAAGACATTGCATATAAAGGAGGCAAATACATTGACTGTTACGATTTATGATGTAGCACGTGAAGCAAATGTATCGATGGCAACCGTCTCCCGTGTTGTAAACGGAAATCAAAATGTAAAGCCAGCAACACGTAAAAAGGTTTTAGAAGTCATCGAGCGATTAGAATATAGGCCGAATGCCGTAGCACGTGGTTTAGCGAGTAAAAAAACAACAACGGTAGGCGTTATTATTCCGGATATTTCAAATAACTTATACGCTGAATTAGCACGTGGTATCGAGGATATCGCGACAATGTATCGATACAATATTATTTTAGCAAATTCTGACCAAAACGAAGAGAAAGAGCTAACACTTTTAGATACGATGCTTGGAAAGCAAGTAGATGGTATTGTGATGATGACGGATAGAGTGACAGAGAAAATTCAAGACTCGATGGACCATTCTCCCGTGCCGATTGTTTTAGCCGGTTCAGTGGACGAATTGAAAGAAGTCCCTTCTGTGAATATTGACTATTATCAGGCAGCATATGAAGCGGTAAAGGTTCTACTTGATAATGGCCATACTCGTATTGCCTTTATATCAGCACCACAAAGTTATACCATTACGCAATATAAGCTAGCGGCGTATAAAAAAGCATTAGAAGATGCTGGATTAACAGTAGATGAGTCACTGATCGTTTCAGAAGAAGATACGTATGATAACGGCATTGCAGCATACGAAGAGGTAAGCCAATTTGATAATGCCCCAACGGCTTTCTTTGCAGGGAGTGATGAATTGGCTATTGGCATTATTCACGGTGCACAAGATGCAGGTAGACAAGTGCCAGAAGATTTAGAAGTGATTAGTTTTGAAAACTCTAAATTAGCACGTATGGTACGTCCGCAGTTATCAAGTGTTGTATTACCTTTATACGATATTGGAGCAGTAGCGATGCGCTTACTGACGAAATTAATGAATAAAGAGAAAGTAGAACAACAAAGTGTTATTCTACCACACCGCATCGAAATGCGAGATTCAGTGAAACAATAATAAAAGGTTCCGCCTCAAAAGATATTTTGAGACGGAACCTTTTTATCGTTTCTCATTGCGAATCATATGCAATGCCTTTGCAAGCATTTGTGCATTTTTTTCTTCGATTTCTGCCTTTCGTGGAATCGACTCATATAATGGATTTGGATCTTCCCACGTTGGGATAAACGGTACGGGTGATTCAGGCTGCCACCGATCGAGCCAAGCTTGAGGCAGTGGACCTGCCGGATGTTGTTGATCGGTCATTTCAGCCCAAATATGTGACCAAGCGCGCGGTACAACACGCCATATATCATATCCACCTCCACCAACCGCAATCCATCGACCATCACAATATTCGTGTGCAAGCTTATGCGCAAGCTTCGGTATTTCACGATAAATTTTCATTGTGCCATATAGATGTGTAAGTGGGTCAAAATAATGTGCATCCGCACCATTTTGTGTTAAGACAACATCAGGCTTGAAAAATTCAAATACTTCGCGCATGGAAGCTTCATAAATTTCCAGAAAGCTGTCATCTTCTGTAAAGGCATCAATGGGGAAGTTAAAGGATGTACCGTAACCTTCGCCATTTCCACGCTCTGTAATATTTCCTGTACCAGGGAACAGATAGCGTCCTGTTTCATGAATGGATAAAGTACAAACATTTGGGTCATCGTAAAATGCCCATTGTACACCGTCACCATGATGGGCATCCGTATCGACATATAATACACGTAATCCATATTTTTCTTGCATATAACGAATCGCCACACTGCTATCGTTATAAATACAAAAACCAGATGCGCGACCACGGAACCCATGATGTAATCCACCACCTAAGTTTAGTGCATGGCGAGATTTCCCTTGTAGTACATAGTCCACCGCTTGCAATGTCCCACCAACAAGTAAGGCACTTGCTTCATGCATGTCTTTAAACATCGGTGTATCTTCTGTTCCAATGCCATATGCTTCACCTTGTTGTGGTGTGAGTTCACCACGGCCTGCTTTTTTGACAATGTCAATGTACTGTGAATCGTGAGCAAGTGCAATTTCTTCATCTGTTGCCATACGTGCAGGGACAATGTCATCGTCGGAAAGTGCGCCGATATTTTTTAATAAATCGATTGTCAGTAATAAGCGTTTATGATTAAAAGGATGCGAGTCTGAAAATTTATAGCCTAGTTGATCAGGAGAATAAATAAAGACAGCATTTTTCATAGTTTTACCCCTGGAAGGTTTGGCCATAAAACATGAAACCCTTCTTTTCGTAAGTCTTCAATAATGGCTAAAGGATTCATGACCTGTAGGCGAACACTTAAAATGCGGGTATTGTCACTTTCACTATCTGGATAAACGAGAACGCTTAATACATTCGCTTTATGTTGGCTAATAACGCTCGTAATTTCATGTAACACACCTGGCTTATTTGTGACACGAATATCGAGCTTAGAAGCGGGTTGATTTGCCCCTGTTAGCTCAATATAGCGATAGAGAACGTCTGTTGTTGTGACGATACCAATAAGTTGACCGCCTGAAACGATAGGTAAACAACTAATTTTGTTTTCATAGAATGTGAGAGCGACTTCTTCTACAAAGTCTAATGGATGGCCGATAATCGGCTCTTTCACCATGATGTCTTCCAGTGGTGCATCGTACGTGATTGAATTTGCTTCCTCTTTTAAGCACGATGGCAACGCTTTTTTGATATCATGGTCTGTGACAATTCCTACAACTGTTTCATTTTCGTCAACGATAGGTAGGTGACGAATTTTCTTTTCACGCATCAAACGGACAGCATCATTTACGGTATCTGTTGGCTTAAGTGTACATACATCAGTTTGCATAATTTCTTCAACAATCATATACGATTCCCCTTTGTATAAATGTTGTGAACTTAATAATACTCTTAAACTATTCCATTAGAAATATAAACTAATACATATATCGATTTTTAAATCGTAGTCTGTCGAATCGCTCTATTGTATTTGGACCGACGCGCTTTCCAGTTCGAGCCATTAAGCAGTTCGCTGGATGGGAGGTAATCTCCGGATCGTCTGTTGCATAATACTCAAAATGAGCGATACTCATCATATTCTCCATCATTTTGCGGTAATCCCATACGTTAAGACCTGTTCCTTTTAAATCCCAATGCCAATAATACTCAGTTGTAATAACGAGATAATCTTCCATTTCATCTGCCATAAAGGAGACCTCAACTAATTTTTTTCCTACACCTGTCCCGCGATAATCTGAAATTACTTCGATTGCGCCAAGTTCAATCATATTATCGATTCGATCCTCTGCCCAGCGTTCTAATGGGTCTGGATATAAATATGTAACGTAACCTACGATTATATCCCCATTGCGCGCGATAATAATACGCCCCTCGTCAAGTTGTGCGATACCAATTAATGCTTCGTGTTGCTGTTTAGGAGGCCTGAAAGCGATTAAACCTTCATGTAACGTATACAAGGCTAGTTGTTCTGCAGGGACAGGGCCCTCTACAATGATGGGACCGTGTTTAGTCTCCTTTGTGATACTGTAAAATGTTTTAATATGTTCCATTTCTACACCACCCCAGTAAGATGTATCTATTATAACTGATTTTATGCAAAAATACGCTAGCATTTGTGAAGAAATACTTAACAATCAAAAAATTTAAAATATTTTGCTAATTAATGTTTTGATATTGTAAAATATATATATGTTTTCGAAGAAAGGGGTAATTTTCATGGGGATAAAAATGTTAGAGAAACTAGCCGCAATTCCGGGGAATCATCGCTTAACGAGCTATGAGGAAACAGCAACAACACATGATTGGCAAGAAACAGAGAAGGCATTTAGCTGGTATGAGACGGGAAAGGTTAATATGGCATATGAAGCAATTGACCGTCATACAGAAACATATCGTAAAAACAAAGTTGCACTCTATTACAATGATGGCGTACGCAAAGAAGCGTATTCATTTCATGACATGAAGTTATTAACAAATAAAGCAGCGAATGTGTTGAAAGAAGCGACGGATATGAAAAAAGGGGATCGAATGTTTATTTTCATGCCTCGTTCGCCTGAGCTGTATTTCTCACTACTAGGCGCTTTAAAAATGGGTGTCATTGTGGGGCCATTATTTGAAGCATTTATGGAAGGCGCGGTATATGATCGCCTTTTGGATAGTGAAGCCGTTGCGCTAGTGACGACGCCAACACTACTTTCACGAGTGCCGGTAGAAAAGCTACCACATTTAAAAACTATTTTTCTTGTGGGGGATCAGATTGAAGAAACAGATAAAATCGTAGACTTTAATAAACGCATGCAATCTGCTTCCAATAAATTTGATATTGAGTGGGTTGATAAAGAAGACGGCATGGTTCTTCATTACACTTCTGGCTCAACAGGTGCACCAAAAGGGGTGCTACATGTACATTACGCAATGGTGCAACAATATCAAACAACTCAATGGGTACTAGATTTAAATGATGATGATATTTACTGGTGTACGGCTGACCCAGGTTGGGTAACAGGTACAGCTTACGGCATTTTTGGTCCGTGGTTAAACGGTGCAACAAGCTTAATTTTAGGAGGTCGTTTCAGTCCACAAGCCTGGTATAGTGCGATTCAAGACTATGGTGTAACGGTTTGGTATAGTGCGCCAACAGCGTTCCGTATGCTTGCAGGTGCAGGGCGTAGTGTATTAGAGCGATATGATTTGTCAACACTACGTCATGTTTTATCGGTTGGGGAGCCGCTAAATCCAGAAGTGATTCGCTGGGGCGTAGAGGAATTGAGTCATCGGATTCATGATACTTGGTGGATGACTGAAACGGGTGGACATATAATTTGTAACTATCCGAGCATGGATATTAAACCAGGGTCAATGGGGAAACCAGTACCAGGAGTTTATGCAACAATTGTGGATGATCAAGGGAATGAAGTACCACCGTTTACCATGGGGAATTTAGCGATTCGTAAAGGTTGGCCAAGTATGATGCGTCAAATTTGGAATAATCCTGGAAAGTATGATTCGTATTTCTTAAAAGGCGAATGGTATGTATCTGGCGATTCAGCCTATATGGATGATGACGGCTATTTCTGGTTCCAAGGGCGTGTTGATGATGTCATTATGACAGCTGGTGAACGTATAGGTCCATTTGAGGTTGAAAGTAAATTACTAGAACATCCAGATATTGTGGAAGCGGGCGTTATCGGTAAGCCTGATCCATTGCGTGGTGAAATCATTAAAGCATTCATAGCATTGGGTGAAGGTGTAGAGCCATCTAAACAATTAGAGGAAGATATTAAAGAATTTGTTAAACATGGACTTTCTGCACACGCAGCCCCGCGTGAAATCGAGTTTAAAGATAAATTACCGAAAACGCGTAGCGGTAAAATTATGCGCCGAGTCCTAAAAGCATGGGAACTGAACTTACCGACTGGCGATCTTTCAACGATGGAAGAGTAATTTTCTCAGTTGATAAGAGCTATAAGGAATGCATGTGAAATAGAACGAATTGTATAGTTATTAATTTTTATACAATTATATGCATACTATGATCATTGTGTGAAAGGAGATATTTCGAAGGACTGTCGAAATATCTCCTTATTTACATTGCTTAAATATTTAGTTGAACAGGCAGAGAAATATAAATCATATCGATAAGTTAATTCTGAATATTTTAAGATTATATAAAAATACGGTTGACTAAATATTTATACAGCACTATACTGTTTTTATCTTAATCGTTTAAACAAGGTTTATTGACAATATATAAAGGAAAGTATCATGTGTAATGAATGGTGTCTTTCCAATTATGAGGTGAAGAAAATGAAAGTTGGAATTATCGGTGCCACTGGCTATGGTGGTTTAGAGTTAATTCGTTTTTTATATAATCATAAAGAAGTAGAGAACCTAACATTATTTACATCATCAGAGGAAGGGACGGTCTTTTCAGCGAAGTTTCCTCATTTAATCGATATTAATGATCAACCACTGCAAAAAATTGATTACGACGTATTAAGTGAGTTTGACGTTGTATTTGCGAGTACGCCTTCTGGAGTTTCAAGTAGCTTATTTCCTCCATTGATCGATAAAGGACCGAAGTTAATCGACTTGTCCGGTGATTTCCGTTTAAAAGATGTAGAAAGCTATAAGCAATGGTATAAAAAGGAGCCGGCACCGCAAGAAGCAATCGATGTAAGTATTTACGGCTTAACGGAATGGAACGAAGCGGCCATTAAGGAAGCAAAACTAATCGCGAATCCTGGTTGTTATCCGACGGCTGTTTTATTATCACTTCTACCATTACTAAAAGAAAAGTTAATTGATCCTAGCTTTTTAGTCATTGATGCTAAGAGTGGTATTTCCGGTGCGGGGAACAAACCATCGCAAACAACTCATTTTAGTGAAGCAAACGAAGCATTTTCTATTTATAAAATAAATGAACATCAACATATTCCGGAAATTGAACAGGCGATTAGTATGTTTGCTGGGGTAGAGACAAAAATTTCGTTTAATACCCATTTAGTACCGATGATACGTGGAATTTTGGCCACGTCCTATGCGCAAGTGATGCCAGGTGTTACACAAGCAGATTTAATTCATTGTTTAAAAGAAACATATAAAAATCACCCATTTGTCCGTGTACTTGATGATGCGGGATCAATTGGCACAAATCGTGTAAAAGGTTCCAACTATTGTGATGTGTATGCGAAGTTAGATGAACGAACAGGCCGCGCAACAATTATCGGAGTAATTGATAATTTAGTTAAAGGTGCTGCTGGTCAGGCGATTCAAAATATGAATGTACAAATGAATTTACCGCAAACGACAGGCTTACAAGTCGTGCCGCTATTCATTTAAGGAGGATATTATGACAACGATTGAAATAAAGAAGCTATCAAGTAGTAATGTTGTTTCACCAAAAGGGTTTACAGCTGCTGGGGTACATTGCGGTATAAAAAAAGAGAAAAAAGATTTAGCGATTTTAGTAAGTGAAGTACCAGCGTCTGTCGCAGGTGTATTTACGACAAATGTAGTGCAAGCAGCGCCAATAAAAGTAACAAAAGAAGTGGTTTACAATACGCAGAAAATGCAGGCGATCATTGTAAACTCAGGTAATGCCAATGCGTGTACAGGGAAACAAGGGATTGCAGATGCTTATGAAATGCAAAGCTTAGCGGCTGCCAAACTAGGCATCGAATCGTATTTAGTAGGGGTAGCATCAACAGGTGTCATCGGTGAAATTATGAACCTAGCACCAGTGAAAAAAGGCGTTGAGATGTTAGCTCCTAGTCGTGATTTAGAAAGTGGAATCGATTTCGCGCAATCGATTTTAACAACTGATACAGTAATGAAAAATACAACTTACGCAACGAACATTGATGGGCAGGAAGTACTTGTATCAGGTACGGCGAAAGGTTCAGGGATGATTGAGCCGAATATGGCGACAATGCTTGGCTTTATTACGACAGATGCAAATATTGAATCAGCGGAATTGCAAAAAGCATTATCAGAAATTACGAACGTCACATTTAATGCCATCACAGTAGATGGGGATACATCAACAAATGATACAGTGGTGGTCATGGCAAATGGTTTAGCAGGAAACGAGCCACTAACACCAGCACATCCGGATTGGGAAAACTTCTATACAGCACTACGTTTAGTAGCAGAAGATTTAGCAAAAGCGATTGCACGTGACGGAGAAGGTGCAACGAAATTAATTGAAGTAGAAGTTGATGGTGCGATTTCAGATGAGGAAGCACGTAAAATTGCCAAAACAGTAGTGGGCTCACCACTTGTAAAAACAGCAGTATTTGGCTGTGATGCAAACTGGGGGCGTATTATCGCAGCAGTGGGCTATAGTGGTGCAACAGTAAATCCAGAAAAGATTACCATTAAAATTGGCGGTGCGACAATGGTAGAAAAGGGCGAGCCAATCAAATTCTCTGAAGAAGAGTTAATCGAAATTTTAAAACAACAAGAAGTGAAAATTTACGTGTCGTTGGAAGTAGGAGAAGGGCACGGCTTTGCATGGGGGTGTGATTTAACTTATGACTACGTTCAAATCAACGCATCATACCGCTCGTAAAATGGTGATTAAGCTTGGAGGTAGTACGTTAGAAGGTCTAAATGAGGCCTTCTTTCGTAATTTCCAGGCATTGCAAGATGAGGGGTATCAATTAATTATTACACATGGTGGTGGCCCGGCGATTAACCGGGAGCTAAAAAAAGCGAATATCGAATCGCATACGGTAAATGGTTTACGTGTGACGACAGCAGAAATGATTGAGCTTGTCCAATCAACTTTAATTGGAAAAGTAAATCCAGCACTTGTGCATGAGCTGAATGCAGCGGGGATTACAGCAGTGGGACTAAACGGATTTGATGGTACCCTTTTAGAGAGTACATATTTAGACAAGGATACGTACGGTTTTGTTGGGGAAGTAACAAACGTGAATACGGCTCTTCTTGATGCACTAACAGCAGCTGGTATTGTGCCAGTAGTCGCTTGTATTGGCACAACAACAGAAGGGCAGGCACTTAATATTAATGGCGATACAGTGGCAAGTGAAATCGCATTAGCGGTAAAAGCAGAAAGTTTACTTCTCGTAACAGATGTTTCAGGGATTCGGATTCATGATGAGTATCAAAAGGAAGTAACGGAAGCAGACATTAATGGTTGGATTGAAGAAGGACATATTTACGGTGGGATGATTCCGAAAGTACAAGGTGCTGTTGCTTGTCTACATGCAGGCATTCCATCTGTACAAATTGTCAGTGATACATTAACAGGTACAAAGATTAAAAATGAAGGGTAAGTGAAGAATATGGGTGCATTATTTCAAAATTATGCAAGAAGACCAATTGCGATTGTTGAAGGAAAAGGAACAGAAGTGTTTGATACAAATGGTAAGCGCTATTTAGATTTTACGAGCGGTATCGCAGTATGTGCACTTGGTCATGCACATCCAGCGATTGTCAAAGCCATTCAGGAGCAAAGTGAAAAGCTTTGGCATATTAGTAACTTATTCGAGAGTCCAGGGCAAGAAAAGCTAGCAGAAACACTTGTGAAGGATGTTCATTTATCACATGCTTTCTTCTGTAACAGTGGTGCTGAGGCAAATGAAGCGGCAATTAAATTAGCACGCAAGCATACGGGGAAACATAAGATGATCGTATTCGAACAATCATTCCATGGTCGTACATTTGGTGCGATGAGTGCGACAGGTCAAGATAAAGTGCGCAACGGATTTGGTCCGTTAGTAAGTGAATTCGTGACGTTACCATTCAATGATGTGGAAGCGTTAAAAGCGGCAGTGGATGGTGAAACAGCGGCAATTATGCTGGAATTAATTCAAGGTGAGGGTGGTGTAAACCCTGTAACGGAGGAGTTTGCGGCAGCAATTCATGAAATTCATCAATCAACAGATATTTTATTAATTGTGGATGAAGTGCAAACAGGTATTGGGCGTACAGGTACCCGTTTCGCGTTTGAACAAACGGTATTAAAGCCCGATATTGTATCCATGGCAAAAGGTCTTGGCGGCGGCTTCCCAATTGGGGGGATTTTAGGTACGGCTGAACTATTTGATACATTTAGTGCGGGTACACATGGTACAACATTCGGGGGTAACCCACTAGGTGTAGCTGTTGCACAAACGGTACTTGACCATGTATTTAACGAGGCATTTTTACAAAATGTACAAGAAAAATCAGCTTATCTGATTGCAAAGCTACAAGAAGCATTGCCGCATGTAACGGTGAATGGCAAAGGGTTAATGCTAGGAATCGGTTGGGGTGAGGATGTTGCGCCGTATGTGACTGCTTTAGATGAGGCAGGACTACTAACTGTTGCAGCAGGTCCAAAAGTCATTCGTTTATTACCACCGCTAACGGTTTCAAACGAAGAAATCGATGAAGCGGTAGCGATTTTAACATCTGTTTTAGCGAAATAAATCAAATGGGGGTGTCCAGAAAGTAAAAACTTTCTGGACACCCCTTTACTTCTTAATAATTATCCATTAAGAAATATTGCTCCTGCGGTGGTCACATCAACATGCCACCATCCTCGAAAGGTTCCGTCTCAAAATGTCTTTTCAGACGACCCCTTTCATGAAATTATACTTATAAACAAATTTTAAAGTCATTCATTGGATTGTGAAGAATCTGGTATTTCAGGTTCGGATATATTGCCGTCTCCGTTGTCCCCATTAACATCGGAATCGTTTGATTCATTTCCGTTACCATTGTTATTATTTTGGTTATCGTTGTCCCCATTGTCCGTTGGTTCATTCCCAGATCCATTCCCGTCGTTTCCATTATCCTGTCCATTTCCGCCATCTTCATTGCCGTTGCCGTTGTTATTTGGATCACTTGGTTCAACAGGTTCTGTTGGTTCTGGAGGTGCTATTGAAATTGGATTTGATGGAGCAGATTCACGACCAGTAATATCAACAGCAACGACTATATATGAGTGCCCATCAGGAACAGTAATACTCCGTCGCCCTGATCCGTTAATGGATGAAACGAGTGCCCTCGCTCCACCTGTTACATTGTAAACACGATAACCGACAACATCATTTGATGCTGATTTTGACCAGTTCATTGTGTTTCCTGCTAGTGAAGCAGCGACAGCTTCGGGTGCTGAACTATCCGCATTAAATGTATTGCCACTTAGTGAGGATGTGCCCAATGATGAGTTGTTTGGTAATAATTTTGACGGGTCCCCACCTAAGCGTCCGAGCATCCGTTTTGCAAAGGTTGGGTTTAAACCGAAACCACTACTAGAAATAAATTCAGCTGGTGTTGAATTTAATGCTTGATAATATTTCCCGTCGATTTCAACAAGTGATGCCCCCGATCCAAAGCTGTCATCTATCCGTGATGGTATAAAGACGTTGCGGTTAAATAAATCTGAGCGAACGAGTCCTGCGTTTGAACACGCTGCAGAAGGTGCTAGCCCTGACATACCACAGAATGAAGCACTTACCACATCTTTAGGGCGTTGGAATCGCTCTTTTGTCCCTACCAGTTCACTATTGGCGTCATAAGCAGCATTCATTAAAGATGCCCATAACATATTGACGCGTGTACTTGGTTGGAAATACGTCGTGTTAAACGTATTGAGTGTACGTTGTTGATCGTATCCTAACCATACACCGAGCGTAATATTTGGATTATAACCAACTAGCCATACATCTTTATAATCTTGCGTTGTTCCTGTTTTTGCTGCAAAGTCACTTGAGAATTTTAACATGCTTCTTGCACGTGTACCCGTACCGTACTCTAAAACATCACGCATCATGTCTGTCACGATATACGATGTTTCGGGACTAAATACTTGGGCGGCCTCTGCTTTATGTTCATATATCACATTGCCATCAAGATCGACAATTTTGTCAATCATATAAGCATCGATAAACTGTCCGTTATTGGCAAATGTAGCAAAGGCGTTTGTGTTTTCTTCGACGCTCGTACCGACTGTTAAGCCGCCGATTGCCGTTGAAAGGTTTACATAATCGCCATCTGTTAATTTACTAAAGCCCATTTTTTCTAAAAATGTAGCAGGTTTACGATCTAAAATAGAGTCATATAAGCGTAGCGCTGTTAAGTTTTGAGAGTGAGCAAGGGCTTCACGTGCGGGCATAAGTCCGCGCTCTTCGCTTTCGAAATAGTTAGATGGGCTATACCCACCGATTGAGAATTTTACATCGACAACAGGACTACCTGCCCCAATCACGCCGTATTCAACTGCTGGACCATAGGCAAGTAATGGTTTCATGGTTGAACCGTTTGGACGAAAAGCTTGTGTCGCATGATTTAGCTCCACTATTTCAAAGTCACGTCCACCAACAAAGCTAATAATACGGCCAGTGGAGTTTTCCATTAATACGCTACCTACTTGAACAGGCATTTGGATCTCGATTTCTTCGCCATCTTCATTTGTTGTGGTAGCCGTATACGTATGACCATAGTATTTAAAGTTTTTTGCTGCTTCGTTCATCGTATCGTACATGTTTTTATCGATGGTTGAGTAAATTCGATAACCAGAAGAGCGGATATCACGGTCGGCTAGAATTGAATATTTCTCCATTAGGTTTTCTTCTTCATCTAAACGCTCGGGGTCAATGCCATCACGCTCTGCTAATATTTTAGCCATAATTTTTGTGGCACGACTTTCGATTTCTGCTGTAATCCAAGGATACAAGTCCGTTGCACGAGGGACAGGTTCACGGAAGTCTTGTGTAATATCATAGGTTATAGCTTCCTCATATTCTGCTTCTGTAATATAGCCAGCTTCTTGCATACGGTAAAGAACCGTTTTCATCCGGTTAATCCCTGGTTGTAAACCTTCTTCCGATTTTAGTTCACCAGTTTGCTTAAAAGGTGTGTACGCATAAGGTGATTGTGGAATACCTGCAATATAAGCAGCTTGTGCTAAATTTAATGTAGATGCATCGACACCAAAAATCCCTTCAGCAGCAGTGGCAATCCCTGCAATATTGTTACCCGATGAATTACGACCATAAGGAATGATATTTAAGTAAGCTTCTAAAATTTCTTCCTTTGTCATAAAATGCTCAAGTCTCATTGCTAGTAAAATCTCTTTTGCTTTACGTTCATACGAGACTTCGTTTGTTAAAATTTGGTTTTTAATCAACTGCTGTGTTAATGTTGATCCCCCTGTTTGTGTGGAAGAGTTTGTCACGTCTTGGAGTAAACCACGAATAACAGCTTTTGGTACAATTCCGTTATGTTCACGGAAATATTCATCCTCTGTGGCTAATACGGCATTCACGACAAGTGGTGAAACCGAGGCTAAAGATGTCTCACGACGTTCTAGATCTGTTCGAAGCTTCCCTATATAAATTTCATCTGCAAAATAAATTTCACTTGTTTCTTCGTAGTTAAGAACTTGTTCACGCATTTCAGCTTGCGAACGAAGTGGTTCTTCTTTTACGAGAGAAGCGAAGTAGCCAGCGCCGACAGATAGAGCAAAAATCCCTGCTGTGACTAGAAAGATAAACAATAATAAAGCTAAGTTCCAAAATACGTCTCCTGTAATTCGTAGGCGACGTCCTCTTGTAGAACTAGCAAAAGATTCGATTTGTTTATTTAACTTTATAATTCTTTCATATACTTGTTGGATCCATTCTTTCACTCAATCGACCTCCTAAATCTTAATAATTATAGCATATTTCTAAATTTATCGTGCAACATATTGACAACTGTAAAAATTTGAGTAGAATATTCCTTATAGTTTTTCGAGCATTGAAAAGATTGCAGTAGTGCAGTACGTTCCCTGTATAGAGAGCTAGCGGTTGGTGGAAGCTAGTCATAACGGATGCATGAATTACGTTCTTGGAGCTTGAACGTGTACGTCGCGTTAAGACGATTGGAGTGGAAGAGAATTCTTCAAGCCGGGTGGTACCGCGTTATGTATAAACGTCCCTGCATGCGATTTTTGCATGCAGGGCTTTTTTATTATAGGTATACACTAATTCTACACTTTTTGTAATTATATCCCTTTTAGGATGGATTAAACATTTAGGAGGAAATACTATGACAAACGAATTATTACAAGATTTACAATGGCGTGGGCTTCTATATCAACAAACAGACGCTGAAGGTATGGAAAAACTATTAAACGAAGAGAAAGTATCTTTATACGTAGGGGTAGACCCAACTGCTGATTCAATGCACATCGGTCATATCGTGCCGCTGTTAACGCTTCGTCGTTTCCAACAAGCTGGGCATAAGCCGGTTTTATTAGTTGGTGGTGCAACAGGAATGGTAGGAGACCCATCTGGACGCTCTGAAGAACGTCAATTACAAACAATCGAGCAAATCGATAAAAACGTACAAGGCTTAAAGAAACAATTTGAGCGCTTATTTGATTTTAATGCGGCTACTGACAATGCAGCGAAGCTCGTAAACAACTATGACTGGATTGGCAAGATGAGCGTCATTGAATTTTTACGCGACTACGGAAAATTAGTTAACGTCAACTACATGCTAGCAAAAGATACAATTGCCTCACGTCTTGACTCAGGGATTTCGTTTACAGAATTCGCGTACACGATTATTCAAGGCATTGACTTCAACTACTTATACGACAACCATCAGGTGCGTATTCAAGTAGGTGGCTCTGATCAATGGGGGAACATTACAACAGGTCTTGAAGTAATCCGTAAAACACATGATGAAAGCGCAAAAGCATTCGGTATTACGATTCCTTTAGTAACAAAAGCTGATGGGACAAAATTCGGTAAAACAGCAGGTGGTGCCGTTTGGTTAGATGCAGAAAAAACATCTCCGTACGAGTTCTACCAATTCTGGATTAACGCAGCAGATGCGGACGTAGTGAAATATTTAAAAATCTTCACATTCTTAACGCGCGAGGAAATTGAAGCGTTAGAAGTATCAGTACAAGAAGAACCGCATTTACGTAAAGCGCAAAAAGCATTAGCAGAAGAAATGACAAAATTAATCCATGGTGAAGAAGGCTTAGCAGCTGCTGAACGTATTACGGCAGCATTATTCTCTGGTGATTTAAAAGCATTATCAGTAGAAGAAATGAAAGTTGCCTTCTCAGGTGTTCCTTCTGTAGAAGTAGCGAAAGAAGATAAAAACATTGTAGATTTACTTGTAGAAGCTAGTATCTCTTCTTCTAAACGTCAAGCGCGTGAAGATGTAACAAACGGTGCGATTTCTGTAAACGGAGAAAAAGTCCAAGACCTAGAATACGTAGTGGACACAAAAGACCGTTTAGAAGATGCCTTTACCATTATCCGTCGTGGTAAAAAGAAATATCATATGGTGAAGTTTAACTAATATAGTGAAGAGGGTGTTCGGAAAGTTTTTGTTTTCTGGCGCCCTTTTTGTTTACTTTAAAAGAGGGATGGCAGTTTCAGCAATGTGTTACTTTGCGTCCGTAGCTTTGACAGTAACAGTGGATTTTTCACTTCCATTTATTAAAATAAATTATTTTAATCCTCCGATTGTGTCAGATAGCGAAATCGATATACAACTTAATTTAAAATAAGTGTCAAATCGGGACTATTTACTTAAATGGCGCTTAACCTCAAATAAGTTGTATGTCAAAATCGACGACTAGAGGTTTTGATGATTTTACAGTGAGCGTATAATTTTTTTCTATTGAAAAAATGTAAGGAAGCATTTGTTTTTATCAAAATAGAGAGGTAGTTATTGCTATTCACATTATAAAGACTCCTATCAAGCATGTTGAATCACGATGAGTTTCTCGGAAAAAAGCTCGATTATTTTCGTTTTTTATCCCAAAACTCACTTTTTTCGTCCTCTACATAAGTATTCTTTTTGGTAAATTTCTCTCTTTTTTAGTACAGCAGCTATTCGTAGAGCCTTCTATTTCGAATGAAAACGTTCATTTTTTAGCCAAAATCCGAGGGAATGGGCCGATTCGTTAGCAAGGGGTTCGATCGTTATGTCGGGAGAGAACAATGGACTTATACCGGTACGAATGAGATCAAGTGCTATAAGTATCCCTCGTATAAAAATATGAGTATAATAGTTTCATACATAGTTTTAGGAGGATATATGTTTTGACTGCACAGCTGAACACACAAATGGACGACCGTGAGCCTGTTTTATCGATTATGGTAAAGCCTCGCGAAACATTCCGATATACACTTGATCATAAAACCTTTTCTTATTCACTTTATGTAGGTGCAGTAGGGGGATTTGCAAGTGCTTTACTATCATTATATAGTACGAAATATCCGTTTCCGTATAGCCTTGGCGAAGTCGTGTATTCGTCGTTTATTACGGGTATCTTATATTTTATGATTGCCAATTTAGTCATCGCTTTTATGCTTGCTCATATCGGTGCGGCATTCGGCGGGAAGGCTTCATTTAAAGCGATGTTTCAAACGATGTGCTTAACGGTTATTCCGTATATTTGGTTAATGCCTGTACTGTTATTTTGGATGCAGTACTCAAGACACACATTTTTCAACATTCCCCATGATGGACTAACGATGGGAGAGGCGATATGGTCGTATATAGGAAGCTTTATTATTTTAGTCGCAAGTATTTGGACACTCGTCTTATCAATTATTGGGATTTCTGAAATCCATAGTTTTTCAAAATGGAAGGCCTTTTTCACGCTACTTATTGCTAGTATAGGTGCTGCTATGATCGTTGGGTTACTTGTTGTACTGATACTGTAATAGGGTATTGATAATAAAAAGTTTATAAAGTAAATCGTAAAAGCCTGCATTTTTTTGTAGGTTTTTTTCTATAAATTAAGTACGGGAAAGGGTAATGAAAGGATATATAATCATTCTGTTGACAAGTTTATTTTCTAGGTAGAACTAATTAAACAAGCTGAATTTCACAGAGTAAATAGGGAAAGAGCGACTGAACAATAAAATTTTGTTAGGAAGAGGTGACATGTTAATTTAATGGGAGCAAAAATTAACATTGGTTTTGTTAAAAGTGATGTTAGCACTTTTAATGGTAACTATTATTGTTTAATAGATTTCCTTAATAATAATGGGATGAAAGTTAAAGGTATAACATTTTCCACTAATAAAAATGGATTGAAATGGGTAGAAATTAGCAATCCACATGTTTCAGAAACTAAGAAATTAGTGGATGAACTGAAGAAAGCATATTATTGTGAATTTAAAGTTACTGATTTTCCCTACTACAATAATTCATATGTTGATGTAGTAATTAGAATAGATATTTATGGAGATGATTTTTATAGCTTTACTCTAGAAATGGAGGAAGCATTCATCATACAGAGTTATGAAATAAGTGATTTAGAATTTGTAGAGACCTTTATTATAAACTTTATGAAAACTTTTTGTAGAAAACTTAAAATGGATTATGCTTTTTCTTGCCAAGAAGCTGAAGTTGTATTTTCGCCAGAAAAATTTAAGAATCTAACACAACCATATTATTCAATTGAAGCTAGATATGATGACCATAATAATTTAAAAATTTCAAAGGCTAGTTGGTACATAAATGGGGTAACTAATAGAAAAATTAAGGATTAAGCTAAAGCACAATGAAAATATAGAATTTTCCTACTAATTGATAATGGACTATCTGATTTTAGGTTTATATTTCAAAAAGCACTTGTTAGTTATAGTTCTTGATGCCCAATTAGAGTCTTAAATGGTTTAGTTTGGATTATGACTTTATAGGAATGTATTTAAGGATTGGGGCTGTTTTGCCAGCGCTTCATATTAACGATTATAACAAGATTGAAACAATCCGCTTTAATCTGGCTATTTAGTCACTTCTGAAAAATGCCATATTGGCAAGTATTGTACATGTACAAAAAGTGTAATAAATAAGTACAAGTCTGTTACTTTAGTTTTAGTAGCGGACTTTTTTGCGTTTTATTGAGGTGGCACCGACAACAATTATGATGGACACCGACAGCAAAAATAACAATATCGAAAGGGGAATTTCGGAAAAACACCTGTGTATTTTTACTATTATTATTATTATTATTATTGATAGGATAGAAATAACCCGGGTGTGATGCATTTGTTATTCAATTTCCATCCCTTGGCCTTTCCCTCTCACTTTGACTCTGTTACCTTGAGTAGTCACTTTTTTCCGTTCTTGTATGCATCTATAATAGCGTTTTCTATTTGCTTGTCGGTCATTTTACTTGGAAATACGTCTTTCTTTCCACTTTGATTTGCTCTTCCACCCGAGGTAGTATGACCAGATGTTATATGATCCATATCTAATTTTATAGGTTTATAAAAAGGTGAATTTACAGATTTAGTTGATTTAGTAACAGCTTTTACAACTTTACTTGCACCTTTTACTCCAGGCACAATAACACCTGCTCCAGATGTTATTCTATCAGAAGTTGATAATACCTCTCTTGTAATAAGATTTTTACCTGTTATTACTTCATAAGCTGCTTTACCATTAGAAATTCTAGGTATGAAATCTAGAACATCGGAAAGTGAGGCTACTCGAAAGCTATTATTATATTTATTCATGGAGTTTTGGGGTATTTTTACAAAATCCTTGTAGCTTGAATTATAACTATTACTTTTTTAATGAGTAAGAATTGCTTGTTACTTTTAAATTTTTATTAACACTAACTATCGGCTCATTTTATAAATGAGTAAAACGTACGTTTGCATAAAATAATTATGCAATAGTATAATGGTAAAATAATTATTATTTAGAAAATTAAGTATATTTGTTGTGCGAAAGGGGGATGTGGTGTAGTGCAAATAACGGTGCAAAAAAAATCGCTCGGGCGCAGTCGAAAGCTAGAGGCGGTGGTGTATGAGCTTGCGGGGCAGCCGCAAACGTTGCGCGAACTGTTGCGGGCGCTAGTCGAGGTAGAAGTTGCGCGCTACAACGAAGCAGATTCGTTGCTGCGTTTTTTAATAGAGGCGGAGGAAGCGACGATTGAGGAGCGCGGAAAGGCGAAGTTTTCAACGCTTTCACCGCGTGCTGAGCAGTCGCTCGAAAAGAGTGTGCAGGTGATGGAGCTGGCGTTTCTAGACGGATTGTTTAAGGTGCTACAAGGGCAATATGTGTATACGTCGCTTGATGAGGCGATTCACTCAGACGAGCCGGCTTGGACATTTATTAAACTAACATTTTTAGCAGGAAGATAGGGGGCGTTTATAATCGAGCACGTAATGGAAAAGCTTCAGCAGCAGCTTGCAAAAGCAGAGGATTATGATTTTTACAAGGCGGATGAGCTATTTTGTAAGCTTGATTTGGAAACATTTGATGATTTACAGCGCAGTGAGCTAATGGCTTTTTTGCCAACGATTTTGTCAGAGGAGCGGTTTGTATTATTTGAACGTTTGCTCAAGCTTTTGCAGACGATTCCGTATTCTCAGTCGTATGCGCGCCGCTCGTACCGCGCACCGCAGTCGGTCAAGCTACATAGCACGCGGCTTATGAAATTTATTTTATGGTTAAAAAACCATCCGGCGTATGATTTTTATGCGGTGTTTGAGCACAATGCGAAGGAAGGCTATGCAAGTGGCGTGTGGCAGTTCGTAACGAAAGATAAAGAGCCGATTATGCTGCGTGAACTATTTACATATGAGCTGGCGCTACGGTTAAATGCACGTGAGGCGCGGGCGGAGCAGTATGTGCGTGATATTTTATGGAAAAACGGGGCGCATCCGCTTTATACGCGCGAGCTCATTCGCGGCATTTTAATGTCAGAGCATGAGGAAATGCATCAGCTGCTCGCTAATGTGCTCATCGCGGCGAAAAATCAGGAAGGTGTGCGTCAAGTGATTGCCGAGTCGATTGATGAAGGCTCGTTAAAGGCACAGCTGACGTTTATGAACGTTATTTTAGAACATGATTTACTGCGCTTTTCGTCCATTGTGCGTGCCGTTGATGTATGGTTTGGACTTGGCTATGATGTGTCAAATCGCCGACAGCTTCAATATGTACTTGAAACGAGCTACGCGGCGCTGCAGGATGAGACAATCATTGAGCAACTGCTAGAAAGTGATAGCAATTTAGATATTTTCATTGCGCTTTGGTGTATCGCATGTCGTGATATTAATGGTGTGTTTGATCGTACAGATGCGTTACTTACGCGCGCTGATTATGTGCAGCAAACGATGCTGTATACGCTATACAATATGGAAATGACACGCCCGGTTTATGATGTCGTGAGTGCGCGTATGCTGCAAACCGATAATTTGACGACATTTATGTTTGGTATCCGCTGTGTGATTAGGTCGTTCCCGTATACATATTGCTATAAAGATGACGACGAGCGAAAACTTGTCGACAATTTTTTCACAGAGCATCCGTGGCTAGCGAACGATGCGTCAACGTGGCTACAAAAGGTACAGCAAATGCGCGCGGCATTTCGCGGGGAAACGTATGAGGTAAATAGCACACCTTTCACGTTTTTACATGCAACGTTTGAGCGGGTAAGCCTATTTAAGCTCGAGCTATTGTTGGCGCTTCATGTGAACGATGAGCGGCATGTGCGCGCACTTGCGACGGCTGTGACGAAAATGTCGGTCAATTGTCGCGATTATTTTTACTTCTTTGCGCCAGCTTGTCTTGGCGACTATGATTTACTGATGCCGGCGCTAAAAGACCGTAGCGCGACAATTCGTCTTGACGTCGTGAAAAAGCTTCAAACATTGCCGATTCCGTTTGAGCAATTAAAAAGCTATATTCCATCCTTACTTGCGCTCAAGTCAGGTGAGATGCGTGTTGCCGTTATCGAAATGCTGAAAAAGCGACCGCTTGATGAAATGGAGTCGTTTGCAATTGAGCTATTGCAAAGTAAAAAGGAGCCGGTGCGTTTAAGGACGCTCGAGCTACTAGTCGAGCTAAAGGATCAGCTTGCACCGCGTGATTGGTCGAGCTATATTGAGTGCCCGAGTGAGAAGGAAAAAGGATATTTACAGCTGTTTGAGCAGCAAAAGACGAGCTTTTTAGATGAGCCGCTTGAGCCACTTCACTACATTATGGAGCCGGAGACGGATGTTTATTTTACGTTTAAAGATTTTGCGGAATATGATTTTAAGTTATTAGCGGAAAAATTAATGGCGTTACGTGCATTAATTGAGGAGCATGCGGAGGTAGCGTATACGCAGCGAGGCTATGAGCAAACGGTGTTAATCGGTGAGCGTTTAACGCTCGCTGAAAGTACGCCAGAAGCGCCAGGGTCGATTGATCAGCTACCGTTAGCAGAAGTGTGGTGTGACTGGCTCATGACGTGTGAGCTGTCAGTTGATGATGTGTATTGCTATCTTTATTTAAAGGAAATTAGTCGCAACTTTTATTGGGGACGCCGCAATTTATCGCAAAAATGTTTAGCGTTATTAAATACGTATTTGCCAGAGGAGCGGCAAGATTTACTGGAAAATTTATTTGACGAGGCGCCGTACGAGCAGCAAGTGTCGACAATTATGCATTATTTAGTTGGCGACGGGGATGCACCACTGCAAACGACGCTGCATGAGCATTTAGAGAGCGTTGCGTTTGACTATGTAGCGTTTTGTAGCGGGATGCTACGCGACCTTGTCGTCAGCTGTGCGGATGTTGATTTAGGGATGAAGGATAAGGACACGCCGTATACGCTGCTTGATATTTCATTTTTCAGTGCAGCTTTTTCGGAAATGGGCTTTTATGCGCATACGATGAAGCCGGTGACTCAATATTTTTACACGGCGTCGCTTTATTTCGAGCGGGTTGAGGACTATTTTAACCATATTCCATTAGCAAGTATTTTACTTGCGGTGGCTAATGATATGCTGACGATTGACCATTTGCGCCGCATTGTTTGTATGAAGAAGTTTGCGTATATGCTTGAGCTAAGAGCAGAGACGGTTGATTTAATTGATTGGTATAGCTGCTCGGAGGAAGTGTACGAGATGATTCACGCGCTGCAGACGTACGTTATTGAGGAGGAGCTTGCGCGCGGTGAGCTGGAGGCGAAGACGACGTATCTCGTTAGCCATATTCGAAAAGTACCGGGAATTGATTACTTTATTCGTTTATTAAAGGCGCTCGGTGAGGAGAAGCTAAGCCGTCAATGGACATACGGGGTGCATACGCGAAAGGATAGCTTGTCGACGCTACTTGAGCGTGTGGAGCTAAGCGAAGAGGACATGGGTGAGGAAAGCTTTGCAAAATTAGATGCGGCAGGTTTTACAGCGGAACGGCTTATTGAGGCGATGTTTTATAATACGACGCTCATCCCGTTTATTAGCCGCTACATCGACTGGGAAGGGCTAGAGGATGTGGCGTGGTACTTCATTGCGCATACGTCGGAATATAATAGCGATTTTGAGAAGGCAAAAATAATGGAGTATAGCGCGATTCCGGCTACAGATTTCCAGCGCGGGGCGTTTGACCGTGCGTGGTTTATGACGGCGCGTACCCGTTTAACGGCGGAACAGTTTGACATTGTGTACAATGCTGCGAAATACGCATCGTCCGGCTCGAATCACCGACGCGCGCAGCTATATGCGCGTGCAACACTAGGGGAGCTAGATGCGGAGGCGTTGCGCGCGGAAATTTGTGACAAGCGCAATAAAGATAAGCTGCGTGCATATAGCCTGTTACCTGCAACGATGGATGAGGCAAAGGAGCGCTATTTATTTTTCCAGCAGTTTTTAAAGGAAAGCCGTGCTTTTGGTGCTCAGCGCCGCGCGAGTGAGGCTGAGGCGGTAGAAATGGCTATTTTCAATCTAGCCCAGCAGGCGGCGAATGGCAACACGACGCAGTTTATGTGGCAAATGGAGCAGGAGCGCTACCGCGAGCTAGAGAAATGGTTTACGCCGCAGGAAATTGACGACGTGCAGCTATACCTTGTATACGAAGAGCAAAAGGTAGACGTGCGCATTATGAAAAACGGCAAGGCGCTTAAGTCCGTGCCGAAAAAAATAGCGAAGCAGCCAGATGTGCTAGAGCTACTAGCAGCGAAAAAGGAGCTAACGGAGCAGGCTCGTCGGATGAGGCAGCAACTGGAGCGAGCGATGTGCGAGGAAACAGTGTTTGACGCGCAAATTGTACACAGTTTACTTGAAAATCCGCTCTTTGAGACGTTGCTACGCGAGCTTATTTGGTGTCAGAATGATAAATTTTATGCTATTCGTGATAAGCAGTTTGTCGCACTTGACGGAAGTGTCGTGCAAGTAGCAGGCGAGCTACAAATTGCCCATCCGGCGCATTTTTATGCAGCGGGCAATTGGCGAAGCTGGCAGCGCTTCGTATTCGAACACGGCTATAAGCAGCCGTTTAAACAAGTGTTCCGCGAGCTTTACGTTCCTACTGAGGAGGAAAGGGAAGTACGGTTTACAAATCGATTTGAAGGCTATCAAATTCAACCGACGAAGGCTGTGGCGTTACTGAAATCGCGCGGCTGGAAGGCGAGCTATGATGAGGCGGTACGCAAAATTTCCTATCGCTACAACGCGATTACGTATATTGATTTTGTGTATGACTACGGGACGCCGGGGGATGTCGAGGCGCCGACGCTTCGGGATATTTGCTTCTATGGGCGACTGACGAATAAAAAGATGAAGCTTGGCGACGTCGCACCTGTGCATTTTAGTGAGGTCATGCGTGATATCGACTTAGTTGTAAGTGTGGCACATGCTGGTGAAGTAGACCCGGAAGCTTCGCATTCAACAATTGAAATGCGCGCTGTTATTGCTGAGGAAATAATCGAGTTATTCCAGTTAACGAATGCGGAAGTGAAGGCGCCACACATTGTTCTTCACGGTAGCCTTGGCAACTATACAATTCACTTAGGTAGCGGTAATGTGCACCAGCTCGGTGGAGCGATGATTCCGGTGATGGCCATTCCGTCACAGCACCGCGGCCGCGTCTTTTTACCGTTCGTTGATGAGGATCCGAAAACAGCGGAAATAAACGCGAAGCTGTTGTTGTTTGCAGATGATGGGGATATTAATGATCCAGGGATTCGGGGGAGTATTCGATCGTAAAGGTTAGTTTGAAAAAATAAAGTTCGTTGTAAAAGCTGTTGCCTGTATGTTTTAGGCAACAGCTTTTTAATTGACCAAGCAATTAGCACAATGAGGTGATGCCATTGGGAAAGTAAAGAAACTAACACTGAAGCAACAATTAAGGTCGATTATAGCAAAAAGACCGTTAGAAGCATAGGGCAAGAAAACCTTACAAAACCTGACATTAAGGCCTATATAGATGAGCGTATGGAGCAAATAAAATCTGAGCGTATGGCAGACCAACAAGAAGTCGGGAAACTACTAATGGCTGTTATGCATCGATGAGGAGAGCTGAAAAATCAGTATTCCTACTTGATGTTCACGGAAATATGAAGATCTATGTTCAACATAGGCTACAACAGCTCAAAAGTGAGCCATTAAATAGGTATCTTTAAACATTCAAGACACTACCTAACTATCAAATATGACGGAGAGATTAAGGTACACTGTATTTGATGCACCTTATAGCATTAATCAATTCAGTGTTAAATTCGACATTTACCAAATATAAAAAGGTATCTCCCAAATTGGGGATACTTAAAAAATTCTCTACATATCAAAGGTATGTCAAATTTGATATTCCTCTATAAAATAAAAGGGAGACGAAATTTCGCTCCCCCTATCGGTCCCAAACTAAACCTAAAATATCGAACCTGTATAGGTTGCTTAAAGCCTTACTATCACTCACTCATTGCTATGCACGCGCTCGTCCCAGTTAGCCTCACATTAGCCCAAAATTAATGTTGTTTTATGCCCCAATTGCATGAATAGATAAAATAAGAAAAGCCCCAAAAACCTTTGTATATCAAGGTTTTTGGGGCTTTTTGTGTTGCTAAATGCAACGAAGTTTTATTAACGAGAGTAGAACTCAACGATTAATTGTTCGCTGATTTCAGCTGATAATTCAGAGCGCTCTGGAAGACGTACGAAAGTACCTTCTTTTTTGTCAGCGTCGAATGTTAAGTATTCTGGTACGAAGTTGTTTACTTCGATTGCTTCGTTAACAGCAACTAGGTTTTGAGATTTTTCGCGTAGAGAAATCGCTTGACCTGGTTTTACTGAGAATGAAGGGATGTCAACGCGTTTGCCATCTACTAAGATGTGGCCGTGGTTAACTAATTGACGAGCTGCACGACGAGTGCGAGCTAAACCTAAACGGTAAACTAAGTTGTCAAGGCGAGTTTCAAGAAGGATCATGAAGTTTTCACCGTGTAGACCTTGTAATTTACCAGCTTTGTTGTAAAGGTTTTTGAATTGACGCTCAGTCATACCATACATATGACGTAATTTTTGCTTTTCAGTTAATTGTAGACCATACTCAGATTTTTTACCACGAGCGTTTGGACCGTGTTGACCTGGTGCGTATGGGCGTTTTTCTAATTCTTTACCTGTGCCGCTTAAAGAAATACCAAGACGGCGAGAAAGTTTCCAAGATGGACCTGTATAACGAGACATATTAGTCTCCTCCTTTAAATTTGGTTTTTTTGTTGTAAAACAAAAACCAGTTATACCCGATACTTAGTTGCATTTTATTTTCACGTAATTTCGCTTGAGCAGCCGATCAAGTTACTTTTACACCATCTATTGAAAAGAGGAATAAAATACAGAATAAGTTTGTATAACTGCTGCGTTCATTTTACACAAAAGAAATTGTATCTTTTTTTTAAAAAAGAGTCAAGAAAGAAGTGTAGAATGATAACTGGTAAAATTTAAAAAATGTAACCATTAACGACGGATTGCACTTTATATTTCCAGAGACGTAGGCTTTAATAGAAAAAAAAACCATAAATTTCAATAGTCAAATAGACATAATCCGTGTATACTAAGTTATAAGATAATACTATTGATTCGTTAAGTTGAAAGAAAAGGTGATTTCATGAATGAACATCAACAAATTATAACGAATATTAAATCGGATATATTGAGTCTTTATGTTAATTCAATAGATGGAAATGATACATTAGATAGGTTTTTTGAATCGTTATTAATAGTACTAAAGAAACATATGGATTTTCATCACAGTTGCGTTTTAGTCTACGAAACAGATGGGCTAAAACCGTTGAAAACTGAATCATCGAAAGTAATGGAGATTCCATGGGCACTTTTTGACACCTACTTTGCCTCAGAAAAAGTTGTAAATATTCCTGACTTGTTAAGTGAGCAAGAACCGTATAACCAAATGACACACATGATGCTATTGCAAGTAGAACAAAAGCCGCCTAGTGGAATTTTATTATTTAAAGCTTCAGAACAGTGGCAACTATTTTCAGGAGAAAAAATAGCTGAAGACTTAGTTGATACACTTTCGAAAGTAACATCCGTTGTGAAAGAAACACAAAATATGCGGTTAAACGAAAATCAATACCGTAAGCTATACAATATGACGGATCTTTTTCATTCCACAATGGATATTGATTTAATATTACAAAACGTTCTAGCCACAATTAGAGAAAATTTCCCGGATTTAGTCGTTGAGTTAATTTTGTCTAATGATCAAGATCGTCAAACAACGATTCATATTAAGCCATTCGATTATTTATCAGAACGCCCTTCAACAATTGAAGCTTTTGTTTCCGGCGATATTACAACGGAACTAGCCGAGGATTTAAACTGTCGATTACTCAATGCACCAATTAAAGGTAGACAAGCTATTTATGGGATTCTACAAGTAAGTGCACCAACAACATATGAGTTTTCAAAGGTACAAAAAGAGTTTATTGGCATGCTCGCACAAGCTTCTGGGAACGCTTTAGAAAATGCGAAACTTTACCATCAATCACACCGATTGATTAGTGATTTGCAACTGATTAATGAAACATCTCACCGCTTAAATATGAAGTTAGATATTAATGAAATGCTCTTATTTTTACAAAAGCAATTAATAAAGTCATTTCAGCCGATGGAGATTTGCTTCGTATTCAAAAATGGCGATCGTTATGAATTAACGGAAGCGAGTACCGGGCTATTTAAATCATCACAAGGGCATGTATATATTGACTATGTAGAAAAACATTTTGATAGTACACAAGACCCGTTATTTATTGCTGATTTTAGTCGATTAATTGCTGAAGATGTGAAGTATAAGTCGGTTATGGCGATTCCAATGATTGTGGAAGAGCGTATTAATGGTTTTAGTATTGTGTTACATCGGGATCCGTATTTCTTCTCTTTCGATAGTTTCAAACTGATGCAATCGCTGATCCATCATTCATCTTTAGCGATTGCGAATTCTCTTTTACGAGACGAGCTGCAAAATATGGTCGACCGCGACCACTTAACAAAGCTATTTGCACGTAGTTACTTAGATGATTATGTAGAAAAATCATTAGTAAGTGATGAGTCGGGCATGTTTATGTTAATTGATATTGATAATTTTAAGCGTGTAAATGATACGTATGGGCATCAAATTGGCGATGAAGTACTCATTCAAATTGGCACACAATTGCGGGAAACAATTGGTAAACGGGGCATTTGTGCTCGTTGGGGCGGTGAAGAGCTGTCTGTTTATATCCCGAATATTTTAGATGATGAAGCGCTAAAAATTGCCGAACAAATTGTAGCTGTCATTCCGCAAGTCACAACACCGGTTGTAACCATTTCAGCTGGTTTAGTGACATGGAATCAAACGGCACGCCCAGAGTTCCAATCAGTATTTTTACATGCAGATACGGCGTTATATAATGCTAAAAATAATGGCAAAAACCAAGTTCGTATGTTTAATGATTCAATGCAGTTGCAACCTTAAGCAGGGTTATTCAAAATCATTAACTTTAGCTAAACTTTTATACAAAGCAAAACACCAGGATGTTATAAAGCTAACATGCTGGTGTTTTTTTGCGAAAAGCGTTAAATATGCTTCATTAAAACATCGACAAATTGCTCTAGCCCTACTTGGTCTTCTTTCGAGAAACGGTTTTTAAGTGGGCTATCGATATCTAGTACACCGATGACTGCATCTTCTTTTATTAATGGAATAACGATTTCTGAATTAGATGCTGCATCACATGCGATATGACCAGGAAATGCATGCACATCTGCAACAACAACTGTTTCTTTTTGCGCAACAGCGGTACCACATACACCGCGACCTACAGGGATACGTACACATGCAGGCAACCCTTGGAATGGTCCGAGTACTAGTTCATTCTCTTTCATGAGATAAAAGCCAACCCAGTTAATATCTGATAAGAATACGTTTAACAAAGCAGATGCATTGCTCAAATTGGCAATTTGGTCACATTCATCTGTTAAGAGTGCATCGAGTTGCTTTGATAATGTAATATATTGCTCTTGAATGGAGCCTTCGTAATTAATTTGTGTAAACATAAAATCCCTCGCTGTATTAGTCTTTAAAAATTATATTATAGTGCTGGTGTAAATCTTTGACTGTATGTGCATCTGAACCAAAGACGTAAGGAAGGTTCATTTCCTTCGCATAGTCGATTAAATGATAGGGTGGGTAAGGTTCACGACATAATGGTTTGCTTAGCCCGGCACTATTTAAATCGAGTTCGTAATTGGATTTTTTCATAAGGTGAAAAATTTCTTTCACTTGTGCATCATCATCGATTTGTTGCTGGTGTGCATGTTGAAATTTATGAATTAATGTCGGATGACCAATCCGTTTTGGTTTATAGGGACCTAAATCTGCTGTAATAGATGCCCAAACGGTTTCGTAATACAAATCATAAAGTTGCTGGATGCCACCGACTTTTTCGGCGAATTGTAAATACACTTCATCCGAGAAGTCGATACAACAATATTCATTTTCATATTGTAGAAAATGAACAGAAAGAATAGCATCGTCTAATTGCGGACCGATTTCATTCAGAAAGGCCCTTGTTTCTTTTTCATAGCCACTAATATAATCAACTTCTAAGCCGATATTTATATGTATCTTGTTTTTATAATGTGATTTTAAGTCATTTAGTTGCAATAAATAGCTCTGAAGATGATTCGCGTCCATCCCACTGTCTTGATCTGGTGTTGGGTCATTAAAAGATGGTGGAAGAGGAGCGTGCTCTGTAAAGGTAATCTCGGTAAAATGATATTTAATCGCTTTTTCAATGTAGTGTTCAAATAAATCAGGTGAGCCATGTGGACAAAAAGGTGTATGAATGTGTCCATCTTTTTTCATATGTGGTACCTCCTGTTGAATTAGCCTACTTAACTTCGTAATTATTTAAAACAAAAAACTAAAAACATGGTATTATTATAGATACATTAGCCAATTCAGATATTTTTGGAATAGGGGGCTTACAATGATACAGTATATCATCATTGTTGCAGTCGTACTATTAGCATTATTAGCAGTAGGTCTATTTTATAGACGAAAACATAATGTGATTATAGCACGGCTAGAGAAGGAAAAGCTGGAAGTTCAGCATTATCCAATCTACGAAGAGTTGACAAAAGTAAAAGCATTAAATATGAACGGTCAAACAGAGGAACTCTTTGAAAACTGGCGCAATGCATGGGTAGAAGTAACGGACGTCCATGTCATAAAAATTGACGCTTTATTGTTTGATGCAGAGGAATACATAGATCGATTCAAATTTAAAAAAGCAACGGAAATTGAAAAAGCAATTGAAGAGAAAATTGCAGAATGCGAAAAAACACGTCTTAAAATTTTAGCTGAATTGGAAGAGTTAATCGGTAGTGAAGAAAAAAATCGAATTGAAATGGAGCAGTTGAAAGAATATCATCGCTCCGCTCGTAAAACAGTTTTAGCCCACCAACATTCATTTGGTTCAGCACTTGAAAAGTTGGAAAAGCGTTTAGAGCAATTTAGTCCAAAATTTGACGAGTTTGACATTTTAACAGCGGAAGGGAATTACTTGCAAGCGCGTGAAATTGTCCTTTTACTCAATACAGAGGCGCAAGAAATTTTTGAATTGCTCAGTGATATCCCGTCGCTATTATCCGAAGTTCAAACGAAAATTCCAACGGCCATTCACGAATTACGGATGGGTCAACAAGAGATGGAAGAACAACACTATTATTTACGCCATTTAGAACTGACCGAATACTTAGATCGTGTTGAAAAGGAATTAGAAGAGTTAAAGAAAATGATCGCAGATTTAGATATTGAAAAAGTGAAGCCACGTATTGATGAAATAAATGGAGAAATTGATCATTTTTATGACTTACTTGAAAAAGAAGTAGTCGCCAAAAAATATGTGGATCATCATTGCTCGCCACTTCGCGATACATTGCAAAACCTAATGGTTATAACACGTGAAGTTAGTGATGAGGCAACATATGTACAACACAGCTATCGTCTACCTGAAAAAGATGCAGAAATTCCGCGTAATTGCTTAAAGCAATTAGAAGTGTTACATAGACGTTATGAACTTTTAGCTATGCGTGTAACAGAAGAAAAATCTGCTTATTCTAGCTTAAAAGAAGAGTTAGAAGAGATTAGCGAAGAGCTTGCACGTGTTAATGAGGAGCAAGAAAACTTCTCCCTACGTTTGAAAAACTTACGTGTTGATGAAAATACGGCACGTACACAGCTTGAAGCATTAAGTAAATTACTGCAAGAAACAGAACGTATGCTAGGAAGAGCAAATATACCTGGTATTCCAGAAGAAATGGATGTGCGCCTAGAAGAAGCGGAAGAGCAGTTGTTTATTGTGATGCAAAGCTTACAAGAAACACCGCTTAATATGGAGCAAATCAACAATAACTTAAATAATGCAAAAAAATGTATTGAGGAAGTAAAAGCCAAAGCGGAAGAAATGATTGAAAATGTCATGTACATCGAACGGATTATTCAGTATGGCAATCGTTATCGTGCATCCAATCCGCAAATGCATGTACAATTACGAGAAGCTGAAGACGCATTTCATCAATGTCGTTATATAAAGGCGCTTGAAGATGCAGCTGCCGCCGTTGAATCAGCAGAACCAGGTGCCCTTAAAAGGATTCAAGAGCTGATGCAGGAAGAAATGGCTTTAAAATCATAAAGGTTATATCCTTGAACAATTAGTGTTCTCATACAATACGTTGTAACAAAACCACCACACATTTTGTGTAGGTGGTTTTATTTAGCGTATAATGATCTTATTCAATAATAGTTGCTTGTAGCCGAGGCACGAGTGTCAGAGCGGAAAGCAACAGTTACTTTAAATAGTACTATATTTTGATGGATTTGCTCATTATGAGTATAAATATGACTTTATCGAAGTAGTAGGTGGTAACAGATGTCAAATAACCAGCTAGATCAAGAAACAGTAAGTAAACAATTAAAGTATGCCCAGCAACATTTAGCCAATGAAAGAACATATTTAGCATGGATTAGAACGGCTATTTCCATATTAGGTGTTGCTTTCTTAGCAACAAGTTTACATTTTGCCGTAGGAACTGTTCGGAATTTTTGGGTTGATTTTTTATCAGCGATGATTGGTTTGTTGGCATGTCTATTTGGATTATTAATTATTTTCACAGCTACATTTAATTATTCCACAAAAAGAAAACAAATATTAAATGAAGTATTTATGCCTTCTAATAGACATATTGTGTGGGTATCTTATTTTTTAATTGTATTGATTTTGATGGTAATTATCTACTTTTTGTTGATTAGTTTATCGTAGGATCAAAAATTGGGGGCATGATTAAAGACCACTCCGTAATGGGTGGTCTTTTAATAATTTATAGCGATTTTAGGTGGGTAAAAAGGGAACCATTAACAACTGAACTTGATTTCCTATAAAAGTTTATGGTCATTCGTGACATATTGCGTTATGATAAATACCGTTAAATCAATGTTTTGAAAGTGTGTGGAAATGAATGAAAGACAACATAGTCTATTTAGATAACAGCGCAACAACAAAGTCGCATTCAGATGTATTAAAGACATTTGTGCAAGTGAATGAGCAGTATTATGCCAATCCTGCTTCTATTCATGAAGCCGGTGTCACAGCGAATACGTTATTAATGCGTGCCCGAGAACAAGTGGCACATCTTTTAAATACCGAAGCTAGAGAAATCATCTTTACAGCAGGTGGTACGGAAGCGAATAATATGGCGATTTTCGGCATCGCTCGTGTAAGCATGCATAAAGGAAAGCATATTATCACAACTCAAATAGAACATCCTTCTGTACTAGAAGCGGTAAAACGCTTGGAAGAAGAAGGATTTGAAGTAGATTATTTACGTGTAGATGCAAATGGTGTGATTTCGTTAAATGAACTGCGTGAGAAAGTACGTAAAGATACCATTTTAGTAAGTATTATGCACGTAAATAACGAAATGGGTGCGATTCAACCAATTGAACAAGCGGCAAATATTATTCATGAAAACAGTCGTGCTATGTTGCATGTTGATGCAGTGCAAAGTTTTGGGAAATTGCCAGTCGCATTTCACGGAGAAGCTGGGCCGGATATTGTATCGATTTCAGGTCATAAAATTCATGCGCTGAAAGGCTCAGGTGTCATTGCTTTTCGGAAATCGTTTAATATTGCCCCTTATATTGTAGGCGGTGGTCAAGAATTTGGACTTCGTAGTGGTACGGTAGCGGTTCCGCAAGCAGTCGCTTTTGCAAAAGCAGCACGCTTAGCAGTTGAAAGTATGGACAACACATATCAAAAGTATACGGCATGGCAACAAGACATTCGCACCTTCCTAAAAGGTTTTAATCATGAAGTGTATTTATTGTCAACGAAGCAAGGTGCCCCTTATATTACATCATTTAGCGTGCGTGGATTAAAAGGGGAAATTTTAATTAATGCATTACAAAAAGAAGGTGTGATTGTATCTACATCCAGTGCTTGTTCATCAAAGCAAACGAAAACAAGTCATGTTGTAGAAGCACTTAACATCAATCCAGCATTCAAAAAAGGTGTATTACGCATTAGTTTTGGTATGCAAACAACAGAGGCTGATATCACTGCATTTAAACAAGCATTTGCCAAAGTGATGAAGCAATTAAAAGGAGATTTAATCAAATGATTTGGAAAGAAATTTTAATTCGTTATGGCGAGCTTTCGACGAAAGGGCGTAACAAAAACGATTTTATTCATCGCCTACGCGAAAATATTCGTTATTCATTTCATGATATTATGCCATTAAAAATTCGTGCTGAGCGTGATCGCATGTTCATTGAAATCGAAAATGAAGAAAAAATGAATGTATTACTGGAACGTCTACCAGAAGTGTTCGGTATTCAATCGTTTAGTCCGGTTGCTTCATGTGAAAAAGATATGGAGCAAATGAAAGCTTTAGCCATTCAAATTATGGAGCTTTACAAAGATGAAGAGATTACGTTTAAAGTAGAAGTGCGTCGTACAGATAAAAACTTCCCACTTGATTCACATGGGATTCAACGCGAAATTGGCGGTACGGTTCTTCGTAATTATCAAAACTTATCGGTCAACGTGAAAAAGCCAGATGTAGAGCTACGTATTGAAGTACGTCTGGATGCAGTGTATATGATGGCGCAAGTAATTCCTGGTGCAGGTGGTATGCCTGTTGGTTCAAATGGTAAATCACTACTTATGTTATCTGGTGGCATCGATAGTCCTGTAGCTGGCTATTTAATGATGAAGCGCGGCGTTCGGTTAGAAGCCATTCATTTTTATAGCCCACCTTATACAAGTCAAAATTCATTGCAAAAAGTAAAAGATTTAGCAAATGAATTAACGAAATTTGGTGCGAAAATTCGTTTACACATTATTCCGTTTACAGAGTTGCAAGTATTAATTAAAGAACGTGTACCTGAAAATATGACAATGACAACTACACGTCGTATGATGTTACGTATTGCTGACAAAGTGCGAGAAGAGATTGGGGCATTAGCGATTGTGACAGGCGAATCTTTAGGGCAAGTGGCATCACAAACATTAGAAAGCTTAACAGCCATTAATGATGTGACGTCAACGCCCATTTTACGTCCGTTAATCGCTAACGATAAATTAGATATTATTAACATTGCAGAACGAATCGGTACGTATGAGACATCCATTCAGCCGTATGAAGATTGCTGTACAATTTTTACACCAGCCAGTCCGAAAACAAAGCCAAAATTAGAAAAGGTAATGCATTACGAAAGCTTTACGGAATTTGATGAGTATATTGAGCGGGCAGTACGTAATCGTGAAGTACACATGTTGCCTGAAAAGAAGCGTCAAGAAGACCAATTTGCTGATTTTCTATAATTACTTTTTGAAGAATAATTTACCTCTAAAAAAATGTGTATGAAAAATATCCTCTGGAGCATTCTAATTGCACAAGGAGGTGAAACACGATGACAAACAACAATCGTAGTTCAAACAAACTTAGCGTACCAGGTGCGCAACAAGCATTAGACCAAATGAAATATGAAATCGCACAAGAGTTTGGCGTACAATTAGGAGCAGACGCTTCTGCACGTGCAAACGGTTCAGTTGGTGGCGAGATTACAAAACGTCTTGTCCAAATGGCTGAGCAACAATTAAAAGGTCAATAAAATAATAAAAGGGAAAGGCATCTCGTATTAACGAGGTGTCTTTTTCCGTTTAGTATGTACCGCAGAAAAAAATATTATAAAAAAAATTTCTCTTTCAAAATGTTGGATTTTTTTGAAGAATGAAGTATATCGCGATATAATATAAATGTAACATGCTAAAAGAACAAGGGGGAAACCAAGTATGAAGCGAGAAGATCTATTAGCACCAGAAGTGTATAACATTGTAGATGAAATTGAAAAACACGCCACAGAACAGAAAACAGCGTTACTCATTCATCATGATAATGATGCTATTGAGGAAGTTACGTATGCTGAGCTTATTCAAAAGGCTAATCAAGTTGCGAACGTGTTTAAAAACAACGGGTTACAAAAAGGGGATGTATTACTCGTTATGTTACCGCGTTCACTTGAAGCTTACGTAACGTATATTGGTGCATTAAAAGCGGGTCTTACGATTATTCCAAGTTCAGAATTGCTTCGTGCAAAAGATATTGATTATCGTATTATACATGCACAGGCAAAAGCGGTTGTTGCGTATGAGACGTATGTAGATGAATTTGATGAGGTAGAGCATTTACATAATTTACAATTATATGTTGTGGGGGATGCAAACGAACCTTGGAAACGACTATTTGATGAGGCAAAAGGACAAGCAACTACGTTTGCAGGCGTACAAACGAATGCAGAGGATGTAGCGTTTTTAGCCTATACAAGTGGAACAACAGGTAATCCAAAAAGTGCGGTCCATACACATGCATGGGGATATGCACATCTCCGTACAACAGCGAAAAGCTGGTTAGGCGTGGAGAATGGTGATATTGTGTGGGCAACCGCTGCACCGGGATGGCAAAAATGGATTTGGAGTCCGTTTTTAGCGTCGTTAGGTAGTGGGGCAACTGCATTCGTATATAAAGGGAAATTTGATGCTGCCACATATTTAGAGTTACTCCAACAACATAAAGTAAACGTACTTTGCTGTACACCAACAGAGTATCGTTTAATGGCAAAAGTAGACGATTTAGCACAATATAATTTATCGGCATTACATAGTGCTGTATCAGCTGGTGAACCGTTAAATCGTGAAGTAATCAACATATTTTTACGTGAGTTTAACTTGCAAGTGCGTGATGGATATGGGCAAACAGAAAATACATTACTTGTTGGGACTTTAAAAGGGATGGAACCACGTCCAGGTTCGATGGGGAAACCAACACCAGGGAATATGGTAGATATTATTGATGACGAGGGGAATGTGTTACCACCAGGTGAGGTTGGGAACATTGCTGTTCATAAATCAACGCCTGCATTATTCCGTGGGTATTTAAGAGACCCTGAGCGTACAAGTATGCAATTCCGCGGAGATTGGTATATTACAGGCGACCGTGCACAAAAAGATGAAGATGGCTACTTCTGGTTTGAAGGCCGTGGTGATGATATCATCATTTCATCTGGTTACACGATAGGGCCATTTGAAGTAGAGGATGCACTTGTAAAGCACCCAGCTGTGCAAGAATGTGCAGTCGTAGCAAGCCCAGATGAAATTCGTGGTGCGATCGTAAAAGCATTTGTTGTGTTACGTGATCCAGAGCTGAAAAATAGTCCAACGATTATTCGAGAACTGCAAGAGCATGTAAAAGACTTAACGGCACCTTATAAGTATCCACGTAAAATTGAATTTATGGATGCACTGCCAAAAACAGTTTCAGGGAAAATTCGTCGTGTAGAACTACGCAATGCAGAGTTTACGAAACAACATAGTTAAGCTGTTACTGTAGCGATAGTTTGTGAGGTTGCTTTGAGAAGAAAAATTTTTCTCGAAGCAACCTTTTTATTGCGGGCAATCTTTAAAAAAGTTAACGTTATTGTGGCAAATTTTTGCTCTTTTCCTATTCCTAAAGATAACATTTTAAAATTTACGAAACATTTATTGAATTGATTCGTATACACTGTATTAGGAGGCGATTAAATGAATACAAAAAGGTGGATTGCGCTTATTGCAGCAGCAGTTTTACTATTCTTTTCACTAGGGTTAAATTCCATTATGGCTTTATTTAAGGCAGACTTTTTCTCTAGCTTTGAAAGTACGTTTGAAACGGTGGATACGGTAGCGTATGAAATGCCGGTTGAAGTTGGTGATACAGAAAACCGCATTGCATTATTAGAAGTTAACGGAACGATTTTAGATGTTGGTTCAGGTTCATGGTGGGAAGAAGTCGAGTATGACCATCAAGGATTCATGAGTCAATTAGAGTCCATTTTAAATGATGAGACAGTGAAGGGAATTGTATTATCTGTTAACTCACCGGGTGGAGGCGTCATTGAATCAGCTGAAATCCATGAAAAGTTAGTGCAAATTAAAGAAGAACGACAAATTCCAATTTACGTATCAATGGATACATATGCCGCTTCAGGAGGCTATTACATTTCCGCACCAGCAGATAAAATTTTTGCTCAAAAAGAAACAATTACAGGCTCAATCGGTGTCATTATGCAAGCATTTAATTATGAAAAACTTGCAGAAAAAGTAGGAATCGAATTTGAAACGATTAAATCGGGCGCACATAAAGATATGTTTGGCGGCTCGCGTGCTTCAACAGAAGAAGAATTAGCAATGCTTCAAGAGATTATTGATGAATCGTATGAAGATTTTGTGGATGTTGTTGAACAAGGACGTGGCATGACAGAAGCGGAAGTAAAGAAAGTCGCGGACGGACGTATTTTAGGTGGTACACAAGCGAAGCGAGCAGGTTTAGTAGATGAAATTGGTCAGCTAGATGATGCGGTTGCGATGCTTCGAACAGATTATGGGTTAGAAGAGGCAGAGTTATTTGAGTATACGACAACGGATGATAGCTTTGGAAGCTTATTAGGTGTAAAGGTAAGCTCATTCTTTGGGCCATCTCAAGAAGAGCAATTATTGAAAAAGATTTTATCAACGAGCAATTCACCGCGCATGATGTATTTATACGGTGATTATTAAGAAAGGAGTGATTTTGGATGCTTGAAAAGCAAGAAACAACGGTCATTCCTAACGAGCCTATCGTTCGAGAAATAGAGAGCTATGAGCAAAAAGCAGCAGGGTTTTGGATGCGCTTTTGGGCGTTTATCATCGATTTACTTGTCATTTCGGCAGTAATCGGGATTGTCATTAATCCAATCTTTTATTTAATGGATTGGAGCTTTAATGACTCTGTCTGGTATGCCCCAATCTCTATTATTTCAGCGATTGTATATTATGCATATTTTGTACTTTTAACAAAGTGGTGGAGCCAAACAATCGGTAAAATGATTTTTGGTTTGCGTGTGAAAAAGGACAATGGTGAGAAGCTTGATTGGATGACGGTTATTTTTCGAGAATGTATCGGGCGCTTTATTAGCAATACGTTTTTAAAAGTACCATATTTACTCGTTATTTTTACACCGCAACATAAAGCGATCCATGATTTTGCTGCAGATACAGTTGTTGTACATGAAGAAGTATTTTCTCAGAAAAAAGTGTTCAAACAAGACGTAATAGATTTAGATACAGTATCAACAACCTCTATGTAACTTTGGAAAACTGCCTATCCGTAGGTGGTTTTTCATTTTTTTAAAAGCTTTGGCAGTTGCACTAAGGAAGGCGATTCTAGTAAGATTAAATACATAACTAAGGAGGCGTTTTAAATTGGTACAAACAACATTCAAAAATAACCCAGTAACATTAATTGGTAACGAAGTGAAAGTAGGAGACACGGCGCCAGATTTCAAAGTGTTAGCTAACGATTTATCAGAAGTAACATTAAAGGATTCAGCAGGGAAAATCCGTCTATTCAGCGTAGTGCCTTCACTTGATACGGGCGTATGTGATGCGCAAACACGTAAATTCAATGAAGCAGCTGCGGAGCTTGGTGACAATGTAGTCATTTACACAGTATCTATGGACTTGCCATTCGCACAAAAGCGCTGGTGTGGTGCAGCTGGTATCGAAAATGTCGTAACAGTTTCTGACCACCGTGCAGGCTCATTTGGTGAAGCGTATGGCGTTTTAATCGAAGCATTACGCTTATTAACTCGTGCTGTATTCGTAGTAGATGCTAATGATCAAGTAACATATGTAGAGTACGTATCAGAAGCAACAAATCATCCAAATTACGAAGCAGCCATTGCAGCTGTAAAAGAGCTAACGAAATAATATTCTTTTTTTCATTTTTATCCCGCATTAACGGGCAGTAAGACTCCCACCGCGAGGCTTAAGAAAATTAAGAAGTGTAGGTGGGAGATCAACTGCTCGTAAAAGCCCGATTGGTTCAACTAACAATCAGTGGGGCTGAGGAAAATCCCACTGATTGAAGTTTCACTTTATAGTAAAGTGAAAAAAGAACAATGACGAACTCACTCATTTGGGTGGGTTCTTTCATTTCGAAAGGAAGTTTTTACGTGGAAAAGTTCGAACACATTTTTAATATTATAAACGAGCAAGCTGAGAAATTTGAGAAGCAAGACATGACGTATTTAGACGGTGTACTTGCGATGCTTGAAGGGACATTAGATGGTGCATTTAAATGGGAAGTAGAAGGTGCAACGAAAGAAGATATGCGTAAAGCAATTCAAATTGCTATTTTAAAAGGAATGCGAAAAAATACGCAACCAAATCATCAGATGACACCCGATACATTAGGATTATTAGTGAGCTATTTTGTTGAGCAATTTTATGAAAAGGATCTGGCAGAAGGGTCGATTTCGGTTGCTGATTTAGCGCTAGGGACAGGAAATTTAATGTTTACTTTAATGAATGTACTTGATGGAAAAGTAGAAGCAACAGGAGTAGAAGTAGATGAACTGCTTATTCGTTTAGCAGCGGCGACAGCCGATTTAACGGAGCAACCGATTGCATTATATCGACAAGATGCACTGGAATCGCTACTTGTCGACCCAGTGGATGCGGTTGTGTGTGATTTACCGGTAGGCTATTATCCAAATGAAGAAGTGGCCCTTGATTATGAATTGTGTGCAGAAGAAGGAATGAGCTACTCGCATCATTTATTTATTGAGCAATCGCTTAAGCATACGAAAGAAGGCGGCTATTTATTTTTCTTAATTCCAGCAGCATTATTTGAATCGGAACAAGCTAAAAACTTACACAAATACATTAAAAAACATGCATGGATTCAAGCGGTTATTCAATTACCGGAAACGATGTTCTCAAGCAAAGCACACGAGAAGAGTATTTTAATTTTACAAAAGCAACGTGCAGACGTAAAGGCACCTCGGGAAGTGTTATTGGCGAAAGTACCAAATATGGCGAATAAACAAGCACTAGCGATGTTCTTTGAAAAAGTACGACTATGGAAGGAAAATAAATAATGGATGAAGTGACCGCTCTCTTAGGAGGGCGGTTTTTTGATCATGACATTTTACATAGGTAGTAGAGATTAAGAACATCACCGGCACAATTGGTATTGATGTCGAGCGGGATTAGATGATTCTCACGCGAGAAAACGCCGAGGTCGATGTATTCCGCAATCCCATTTAACAAGTAAAGCGACATCAGCGGTCACTCCAATTTTTAATGGGTGATGTATTACCAATCGAACGGGCAGTTATATTTGTCCATCTGAAATCTTTATTATGCATAATCCCAAGACAAGAAGCGGTCTAGAAGGGGATATTCGTCGTTGTTTAGCCAACATAGACTTTGTTTGTCGAGCGAGCCACAAATTTGCGTAAGTATCACCAGCTACCGGAAAATCCATTGTCATTGGATATACAAAGGATGATTCGTGGTGTTTTGTATAGTAAATGTCGTTACAATTTGAAAATGTCCTTTATGTATGGACAGTTTGAATGTGCATATTGCAAGTGGAGAAGCATTGAGTCTGTGAGAAAAGTACTGAAATATTACCGATTGTTGGTGAGCGAATGGATTACAAATCGTGAATTTCGCGATTTCATGGGCATTCGTTCTCAAGATGCCGCAGTCAGATTATTAAAGAAGCTCAATTTAGAGAAAGTCGGTTCGAAAAGAGGGAGTAAATATAAAATAAAATAGCAGAGTCGCGTAAAAGAGCTTCGAACCCGCGTAAAAGTGTAGGAAAGTCGCGTAAAACCGTCCCAAACCCGCGTAAAAAACCCCGATACACATAAAAACCACCCTTATGCGTTAAGCAAAAAAAGGTTGCCAAAGTCGGCAACCTTTTTTAAAGCGTTTTCAATTGGAATGAATGAAAATCACTCTGGTGTACGAATAACTAGTACGTCACATTTTGCTGAACGAACGATTGCTTCTGATACAGAACCGATTAAGAAACGTTCCACAGCGTTAAGACCAGTAGCACCACAGATGATTAAGTCTGCATCTACAAGTTTAGAAAGCTCTTTAGTAATGATATTTTTTGGTGAACCATATTCAATCACTACTTTTACATTTTCAACGCCTGCTTCTTCAGCTTGCTTTTTATAGCCGCTTAGTAATTCTTCAGAATGTTGTTGAGCACGCTCTGCAATTGAACGGTCGTATGCCTCGATTGCTGCGAATGAGCGTGTATCGATTACGTTAACTAAGTTTAAAGTACAGCCTACGTTACGATTTGCTACATCGATTGATTTACGGAATGCATATTCAGCTTCTTTAGAGCCGTCTACTGCTACTACGATATTTTTATAATGATTTGCCATTTTCCATTTCCTCCTTTATGTGTATATCCTCATTATATCAAATGTTTTATAGAAAAAAATACCTCGCAACAAAAAATAAAAAATATTCTCATTTTTTTCTTGGTTACGTAATAATCTTGTTTTTTAAGTGTATTCCACGTGATATAACCAGAAAAATATATTTAAAGATCCAGTTGTAATTTTCATGTATTTATTGGAGAAAATGATACAATGGAACTGAAAGTGGGATAAAGGATTGTCGTTCAACGAGGGAGGATTTTATATGAAAATTGGCATACCAAAAGAAATAAAAAATAATGAATATCGTGTCGCAATGACGCCAGCAGGAGTAATGACACTCACATCTGTAGGGCATACAGTGTTAATTGAAACAGGGGCAGGTCTAGGTTCTTCGTTTACAGACGAAGATTATGTACGTGCAGGGGCTGTTATTGTGAATACAGTAGCCGAAGCTTGGGATGTCGATATGGTCATGAAAGTAAAAGAGCCCATTGAAAGCGAGTATAAGTACTTGCGGGAAGGGCTTATTTTATTCACATATTTACACTTAGCACCAGAGCCAGCGCTAACGAAGGCATTACTGAAAAATAAAGTAATCGGGATTGCATATGAAACGGTGCAACTACCGAATCGTTCACTACCATTATTAACACCGATGAGTGAAGTAGCTGGGAAGATGGCAACGCAAATCGGTGCGCAATATTTGGAAAAACTTGGTGGTGGAAAAGGGGTTTTACTTGGTGGTGTTTCTGGTGTACCACGTGCAAAAGTGACTGTTATTGGTGGTGGCATAGCCGGAGCAAATGCTGCTAAAATCGCGGTTGGCATGGGTGCGGATGTTACGATTATTGATTTAAGTGCAGAGCGCCTGCGTCAGTTAGAAGATCTATTTGGTCGTGATGTACAAACATTAATGTCAAATCCATTTAACATTGCCGAAAGTGTACGTAAATCGGATTTAGTGATCGGTGCCGTATTAATTCCCGGAGCAAAAGCACCAAAATTAGTGACAGAAGATATGGTTAAATCTATGCAGCCGGGTTCGGTCGTGATTGATATTGCGATTGACCAAGGAGGGATTTTTGAAACGAGCGACCGTGTCACGACGCATGATGATCCAGTGTATGTAAAACATGGCGTTGTGCATTATGCAGTAGCCAATATGCCGGGAGCTGTACCACGCACATCAACAATGGCACTCACAAATAATACAGTGCCATATGCACTTGAGATTGCCAATAAAGGCTACTTACAAGCTTGTGTGGATCATCCATCGTTAATGCTTGGACTCAATACAATTGATGGCGAACTCGTATACAAAGCAATAGCTGATGCACAAGGTCTTCCGTATACACCAGCTAGTGATGTAGTCAATCGATTAATGGGATAATGATAAATTAATCTTCAAGAATTGTTATTATATCGAAACGGAAAAAACATTTTAACATATGAATTCTTCTGTTGATAAGCTAAAATCCCGCAGTTCAAATAACTGCGGGATTTTTTTATCCTTCGATAATGACTAATTCTTTTGTGAATGTTGTTAATACTTCAACGCCATCTTTTGTTACAACTACATCATCTTCAATGCGAACGCCTGTTACATCTGATTTATATACGCCCGGTTCGATTGTGAAGACCATGCCCTCTGTCAGCACAAGATCGTTTGCACCGTTAATAGAAGGGAATTCATGTACCGAAATACCAAGACCGTGACCTAAACGATGCGTAAAATAATCTCCGTAACCTGCTTTAGTAATTACGTCACGTGCAATTTGATCTAAAGTAGCGGCTGTTACACCTGGCTTTACCGCAGCAATTGCATCTTCATTTGCTTTTCGGACCGCATTATAAATATCGCGTTGTGCCTCATTGATTTCACCAAAAGCAACCGTGCGTGTAATGTCTGAGCAGTAGCCTTCGTATATAACACCTAAGTCAAATAAAATCATATCGCCACGTTTAATTTTACGGTCTCCTGGTGTACCATGTGGTGATGCTGATTTTTCCCCAGCAAGAACCATCGTCTCGAAGCTCATTGCATAGCCTTTTGCTTTAATCGCTGATTCGATTTCATTTAATACATCCATCTCTGTTTTACCTTCAGCGATTGCATCACAGCCTACTTGAATGGCGTAGTCTGCTAGTTCTGCAGCTTTGCGCATTTTTACGAGTTCTTCTTCGGATTTAATGACACGCATAGCATTGATTTGATCATCTAATCGTGCAAATTCAGCATCTGGGTAGCGTGCCACTAATTCTTCTAAACGTTCGACTGTTAAGTGTGTTTTTTCAATAGCCATTGTTGCAATCTTTACCTGACGCTTAGCCATTGTTTTTGCGACAACATCCCATGCGTTTTCTGTATCAAGATGCCCGACTACTTCGAATGACCAGCCAGCAGCTACCGCATCAGGTACTTCCATTTGTGGACAAATTAAAAAGGGTTCTGCCTCTTGGAAGACCATAACCCCTAGTAAGCGCTCATGTGGGTTGCTATGAAAGCCAGAAAAATAAAATACATTATCTGGTGTTGTAATAAAAGCAGCATCCAATTGTTGTTCTTTTAAGTAAGTTTGTAATAATTCAAGTTTTGTCATAATAGTGCCTCCTTGCAATTGTTTGTTAATTGCAATCAAAGCATATCAAAAAAAAGGATTTCTTGCACGATTAGCGAAATAAATACAATGAGAAAGCTCCAAGGAGAGGATATTAAATTATGAAAATTTCATACCATGGTCACTCGGTTGTCAAAATCGAAACAGAAGGTAAAACTATTTTAATCGACCCGTTTATTAACGGAAACCCATTGTGCGATTTAAAAGTAGAAGAACAAATGCCTGATGCGATTCTTCTAACGCATGGTCATAATGATCATTTTGGTGACACGATTCCGATTGCCAAACAAAGTGGCGCACTAGTCGTTGCACCGAATGAATTGGCGAATTACATTAGTTGGCAAGGGGTTAATGCGCATCCGATGCATATCGGTGGTTCCCGACAATTTGATTTTGGGAAAGTGAAGTTTACGCAAGCTTTCCACGGTTCATCGTATGTAACAGAAAACAACGACATTATTTATACGGGCATGCCAGGTGGAATTATGTTTATGGCAGAGGGGCTCAATATTTGGCATACGGGAGATACAGCGCTATTTTCGGATTTAAAATTATTAGCTGAACGTCATCCTGTCGATGTGTTATTAATTCCGATTGGCGATAACTTTACAATGGGTCCTGATGATGCAGCATATGCCGTATCATTAATTAAACCGAAAATTGTCGTGCCGATTCATTACAACACGTTCGATTATATTAAAGTAGATCCACAATATTTTGCGTCTTTAGTAGAAGATGCGGAAGTCCAAATTTTAAAACCAGGTGAATATGTAAAGTTTGAGTAGTATTTCACTAAGTGTAAACGAAGCCGAAATTTAGGCGCTGTTTACACTTTTTGTTTCATTTACTCGTAATGAGTAAAATTAGATCCTAAAAAACACCATTTAAATAGTGGAAGGTATGTATTATAGCCTCCGCGCTTTGCCACAGCCTACACAGGAGCTAAAACAGGCGTGACCTGTTTTAGCTCCTGTTCCTGCTCCTGACGTTGCACTTTCGTCGCAAAGAGAATCTTGGCTCCTGTGGCTGTGGCGCGCTACGGCAAAGGTGAATACTTCTTGATATTCTAAACAAGCATTTACCTTCAGAAAAAGAAATCATTCTTTTTCCGTTTGCACTTATAATTGACAGCCTCTACCGTAATGAATAAGAATGTTTCATTATTTTCGAGCAGCTAATTATTGTATTGAACAATAGTTGCTTGTAGCGTAGGCACGAGAGTGTAGCTGACGGCATACGCCTTTCGCTACAGAGCAAAGCTTCCTACGGGAAAAGCGAGACAATCAAGACCCCGCAGGAAATTTATTTGCGACGAAAGCGTAGCGATAGGAGCACCGAAGGATGAGCGACGAGGAGGCTTGATCTCGCCCGTGGAAAGCGAGTGCTGGAGCGGAAAGCAACGGTTAATCAAATGGTAATATATATTTCAGAATTTGCTCGTTATGAGTCATTTAAATATCTTAAGTAGGTAGAAGGTTGTTAAATAGTAACAATTTTTGGTGAATTGAAGCGTTTTCTTTTATTTTTCGTAATAAATTGTAGAAATATGTTACACTATGTGCAGGAATGAATGATGAGGAATAGGTGATAATGTGTCAACAAAACATGAAAAAATCTTGCAATATATAGAATCATTACCTGTTGGAGATAAAATTTCAGTCCGACAAATTGCAAAGGAAATGCAAGTAAGTGAGGGAACAGCTTACCGTGCGATTAAAGAGGCGGAAAACCGTCGCCTAGTAAGTTCAATCGAGCGTGTTGGAACAATCCGGATTGAAAAGAAAAAGAAAGAGAATATCGAACGTTTAACTTTTGCGGAAATTGTAAACATTGTCGATGGACAAGTGTTAGGTGGTAAAGATGGCTTACATAAAACGTTAACAAAGTTTGTAATTGGGGCCATGAAGTTAGAAGATATGATGCGGTACACAGATTCGGGAAGCTTACTGATTGTAGGAAACCGTACCCAAGCGCATGAGCAGGCATTAACAGCAGGGGCCGCTGTACTCATTACAGGTGGTTTTGATACGACGGATGAAAATAAACGCCTCGCGGATGAGTTGGAATTGCCGATTATTTCAACAAGCTATGATACGTTTACAGTAGCCACAATGATTAACCGCGCCATTTATGACCAATTAATTAAAAAAGATATTTTATTAATCGAAGATATTTACATTCCGATTGAAAATACGGCTGTTTTACGAAATGACCAAACGATTATGCATTTCCGTAAGAAAAATGCACAAACAGGTCACGGCGCTTTTCCAGTTGTGAATACGCAAAATAAATTAGTCGGGATGATTACAACAAAGGACGTACTTGGTAAGGAAGACGATGAGTTACTTGAAAAGGTCATGACGAAGAATCCAATTGCAGCTTCTATGAAAACAAGTGTTGCATCGGCAGGTCACCGCATGATTTGGGAAGGTATTGACTTAATTCCTGTAGTGGGAGAAGACGGGGTGTTGCAAGGGGTTATTAGTCGTCAAGATGTATTAAAGGCGATTCAAACAGCGCAACGCCAGCCTCAACATGGCGAAACAATTGATGATTTAGTAAAAAATGAAATGAAAGTGATGGGAGAAGAAGACGTAGTCGTAGAGTTTACGGTAACCCCACAAATGACAAATCAGTTCGGTTCTCTTTCATATGGTGCTTTTACAACGTTGCTATCAGAAGTGGGAGCATTTGCTTTAAAGCGTCGTAAGCGCGGTGATGCTGTTGCTGAAAATATGACGGTTTACTTTATTAAGCCCGTGCAAATGGAGAGCGTATTAATGGTGAAGCCTCGTATTTTAGATATGAGTCGTAAATTCGTAAAAATGGATTTTGAAGTATTCAATGGCTCTGTGCTCGTCGGAAAAGCCATGATGATGTTCCAATTACTGGAGCGCTGATTGAAAAAAGAGGGGCGTGCTATACACGCCCCTTGCTTTATTTATTTAATTCGTATTCTTCTTCCACGTACATACCTTCGTGACGTGCACGTTTATAGTTACTGAATGCTAGTCCTGCACCCATGAGGATAAAAATGCTAGCAACAGCATAACCAATCAAGGTAGTGTAAATAATAGGTACATTTAGCCCCAAAAAGATCATAAATACACCTAATGCGACACTAGCTTTAGCTGTATACCATTTTTTTCGAATAGGTAGTGTTGAACGGTATTGTTTCGTTTTATAATAGAAGTAAGCAACGAAAGATACGATAATACCTACAACGAATAAAGAATTTAATATATTCATGGTGAACCTCCCGTTTTTAAAGCAAAGCTGATATTATTGTAACGATTTTGGTAGAAAAATGCGAACGGAATTCACTAAATAACAGGAGGAATAGTTTTGAAAAGACAAATCATTGACACAATTGAAAAATATGATTGCATTATTGTACATCGTCACGTACGTCCAGATCCTGATGCATACGGCTCGCAATTTGGACTAGCAGAAATTATTAAGCACAATTATCCCACTAAAAAAGTATATACAGTCGGAGAACATGATGATTCTTTAACATTTATGCGTACACCTGAAAAAGTAGCAGATGAAGTATATACAGGGGCATTAGTCATTGTAACGGATACAGCCAATACAGAGCGTATTGATGACGAGCGTTACAGAAATGGGGATTTTCTTATGAAAATCGACCATCATCCAAATGATGACCAATATGGTGATTTCCTATGGGTAGATACGTCAGCTAGCTCTTGTTCAGAAATGATTTATGAACTTTATGAGGAGGGGAAAGCGTACAAAAATTGGACGCTTTCTGATGAAGCAGCGCGTCTGTTATTTGCAGGCATTGTTGGTGATACAGGACGTTTCTTGTTCCCGAGTGCTACATTAAAAACATTTGAAACAGCCGGTCACTTAATCCAGTATAATTTCGATCGTAATGCGGTTTATGACGGTATGTATGAAATGGATCGCAAGCTATTGCATTTACAAGGCTACTTATATCAAAACTTTATCATTGATGAAAATGGTGCTGCTTATATTAAAGTAACGCAAGAAGTCTTAAAAGAATTTGATGTCACGCCTGCTGAAACATCACTGCTTGTTGGCTCTTTAGGCAATGTGAAAGGGATTTGTGCGTGGATCATTTTCATTGAAGAACAAGATTCGATTCGAGTACGTTTACGTTCAAAAGGACCAATTATTAACCAATTAGCAAAGAAATATAAAGGTGGGGGTCACCCGTTAGCTTCGGGTGCGACTGTTTATTCTTGGGAAGAGGCAGACCGTGTCACTGAAGATTTAAAAGAGCTTTGTCGTAACTATCGATAAATATGAGGAGGGGATGAAATAGTGCGACCAATCGTTTATCCACAAGTACGGACAAGTGCCGATTTATTAAAAAGTACGATTCGTTTAGAAACGCTCATCCCTTTTTTACAACAGCAAAAGGCGGAAGCTTGTGCAATGGTTAATTCTAAATTGTACGGGCTTTTGCCTTTTATGTCTGCAATCAAAAAGGCAGGCATTCATGCAGTCATTGGGTTATCGGTGCGCGTACAATTTACAGAAGACGTGTCACGTTCACTCGTGTTATATGCAAAAAATAACGCAGGTTACAAAAGTTTGTTGAAAATGAGCAGTGCGATAGCGATTCGGGAAGATGAACTGCTTCCGTGGCGTTGGTTATCTGGATATGCAAATGGATGTGCTGCCGTTATTCCAGCAATGGATGAGCAGTGTAGCTGGCTTCGAGAAGATGGCCACGTATTTATCCAAGACTTAAAAGCATTATTTAATGATGAGCTGTATATCGGTGTTGCACGAAAAAATGAGCGTGCGCCAGAAGAGCAGATAGTAGAGCAACTCGCGCAGAACATCGGCTGTCACATTATCGCACTTCATGAAAGTACATTTTTATATCCAGAGGATCATTTTGCTTATGAAGTAGCAAGGGCCATTGATACGGGAGTAAAACTGGGCGATTCATTACAAGGCAATAAATCGAAGCATCAATTTTTACCAACCGCCGATGAATTTTATGCGCTATTTAGTGATCGGGAAGAGTGGTTGGAAAATACACGTGCACTGTTACTCAGCTGTCAAGTTGATTTAATCGTTCATCAAACGTATATGCCAAAATACCCGATGAATGTGGGGGAAACAGCGGAACAAGTATTATATAAGCATGCAATTGCAGGGTTAAACTATCGATTGCAAACGAATGACATTCCGAATGCTTATAAAGAACGGTTGCAGTATGAGCTAGCGATTATTAACTCGATGGGATATGCGGATTATTTTTTAATTGTTGAAGACTTTATGCATTTTGCGAGGGAAGCTAATATTTTAACAGGACCGGGACGTGGTTCTTCCGCAAGTTCTTTAGTCGCCTATGCATTGCACATTACACAAGTCGATCCACTTGTATACGACTTATTATTTGAGCGGTTTTTAAACCCGGAACGTGTGTCTTTACCTGATATTGATATTGATTTTGTGGATACACGTCGCCAAGAAGTCATACAGTATGTCGCACAAAAATATGGGAAGCAGCATGTCGCGCAAATTATTACATTTGGTACGTTGTCTGCTAAAGCCGTTGCACGAGATGTAGCTCGTATGTTCCATTTTGACAATGAAGCACTGGAAATGATTTCGAAATCGATTCCAAATCGTCAAGGCATTACACTATTACAAGCTTATGAAGAATCGCAAGTGTTGCGGGAGTGGATTGGGCAGCAACCGGTTCGCGCCAAATGGTTTGCTGCTGCGCAAAATTTAGAAGGGTTACCACGCAATGCCTCTACTCATGCAGCAGGTGTTGTGTTAAGTCCTGTGCCGCTTGTAGAAGTCATCCCGATTGAAGAAGGGCATGATGGTGTGTACTTAACACAGTGGCCAATGCAAGAGGTTGAACAAAGTGGACTCCTAAAAATGGATTTTTTAGGGTTGCGAAATTTAACGATTTTAGAGCAAATTTGTCGTTCTATTCAGTTTACGCATCAGATCACACTCGACTTAAATCGACTTCCAATGAATGATGCCAAAACGTTTCAGCTCCTTGCTACAGGGGATACAGCCGGTATTTTCCAATTAGAATCAGAAGGGATGCGCAATGCTTTACGTGAAATACAGCCAACACATTTTTTAGATATTGTTGCCGTAAATGCCTTGTATCGTCCAGGACCAATGGAGTTTATTTCGGTTTACGCGCGCCGTAAGCACCGTATGGAACGTGTGGAAATGCCACATCCAGTACTGGAGCCTATTTTACGCGAAACGTATGGCGTTATTGTATACCAAGAGCAAATTATGAGAATTGCTAATATGTTTGCTGGATTTACAATTGGAGAAGCCGATTTACTTCGTCGTGCTGTAAGTAAGAAAAATCGTGAAGTACTTGAAAAAGAACGAGCACATTTTGTAGAAGGAGCGCTTCGCCAAGGATATGATGCCCAAACGGCAGAAGATATTTATGCATTGATTGTGCGCTTTGCTGATTATGGATTCCCGAAAAGTCACGCCGTAGCTTATAGTATGATTTCATATCAACTTGCTTATTTAAAGGCGAATTATCCGGTCAATTTTTATGCCGCATTACTAACAAATGCAACCGGTAATCAAGAAAAGCTACTACAAATTTTAATGGAAGCAAAGCAGCGTGGGATTGAAATTTTACCACCTTCCATTCATAAATCAGTCCGCCATTTTAAAGTGGAAAATGGACGTATCAGATTTAGTTTATCGGCCATTAAAGGGGTTCCACAGCCATTTTTACAAAAGCTCATAACTGTCCGAGATGAGCGACAACAGCCATTTGAAGATTTATTTGATTTGGCCGTATCACTAAGTGCGGCTACATTTAATCGAAAAGCGATCGAGCCGCTTATTAAAGCAGGGGCACTTGATGAATTAGGGCGTGATCGTGCGGTCCTGTTAGAAACGATTGAAGCTGCCGTCAAGCAGGCAGAGCTTGTACGTCCGAATGAAGAGGAAAGCTTATTTTCCGATTTGTTCCTTACGTTCGGGAAGCCAAAATATGTACAAGCTGAGCCAATGTCAGATAAGTTAAAGCTACAATTTGAAAAAGAAGTACTCGGTTTTTATTTGTCGGAACATCCAGTGGCAAAGCTTCGTCAACAGAGCCCGCAAGTAAATGTCACGATGCAAACAATGAGAACGATGCCACCAAATAGTTATGTAAAATGTATTGGGGTTATTATCGATGTCCGCCAATTACGTACAAAAAAAGGTGAGTTAATGGCATTTGCTCAGCTCGAAGATGAGTTTGGTAGCATCTCTTTAACCTTATTTCCGAAAGAGTATCAACAAGTACGGGAAAGGTTACAAGAAGAAGCTTTTGTCTATATAGAAGGGTTCCTCGAATATCGTTTTAACAAACCACAAATTAAAGTGAAGCAAATTATGATTCAATAGAAAGAAGGCAAACAACCATTACAGGTGGTCGTTCGCCTTCTTTATTTTAAAACTCGCAATGAGTAAAGAAAATCCTAAAAATACCAATTCAATAGTAAAAGGTATGATCATAGCCTCCGCGCTTTGCCACAGCCGGAACAGGAGCTAAAACAGGCGCGGCCTGTTTGGATCTCCTGTTCCTGCTTCTGACGCTACGCTTTCGTCGCAAAGAAAATCTTGGCTCCTGTGGCTATGGCGCGCTACGGCAAAGTTGAATGCTTCTTAATATTCTAAACAAGTATTTGCATTTTCTAAGAAATGGTTTTATTTCTCTTTGCACGTATTGTCTACTTGCTTCTATTGTAATAAATAAGGAGCTTTCATTACTGTTTGGTAACCGATTGATTATTTTATGGAACACTAGTTGCTTGTAGCGGAGGCACGAGAGTGTAGCTGACGGCATGCGCCTTTCGCTACAGAGCAATGTTTTTCTGCACCGGAAGTGAAGCGGCAGGTGCAAAGCTTCCTACGGGAAAAGCGATAAAGGAACGAAGACTAAAACCGTCATGTCCTGTGACAACGTCTTCGTGACCAACATCATGTTGGCCTCAAGACCCCGCAGGAAATTTATTTGCGACGAAAGCGAAGCGACAGGAGCATCGAAGGATGAGCGACGAGGAGGCTTGATCTCGCCCGTGGAAAGCGAGTGCCGGAGCGGAAAGCAACGTGTACTCAAATGGTAATATATGTTTTAGGGTTTGCTCGTTAAGAGTTAAAAATAGTTATTGTTCGCTTCGCTTTTGTCCTAAGCGATTAAAGCCTTGTTTATCATAACCATCGCGATCGAATCCAAATACATCAAATCCATGTTGATTAAATCCATTTCGGTCATACCCCTGTGGATTCAACCCGTCTTTGTTAAAGCCATGGCGATCATATCCTTGTGCATTAAATCCGTCGTTGTTAAATCCAGATTGATCAAAGCCGTTTCGATCATACCCGTGTATATTAAATCCATCTCTATTGAATCCATCTTTATTGAATCCCTCGCGGTTAAAGCCGTGCTTATCAAAGCCGTTTCGATCATACCCTTGTGCGTCCAATCCGTTTTTGTTAAAGCCATCGCGATCGAACCCTTCTGCATTAAAACCAAATGCGTTATAGCCATCGCGATCGAACCCTTTTTTATTAAACCCATTTCGATTAAAGCCGTCACGGTCGAATCCTTGTTTATTGAACCCTTCTATATCAAATCCATCTCGGTTAAAGCCGTCTTTATGAAACCCGCCGCGATTAAAGCCGTCACGGTCCAGTCCTTCACGATTAAATCCATCCAGTGCAAACCCTTTTTTGTCAAAAAGAGTACCGTTTTTATGGAAGCCATCCCGATTAAACCCGTACTTATTCCACCCTTCACGGTCAAACCCATCTTGGTCGAACCCTCGCTTATTAAAGCCATCTTTGTAAAAACCTTCCCGATTCCAGCCGTCTTTATTAAATCCAATCGCATCGTAGCCGAAGCAATCATAGCCTCCGATATACTTTTTACCTGTTTGATGAATGCCTTTCGCGTCAAACCCATTCTCATCATAGTAACGTCTATTTCTCGTTTTGCCGTTTTTATTAAAGCCGCGGATATCAAATCCTTGTTCATCATACTTTGTGCCGTTTTTATGTATGCCGTAAACATTGAATCCTTTTTCATCATAGCGACTTTCAACAGGGGTTTCTTTGCTTGCAAATAATCTTTTGAAGAAGCCAGCCATCTAAAATCAATCCTTTAAATGTTGTTATATTTATTGTGAAGTTATAACAAATAAATGTCAATTATAAATGAAAAATGACATATTAAAATGCAGTAGACATTATGTTCTTTTCCTTATTTAACAATATGAAAATGATTATTTTATATGTATTAGGATGTAATGGATAATATAGGTTATTTAGACTATGTGATTCGTTTCGCTAACTTAGTTTTCTGAATTGTTTAACTTATTACAAGAACTAAGCGTTTTTGACTGTTTTTTCTTTACTTTTGTATAGCTGTTTTGTATAGTAGTAACATAAATGGTCAGACCACTTTTTTAGTGGAATTGCGAGGTGAGTAGTAGTGGAACAAAAGCCAGCGAAGAAAATGTTTTTACAAATCGTTAAGCAGCTACGAGAGCTTATCGTGGATCAGCGAATTCAACCGGGTGATAAATTACCGTCTGAACGTGTTTTATGTGAAAAGCTAAATGTATCGAGATCCTCAGTTCGTGAAGCACTCCGTAGTTTAGAACTGCTCGGACTGATTGAAACAAAACATGGTGGTGGAACGTTTTTGGCTGATGTTGGTGGCCATCAACTCATTGAAATTTTATCCTCTTTTATTTTGCAAGGAGAAAAATCACAGCTAGATGTTCATGCTACACGGGAAATGCACGAACGCGAAGCGATCCGTGTCATATGTCAGGATGTGCAACTGAGAAATTTACCGATTTGGGATAGTTTATTTATACAATTAGAACTTCAGCAGGAGCTAAAACGAGATGCTATTTTAAGAGAATGCATAGTTGCTGCAGGAAATCGTCTTAGCTTAAAAATATGGATGCAACTCACAGCATATAGTATGACATCATTGAAAGAGCTAGTAACAGAACAAGAGAAGCGAGTGTTACAAATGCTCATCAAGTCTATGCAAATGGGTTATGTAGAAGAAGCAATTGAAGCGTATAACGACTGGGTGAAACAGCTTTAAAGGAGGAATATATATATGTCAATTCGTGATTTATTTTCAAAATCAAAAAAACGTAGTGTAACTATACAAACTGGAAATGAAAAGACTTTTCCAGAAGGGCTAATGATGAAATGTCCAGCATGTCGAAAAATTCATCTGTCAAAAGAAATCGAGCAAAACTTAAAAGTATGTCCAAGCTGTCAGCATCATTTAAAAATGACAGCACAAGAACGAATTGCTAGCTTTCTAGATGAAGGTACTTTTGAGAGCTTTGACGATCATTTACAAACAACGAATCCGTTGAACTTCCCGGCGTATGTTGATAAAGTCCAAGTCGATATGAAAAAAACGGGTTTGAACGAAGCCGTATTAACAGGTAAAGGCAAGCTAAAAGGGGAAAATGTAATCGTCGCTGTTATGGACTCACATTTCCGTATGGGATCGATGGGTTCTGTAGTCGGTGAGAAAATTACACGTGCAATCGAGCGTGCAACAGAGCTCCGTGTACCGTTTATTATTTTCACAGCGAGTGGAGGCGCCCGCATGCAGGAAGGTGTATTGTCATTAATGCAAATGGCTAAAACAAGTGTGGCACTAAAGCGACATAGTGAAGCAGGACTCCTGTATATTTCGATTTTGACACACCCAACAACAGGCGGTGTATCAGCAAGCTTTGCATCAATTGGTGACTATAATATTGCAGAGCCACAAGCGTTAATTGGTTTTGCGGGTCGTCGTGTTATTGAACAAACTGTACGAGAAAAATTACCAGAGGATTTTCAAACAGCAGAGTTTTTACTTGAACACGGTCAACTAGATGCAATTTTCCAACGAAGTGACATGCGTGATAAAATCGCCACACTTGTCAAGTTACATGTAAAAGGAGGGGCTGCACATGTCTAAAGCAATGACGTTTGAAGAACCTGTTATAAAGCTGCGTGAGAAGATTGAAGAGCTCAAGCAAATTGCTGAAATCGCAGATGTTGATATGAACGGAGAAATTGAAAAGCTAGAAGCGCGTTTAATGCAACTAGAACAAAGTTTATATAGTAATATGGAACCGTGGGATCGTGTGCAAGTAGCTAGACATCCTGAACGCCCAACGACACTTGATTATATTAACAAGATGTTTACAGATTTTATCGAATTACATGGGGATCGCGTTTACGGAGATGATGCAGCGATTGTTGGTGGAGTTGCTTTGTTTAACGGTCAGCCAGTAACGGTGATAGGGCATCAACGAGGGAAGTCAACAAAAGAAAATATTCGTCGTAATTTTGGTATGCCCCATCCTGAAGGATACCGAAAAGCACTACGACTTATGTATCAGGCAGAGAAATTTGGACGTCCAATTATTTGTTTTATTGATACAAAAGGTGCTTATCCTGGAAAAGCGGCAGAAGAGCGAGGACAGAGCGAAGCCATTGCACGTAACTTGTTTGAGATGGCAGGTTTACGAGTACCGATTATTAGTATTGTCATTGGTGAAGGCGGTAGTGGTGGTGCACTAGCACTAGGTGTTGCAAATAAAATTCTTATGTTAGAGAATTCAACATATTCCGTTATTTCTCCAGAAGGTGCCGCATCGATTTTATGGAAGGATGCCACATTAGCAAAACAAGCGGCAGAAGCAATGAAAATAACAGCGCTTGATCTGAAAGAAATGGGGATTATCGATGCTATTATTCCAGAAATAGCAGGTGGTGCCCATAAAAATATCGAGAAGCAAGTGCTTACGATGCAAGAAAGTTTAACAAGTGTGCTTGCAGAGCTAAATGTATTATCGGCGGAACAACTTGTTGATGCACGTTACGAAAAGTTTAAATGTATCGGGCAGTTTGATGAATAAATAGCGGGAAATAGTTAAAGAATGTATATGTACATTCTTCCGTTTAATCGTAGAAGTAGGAATAAGTAGCTCGCTCTGTTTTGGAGCGAGCTCTACGTCTTTCTCATTTTGTAAAAGTATTGTACTTTGTTAGTAGTAGTACTTACATAGATTGTGTATTCGTGTTAATGTTTTATTAGCCAATCATTCTAAATGGAGGAATACAGTAGATGAAGAAAATTGCTGTTTTGACAAGTGGCGGCGATGCACCGGGAATGAATGCTGCTATTCGTGCTGTTGTGCGTAAGGCGCGATATCACGGGGTAGACGTAGTAGGCGTATACTATGGTTATGAAGGATTGTATAAGGGGGATTTTGAGTTACTAGACTTAGGCTCAGTTGGTGGCATTATTCAGCGTGGGGGAACAAAATTATTTTCAGCACGGTTCCCACAATTTAAAGAAGATGAATATCAACAAAAAGCCATTGAGAATATGCGTGCACAAGGTATTGAGGGATTGGTAGTAATTGGTGGAGATGGTTCATACCGTGGTGCGATGCAATTAACGGAAAAAGGATTCCCTTGTGTGGGCATACCTGGAACAATCGATAATGATGTACCAGGAACGGAATATACGATTGGATTTGATACGGCATTAAATACAGTAGTTGAATCAATCGATAAAATTCGTGATACGGCAACAAGTCATGAAAATACGTTTGTCATTGAAGTAATGGGACGTGATGCGGGAGATCTCGCATTATGGGCTGGGCTTGCCGCAGGTGCAGAGTCTATTTTAATTCCGGAAGAGGAATATGATTTAGATGAAATTATCGTGCGCTTAGAGCGAGGTGCTGCACGTGGGAAACGTCATAGTATTATCATCGTAGCAGAAGGCGTGATGCCAGGGCATGAATTAGCAAGCACTTTAGAAGCAAAGACAGGTGTAAAAATCCGTGCTTCTGTACTTGGACATATTCAACGTGGAGGTTCCCCGACAGCTAGAGACCGAGTACTGGCAGGTCGTATGGGCGCAAAAGCGGTAGAAGTATTATTAGAGGGCCGTGGAGGACGCGCGGTGGGTATTAAAAATCATTTAATCGTCGATTATGATTTAAGAGAAGCGTATGAAAATCATCATAAGGCAGACGTAAGTTTATATACACTTTCAAAAGAATTGTCTATTTAAGACGAAAATGGAGAGAAAAACATGAGAAAAACAAAGATAGTTTGTACGATAGGACCAGCAAGTGAATCACCAGAAATGCTACAGCAACTAATTAAAGCAGGTATGAATGTTGCGCGTTTAAACTTTTCACATGGATCACATGAAGAACACGCAATTCGTATTGCAGCGATTCGTGATGCTGCAGAAAAAGTAGGGAAACCAGTCGGGATTTTATTAGATACAAAAGGTCCTGAAATTCGTACACATACGATGGAAAATGGCGAGTTGCATTTAGTGACTGGACAAGTGATTGATATTTCCATGACAGAAGTTGTTGGAAATGAAAACGTCTTTTCTGTAACGTATGATCAATTAATCGATGACGTGGATCAAAATGACATTATTCTTTTAGATGATGGTTTAATCGAACTGCGTGTATTAGCAAAAGATAAGGAGCGCGGTTTAATTCATACGATTGTTGAAAATGCGGGCATCTTAAAAAATAAAAAAGGTGTGAATGTACCAGGCGTATCGATTAAATTGCCAGGTATTACAGACAAAGATGCACAAGATATTTTATTTGGTATTGAACAAGGTGTTGATTTTATTGCTGCATCATTTGTTCGTACAGCAAAGGATGTACTTGAAATCCGTGAACTACTTGAGCAAAATGAAGGCTCCCATATTCAAATCATCCCTAAAATTGAAAACCAAGAGGGCGTTGATCATATCGATGCGATCATTGAGATTTCAGATGGCTTAATGGTTGCACGTGGCGACCTAGGTGTTGAAATTCCTGCTGAAGAAGTACCGCTTGTACAAAAATCACTAATACAAAAATGCAATCAAGTAGGTAAACCAGTTATTACAGCGACACAAATGCTCGATTCGATGCAACGTAACCCACGTCCGACACGTGCAGAAGCTTCCGACGTAGCGAATGCCATTATTGATGGTACGGATGCAATTATGCTATCGGGTGAAACAGCAGCGGGTCTTTACCCATTAGAATCTGTTCAAACGATGAATAAAATTGCAGAGCGTACAGAGCAATCTTTAGATTACCGTGGAATTGTTTCGCAACGTAGTCGTGAAAAAGGCGCGAATATGACAGAAGCGATTTCGCAAGCGGTAGCACATACATCGATTAACTTAAATGTAAAAGCGATATTAGCTCCAACGGAAAGTGGTAATACAGCAAAAATGATTGCAAAGTATCGTGCAGGTGTTCCAATTGTTGCGGTCACTGGCTCTGTTAATACAGCTCAAATGTTGACACTTGTTTGGGGCGTTCAACCAATTGTTTGTCAACGTGTGCAAACGACGGATGAAATTTTAGAGCTTGCAGTAGACGAGGCGTTAAAGCATAGCTTTGTTGACCATGGCGATGTAGTGGTCATTACAGCAGGTGTACCAGTAGGGGAAGCAGGTACAACAAACTTAATGAAAGTGCATATTATCGGTGATTTATTAGCACGTGGACAAGGTGTTGGAAAAGCTTCTGTTGTTGGAAAGGCAGTCGTTGCCAAAAATGCAGGGGAAGCATTAGCTTATGATACAGAAGGATGTATTATTGTAACGGTAGGGTCTGATCGTGAAATGATGCCAGCGATTGAAAATTGCGCAGGTATTATTGCAGAAGAGGGTGGCTTAACTTCCCACGCGGCGGTTGTTGGATTAAGCTTAGGCATTCCCGTAATCGTTGGTGTAAAAGAAGCGACAACATTAATTCGCCACGGGCAAGAAATTACAATGGATGCAGAAACAGGGGTAATTTATAAAGGACACGCGAGCGTTCTTTAAAGTTTGAATTGATGTTAACGGGGGATGTCCAACTCGGACATCCCCTTCATTTCTTTATAAATACTTACTAAAAAATTTTGCCGCCATCCTCGTCGCAAGAAGCCATCTTAAAATGTCTTTTCAGACGGGTTTTTTTGAAACTTTTTCGTGTGTTATTCGTATATAGTAGAGGGTGAATTTTATGAGAAACTTTTTATTCGCATTGATCGCTTTCATGTTTGCAGAAATTGCAACATTTATCGTAGTAGGAAAATGGCTTGGGGTATTTCCGACATTAATGTTAATTGTGTTAACAGGTGCACTTGGTGTTTATATGCTTAAAAAACAAGGAACAAAATCATTACAAAGTATTCAAACTGCGATTGCACAAGGACAAGCTCCAGGTGTTGCATTAGTAGAAGCATTTATGATGTTTATTGGTGCGGTATTATTAGTACTACCAGGTTTTTTATCCGATATTATTGGACTAATGATGTTCACGTCCTTCACACGCGGTATCTTTAAACCTATTATTTTCTTGTGGTTACGTAGAAGCATGAGAAATAACCGAACGATTATCGTCCAAAGATAGATTTTTCTCGCAGCTTGACGGCGATAAGTAAGAAGAAAGGACTTAATAAAATACCGTAAAAACCGAATAGCAATACAGAGGCAGCGCTGATGAAAAACGAATGGACGGTCCGCACATGAAATGTGGATGCCCATAAAAATGATTCAGTTAGCTGCCTTGTTGTTTGTATAAAGATATACAAAATAACAACGGCGATACATAAAATCACTTCTTCCACTATATAAAAGTAAATCGCTAATGGTACGAGTACAAAGCCAATACCAAAAAACGGCAAGCAGTCCGCTAATGCGATGAAAAATGCTTTGGGCAACGGATATGAAAAGCCGAGTAGCCAAAAACCGAGTGCTAGCAGTAAGAAAGTTAAGGCAATTAACCGAATTTCAACATATAAAAACGTTGTGAAAATGCTCATGGCACTTTTAAAATAGCTTTTCCAAGTTTCGCGCACGGAGGCAGGCGTGTACACGAAAAACCAGTAGCGGTCACGCTTACTTTCAAATAAAGCAAAGTAAAAGGCCATAATAAAAATAATCATTTCAAATAAATAACTGAAAATTTCCCTCGTTGCGTTAATGCTGATCGTAGCAATTTGGTCAATTGCAGATAATCCCGATTCTAAAAGAGCTTTTAAAATTGGGTGGGAAAAAATATCACTCGAAACCATATCTTGAAGTTGGGGAAATATAAGCATAAAACTATCGATCATGAATCGAATCAGCCAATAAAGACCATAAAAAAATGAAATCGTTGTGACTAATACAACAATGGCGTAAGGAATTTTAAGCTTTTTATAAAAAAACAAAAGGAATGGGTAAAAAAGTGTAGCACAAAATATGCCAAGCGTAATAGGTGATAGGAAAATTAATAGTGCTAAATATAGTAATAATAACAAAAACTTCTTAGTGCTTTCGTATGAAAAAGTAAAAAAATTATTCATAAAAAAATAGCTCACCTCTGTTTTATGTGATGTATATCTCGTTATAAACATTTTTTTCTCTTTAGGGAGGTTTTTTTATCCGTAATGCAAGAAATTCTTGAATTATTCTGTTTTCATTCACAAAGCCGTCAAAATTTATTATAATGTTCCATGTAAGCGATTTACTTATAGGTTCATTGAGCAGAACTTAAGTGTCTTTTCAACTAAAAAGAAAGCACTTACAAAAAAATTATAATCATGAAGGAGCGAATTATTATGTCAACAACTAAAGGCTTAGAAGGCATTGTTGCTGCAGAGTCAAAAATCAGTTCAATTATCGATGACACACTTACATACGTAGGTTATAACATCGATGATTTAACGAACAATGCATCGTTTGAAGAAATTATCTACTTATTATGGCATACTCGTTTACCAAAAGCAGACGAGCTTGCTGAGTTAAAACAACAATTAGCAGATAACATGGACATTCCAGCTGCTATTTATGACTTATTCAAATCTATGCCACTTGACACAGTTCATCCAATGGCTGCATTACGTACAGCAGTTTCTATGCTTGGTACATTCGACGCAGAAGCTGATGTTATGGACCCGGAAGCAAACTACCGCAAAGCGATTCGCTTACAAGCAAAAATTGCTGCAGTAGTAACTGCATTCTCTCGTATCCGTAAAGGATTAGAGCCAATTGCTCCAAAACCAGAACTTGGCTATGCAGCTAACTTCTTATATATGCTTTCTGGTGAAGAGCCAGAAGGAATTGCAATCGAAGCGTTCGATAAAGCGTTAATTTTACACGCTGACCACGAGTTAAACGCTTCAACATTTACAGCTCGCGTATGTGTAGCGACATTATCTGATGTATACTCAGGTGTAACTGCTGCAATCGGCGCATTAAAAGGCCCATTACATGGCGGTGCGAACGAGCAAGTTATGAAGATGTTATCAGAAATCGGTTCAATGGATAATGTTGAGTCTTACGTTCAAGGTAAACTTGACAATAAAGAGAAAATCATGGGCTTCGGTCACCGCGTATATCGCAAAGGCGACCCACGTGCACCACACTTACGTGAAATGTCTCAGAAGTTAACTGCTTTAACTGGTAAACCAGAACTTTACGAAATGTCAGTGAAAATCCACGACATGATCGTAGAACAAAAAGGTCTTCCAGCAAACGTAGACTTCTTCTCAGCATCAGTTTATGATTCTTTAGGTATTGAACATGACTTATTCACACCAATCTTTGCTGTATCTCGTACATCAGGTTGGGTAGCACACATCCTTGAGCAATATGCTAATAACCGCTTAATTCGTCCACGTGCAGAATATGTTGGACCAGGAATGCAAAAATACGTTCCAATCAACGAGCGCTAATTTAGAAAATATGCTAAACTTATCTAGGACTGTGTGATTTACACAGTCCTAGATTTACGAATATAGGAGGCAAAATATTCATGACGAACAAAATTGTAGTAGAAAATGGCGTGTTAAACGTGCCAAACAACCCAGTTATTCCTTTCATCGAGGGTGACGGTATTGGTCCAGATATTTGGGCAGCAGCTTCTCGCGTAATCGACGCAGCTGTAGAAAAAGCTTACAATGGCGAAAAGAAAATTGAGTGGTTAGAAGTACTTGCTGGTGAGAAAGCATTCAACCAAACTGGTGAATGGTTACCACAAGAAACTTTAAATAAAATCGACGAATATTTAATTGCTATTAAAGGTCCTTTAACAACTCCAATCGGTGGCGGTATCCGTTCCCTAAACGTAGCATTACGTCAAGAATTAGACTTATACGTATGCTTACGTCCAGTACGTCACTTTGATGGTGTTCCTTCTCCAGTTAAACGTCCAGAAGACGTTGACATGGTAATTTTCCGTGAAAACACAGAAGATATCTATGCAGGTATCGAGTTTGAAGCTGGTTCAGACCAAGCTAAAAAAATTATCGACTTCCTACAAACAGAATTCGGTACTAAAAACATTCGTTTCCCAGAAACTTCTGGTATTGGTGTAAAACCTGTATCTAAAGAAGGTACTGAGCGTTTAGTTCGTGCTGCAATCGAGTACGCGATCAAGCATAACCAACCTACAGTTACTTTAGTTCACAAAGGTAACATCATGAAGTTCACAGAGGGTGGATTTAAAAAATGGGGTTACGAGTTAGCTGAAAAAGAATTTGGTGAGCAAGTATTCACTTGGAACCAATACGATGCAATCAAAGCTGAGCAAGGCGAAGCTGCTGCTAACGAAGCACAAAAGCAAGCTGAAGCTGCTGGCAAAATCATCGTAAAAGATTCTATCGCTGATATCTTCTTACAACAAATCTTAACTCGTCCAAACGAGTTCGACGTAGTAGCTACTATGAACTTAAACGGTGACTACATTTCTGATGCACTAGCTGCACAAGTTGGTGGTATTGGTATCGCTCCAGGTGCGAACATTAACTATGTAACTGGTCATGCGATCTTCGAAGCAACTCACGGAACAGCTCCAAAATACGCTGGTCTTGACAAAGTAAATCCATCTTCAGTATTACTTTCAGGCGTATTAATGCTTGAACACCTTGGCTGGCAAGAAGCTGCAGACATGGTTACTAACTCTGTAGAGAAAACAATCTCTTCTAAAGTAGTAACTTATGACTTCGCTCGTTTAATGGATGGTGCTACAGAAGTTAAATGTTCAGAGTTCGCTAACGAATTAATTAAAAATCTTTAATTTGTAGCTTTTGTATGTCTGTATATGTGAAAAAGTACACAAATTGTTTTGCGTACAATAATTTTCCATATAAAATAAATGGTTTTTCAGATAATTAATTGACGATACTTAAGTAAAGTATGGCAATGAAGTTGTTAAAAGTAGGGAAGAGACTTGTCTCCTCCCTATTCTTTTATAAAAAATACCTAAATTCAAAGGGGCGTATTCAAATGTCTTTGAAACGTAAAAAAATCTCTGTAATCGGCGGCGGCTTCACGGGCGCTACAGCGGCTTTCTTAGCAGCACAAAAAGAACTTGGTGATGTAGTATTAGTTGACATTCCAGCGGCGGAAAATCCAACTAAAGGTAAAGCGTTAGATATGTGGGAAGCTGCTCCGATTCAAGGTTTTGATTCTTATGTAAAAGGTACTTCTGATTATGCAGATACGGCGGATTCGGACGTAGTGATCATCACTGCTGGTGTTGCTCGTAAACCAGGTATGAGCCGTGATGATTTAGTTCAAATCAATCAAAAAGTAATGATTTCTGTATCTGAACAAATCGCTAAACATTCACCGAATGCGGTCATCTTAGTATTAACTAACCCAGTTGATGCGATGACGTACACGGTTTACAAAACTACAGGATTTCCGAAAAATCGTGTAATTGGTCAATCGGGTGTCCTGGACACAGCTCGCTTCCGCGCGTTCATCGCTGAAGAGTTAAATATTTCTGTAAAAGACATCACTGGTTTCGTATTAGGTGGTCACGGGGATACAATGGTACCACTTACTCGCTACTCGTTTGCTGGTGGAATCCCACTAGAAACGTTAATTCCAGCTGACCGTTTAGAAGAAATTGTAGACCGTACTCGTAACGGTGGTGCTGAAATTGTAAACCTTTTAGGAAATGGTTCTGCATACTACGCTCCAGCTGCAGGCTTAATCGAAATGGCTGAAGCGATTTTAAAAGATCAAAAACGCGTTTTACCATCTATCGCATACTTAGAAGGCGAATATGGCTATAACGAATTATACTTAGGTGTACCAACATTACTTGGTGCTAATGGTATTGAAAAAATCTTTGAGCTTGAGTTAACAGAGAAAGAAAAAGCAGCATTAGACGTATCAGCTGAAGCTGTTCGTAATGTAATGAGAATTTTAGGTTAATTTTATATGGAGGCTGTCCTGTAAGCTCATGGCTTATGTGGGCAGTCTTTTTTTGAATAATAGGGTGTATATGTATAACCGTGTACCTTTTTCCTTGTGATTTGGGAGAATGATTGTGCTTTTTCCTAAAAATTGATACTATAAAATTATTGAAAGTGTAAAGGGGTTGTGTAATATTTGTTACAAAAAAAGAGTAAACCTGGGAAAAGGATTAGTGAAATCCATGTCGGTGAAAAATTACATTTAACAGAAACAATGGAAGATAAAGATTTACTTTTGTATTTAGGTTTAACAAACGATAGTAATCCATTATATATTCAACACGATTATGCGTCCAGTACGCCGTTTAAAGCACCAATCGTACCTACAATTATGTTAAATGGCATCATTACATCAGCAATTTCAAAGCATATGCCTGGACCAGGTTCGCATATTCGTGAACAAATGATTACATTTTTAAACCCAGTTTATCATTATGAAACAATTGATTTTACACTACAAGTAGATCATATCGACTATGATAGGCACTTAGTCGATGTCAGTATAAGAGCGTTTAATGAAAAGAAAGCCCCGATTATTGAAGGGGTTGTCAAGGTGAATCCTCCATATTAAAAGATTTGGAATTGGGGGTTTCAGATCACTTTTGGAGGAACAGTTATGTCAAAAACAATCTTAGTCGTAGAAGATGAAGTATCAATTGCAACGTTATTAAAGTACAACTTAGAACAAGCGGGGTTTAATGTCCTCCTTTCGCACGATGGAAAAGATGGTTTGCAAATAGCGCTTAAAGAGTCGCCGGATATTATGATTCTTGATTTAATGCTACCGACTTTAGATGGGATGGAAGTATGTAAAGAACTTCGAAGCCAGAAAAAAAATATTCCGATTATTATGCTAACGGCGCGTGACGATGAATTCGATAAAGTATTAGGGCTAGAGCTTGGCGCAGATGATTATATGACAAAACCATTTAGTCCACGCGAAGTAATAGCGCGTGTAAAAGCTGTCCTTCGTCGCTTTACACCTACACCTGTTGTCGAGGAGATAGAAAGATCGGAAGTATCTTATGAATACGGTGATTTAAAAGTTTTCCCAGACCGTTTTGAGGCGTTTTTAGGAGAGCAATCGCTTGAATTTACACCAAAGGAATTTGAGCTACTTGTTTACTTGCTAGAAAATAAAAATCGTGTATTAACACGTGATCAATTGCTAAGTGCTGTTTGGAATTATGACTTTGTAGGTGATACGCGAATTGTCGATGTACACATTAGTCATCTCCGTGAAAAAATTGAAGAAAATAGCCGTAAACCTGTGTTTATTAAAACGATTCGTGGTCTAGGATACAAATTTGAGGAGCCAAAAAAATGAAAAAATCGATGAGCAATAGCTTGTTTTTTTCATTTGTTTGTTTAGTGGGAATTATTTTAGCTGTCCTAGGCTTTGTAATAGGTCAGCTTTTTCCTTTTTATGCAAATTCGTATATCCAAGAAAATACGATACAATCGCAACAGCAAATGCTTCAAGTGATTGAAGAGGCCGATATTGTATTAACCGATTCAGCAGAACAAGCTTTATTAGCAACGCATGAGCTACAATTAGAAGAGAATTTCATCAATGAAATGAAAACAAGACTGGCGCTTGTTTTATTATTTTTATTAGTCATTTCCTTTTTACTAATTAGTATCGTGACAAAAAAAATGATTCAAAAATTTGTAGAGCCGATTGAAAATGTTACGAGAACGGCACAAGAACTGGCTGTCGGTAATTACCGTGCACGTGCATTTGCCAATGGTCCACCGACAGTTATTGAACTGCGAAATTCCATCAATATTTTAGCGCGTAATTTACAAGATATGACGAAAACACGGGAAATCGAAGAAGAACGCTTAAAAACATTAATTGAAAATATGGGCAGTGAATTGTTAATGATTGATCGTGGTGGCCATGTATCAATCGTCAACAAAGTGTTTTTACAGCGATTTGACTATAAATATGAAGAAGTACAAGAGAAGAGCTTTTTATCGCTGCAGTTGCCAAAGGAACTAGAGCTGTTTATAGATCATGTGTTTTTAACAGAGAAACCTTATCGAAAGCAGCTTGAGATGGAAGTGCAACAAGAAATTACGTATAAGCTAGCATACGGTGCACCTGTTGTGGGAGAACACGGACGTTGGCTAGGGGTTGTAGTTGTTATGCATGATGTATCCGAACTGGTACGTCTCGAGCAGATTCGTAAAGACTTTGTCGCGAATGTATCACATGAATTGCGTACACCGATTACATCTATTAAAGGCTTTTCGGAAACGCTACTTGACGGAGCGTATAAAGACGAACGGATGGCATTATCCTTTTTAGAAATTATCCATCAAGAAAGTAATCGATTACAAATGCTTATTCAGGATTTATTGGAGCTTTCGAAAATCGAACAACATGGCTTTTCAGTCGATATCGTGCCGACAAGTTTACAAGAAGTACTCGTACGTGCAGCCGATTTAACAAGCCAACGTTTAGATGAAAAAAATATGCAATTTAACGTTGATTTTAAAGAAGAGGTCATTATTCAAGGTGATGCGAATCGTCTTATTCAAATTTTCACAAATCTTATTTACAATGCCATCATGTATTCGCCTGAAGAGACAACAATCTCTATACGTATCTTTAAAAAAGATGCATGGGGTGTTGTTGAAATTGAAGACCAAGGCATGGGGATTCAGAAGAGCGAAATTCCACGTGTATTTGAGCGCTTTTATCGAGTGGATCGAGCACGTAGTAGAAATTCAGGTGGTACGGGTCTAGGGCTAGCTATTGTTAAGCATTTAGTTGAGGCACACCAGGGGAAAATTCAAGTGGAAAGTGAAGTAGGAAAAGGCACGACAATGCGTATATTACTTCCACTTCATACGTCTTAACATGAAATTTACAATTCTGACATAGTAAATTAAACTTAGTGGGGTAAAGTAAACAGTAGAAACCCCCAAGTTTCAAATTACTAGAAAAAGGGAAGTCCTGAAAATTGTTAGATTTTCCTTTTTCAATAGGCTAATAAAGTAGGTTCACCACCATTTTAGCGCCCTGATTTTTTGAAAAGTCTACCGTTTTAGGATGAATATCTAAACGGTAGATTTTTTTGTAGGTAAAAAAGATAAATGTTAAAGGAAGTACATATAAGAAAAGAAATCAGCTTGTGTTATTAGCTCAAGCGGATGTCTTTTCCAATTTTTTCGAAACTTTCTGTAGGTACAAACCGTATATGTACTATACATAAAAGAGGAGGTTTCAACATGAGTGTAAAAAGATCATTGATGTGGATCGGGCTTGGATTGTTCGGCATTGTAGCAGTACTAGCTGTCACGACATCTTGGTATACCGTTGATGAATCAGAACAAGCTGTTGTGATTACATTTGGTGAAGCAAAGGACTTTATTACAACACCAGGTCTTCATTTTAAAATGCCTTGGCCTATCCAAAAAGTAGAGACAGTATCGCGTGAAACATATAGCTTAACATTTGGTTATAAGGAAAAGGAAGATGGTTCTTCTGATACGGTATCCAGTGATGCAAAAATGATTACAGGTGATGAAAAGATTGTGTTAACGGATTTAGTTGTACAATGGCGTATTGTTGATCCGAAAAAATATTTATTCAATTCAACTAATCCAGAAGAAATTTTACATAGTGCGACGTCAAGTGCCATTCGTTCCGTGATCGGAAGCTCGAAAATTGATGAAGCATTAACAGATGGAAAAGCAGAAATTGAAGCAAATACACGTGATTTGCTTGTAGCATTACTTGAAAAATATGATATTGGGATTAGTGTACTTGGTGTTAAGCTACAGGATGTTGAATTGCCTAATAAAGAAGTGCGTGCAGCATTTACAGCTGTAACGGATGCGCGTGAAACAAAAAATACAAAAATAAATGAAGCAAAAAAATATGCAAATCAAAAGATTAGTGAAGCAGAAGGGGAAAAAGATGCCATTATTTCTCGTGCAGAAGGGGAGAAGTTTGCCCGTATTGAACAGGCAAATGGAGATGTAGCTGTATTTAATAAGCTATATGATCAATATGCAGGGAATAAAGCTGTTACACGTGAGCGTTTAATGATTGAAACACTAGAAGAAGTGTTACCGAATGCGCAGATTTATATTATGAATGATGACGGGGAGACACTCAAATATTTACCGATTCAGCCTACTCAAACGCAACAACCGAAAACAGAGGAAGGGAGCGGTAACTGATGAATAATAACAAAGATTTAGACGAATTTGTACGTAATCTTTTTGGTGGAGACAAAAAGAAACGAAAAGATATTACGCCAAATGAGGATTCTTCAGACACTCCTATCGATGAGGAAGTTGCGAATAAGCCAAAAAAGCAAACGGTACTCCCTAAAAATAAACAGCCGATTAATATGAAACAGTGGACAAAAGGCATTGTTGTGATCGGTGTTGTTTTAGCAGCATTAGTCATTGCAATAGCTAATGTGTACATTGTAAAGGAAAATGAATATCGAATTGTTCGTCAATTTGGTGAAGTGGTAAAGTTTGAAAGTAACCCTGGTATTTATATGAAAATTCCGTTTATTCAAAGTGTTGAAACGTTACCGAAAAATCTACAGACATATGATATGATGCAGGAGGAAATTAATACGCTGGATAAAAAACGTATTATTATTGATAATTATGCTGTTTGGCGTGTGACAGATCCGAAAGCACTGATTTCAAACGCACGTAGTTTGACGAATGCTGAGGCGCGTATGGAAGAGTTTATTTACTCTGTGTTACGTACGGAGCTAGGGAAATTAAATTATAAACAGATTATTAATGATGAAAACTCTTCACGTGGCTCTATTAATGATAAGGTGACAGAGCAAGTGAATAATTTATTAAAGGCTGATAATTACGGAATTGAAGTAGTAGATGTACGCATTCGCCGTACAGATTTACCAATTGATAACGAGCAATCCGTCTATACACAAATGATTTCTGAACGTGAGTCGAGTGCGCAGCAGTATTTATCTGAAGGGGACGCCGAGAAAAACCGTATTATGGCACAAACTGATAAACAGGTACAAGAAATGCTTGCAACAGCAAAAAAAGAAGCAGCACTCATTACAGCTGAAGGTGAATCACAGGCTGCGAAAATTTATAATGAATCATTCTCGAAAGATCCAGAATTCTATTCATTATATAGGACGTTAGAATCTTATAAGAAAACAATTAATGAGGACACCGTTATTATTCTTCCATCTGATTCACCATATGCAAAAATTTTATCAGGTTACATGGATTAAAGTAGAGAAAAGCCGTAAAAGATACCAGTCTTTTACGGCTTTTTCGTTTTTTGTAATATTCTAAAAAGTATCTTTTTACCTGTAATTATGTATAATGTTATTGGGCTAAAAGACTTTGTACTGCTGGAATTAATTATAGGTATTTTTATCTGTTTGAGAGGATGATTTAGTTGATATTATTGGATACAACGTATGTATCTCCATTACTTATTGAGGTGCTATCGGCGCATGAAGAAACGATTTATGATGTGAAACATCAACAATTTTTAAAGGCACCTTGCATTTTTCAATCAATCGAACAAAATGAGTCCATTATTATGAATGCTGAAATAGGGCTTAATTTACTGAACGAACTTTTACCAGAGCATCGATTAACTACACTAGCTAATTTATTTAAAAATAAAATAGCTTTTCGAAAGTTACTAGCATCGAAGTATCCGGACTTCTTTTACCAATCCTGTTCTTTCGAGCAATTAAAAACAATGAATGTGGATGAGCTACCCTTTCCTATCGTATTAAAACCGATATTTGGATATGGCAGTGAAGGCGTTTACAAATTTAACGATGGCCAAGCAATGACGTTATTTATGAATACATACGAACAAGTGAATGGACGAGAAAAGGAACAATTTATCATTGAGCAATATATTGATGGAAGGGAATTTGCCATTGATTTTTATTATGATGAAGACGGAGAGCCTGTCGTTTTAAACATTTTCGCTCGAAACTTTAAAGACAGTAATGATGTAGGGGATCGAATTTACTACACGAGTAAGGCGATCATTAAATCAACAATCCATATGTTTGAGCGTTATCTGAAAAATTTCGGCGAGAACTTTCAATTAAAAAGCGTACCTTTACATATTGAGCTTCGCTTAACCCCTTCACATGAAATTATCCCAATTGAAATTAATCCGTTACGGTTTGCTGGAGAGGGAACAACCGAGTTAGGTTATTATGCTTACGGAATTAATCCATATGAGTATTATTTCTTAAAGCGCCAGCCAAATTGGGAGGGAATTATTTCTAAAATGGATGATGCTATTTATAGCTTTACATGTGCAGAAATCGATCAACATGTTGACCCATCACATATAGAGCACATTGATCATACAGAATTAAAAAAACAATTTAATGAGGTATTGGATTATCGAGTTTTACCATTAGAAGGACGAACAACCTTTGCTGTCGTCTTTTTTAAAAGTCCATCTGAAGAAGAGCATACATACATTTTAAATTTAGACTTTATGCAATTTATAACGTATAAGCAGTATCAACTATAATAGGATGAAAGGGAAGGGAAAAGTGAAGAAGTTTAAAACGATTCGAATGAAAATATTGTTAGGTATCATCATTCCGGTTGTATTAGTGAGTAGTATCTTTGGTGTATTTTTAAACTACATCACAGATTCACTGATTGAGGAACATGTAGTACCTAAGTATGAAGATAGCTTAAAATTAAAACTTGAAAAATATAACTCTTTAATAGATGGAGAGTTAGTTCAGCGGGCAAAACAAGATCCAACCGCGTATGAAGAACTAAAAAAGATTTCTGATGATTTTCAAAATGAATTTGGTCTAGAAAATGTTTATATTATGAGTAAAGTAGATGGTGAGGAAGTTATTTTAGTATTATCTAATGCAGATGAATACTTAACACCGTTAGCGTTTACGAAAGAACAAACGGATGCTTTGCAGACGACAGATGTAATTGTAAGCGAAATTTATGAAGATGATTACGGCCAGCACATTTCTACATTTATTCAAGTACCGAATTCAGATTCTGTGCTAGGACTAGATTCCGATGCGGATTTTATTATTGATTTAGAAAAGAAAATTACGACTTTTATTCTAGGTATATTAGCGATTGCGATGGCAATAGGGATTGGGATTGCCCTTTATGTTTCGCGTAGTATCAATGTACCGCTTAGTAAATTATTAACTTATACAGAAAAAATAGCACAAGGCGATTTAACAGAAGAACTGACATTAAATAGTCATGATGAACTTGGACGATTAAGTAATAGTTTCGGAAATATGCAATTACAGTTAAAGGAAACATTGACGCATGTTGCAACGACGTCTGAGCATGTTCAACAAGGTGCAATCAACTTATCAGAAAGCCTTGAACAACTGACGGTGACATCCGGTCAAGTATCAGATAAAATTACTGAAATTGCCACATCTACTGAGCTTATTTCTGCTGGTGCGGACCAAAATCATGTAGCAATCGTAAATATTTCTGAACAAATTCATGCGATTTCGACTGCGTCCAACCATGTGTCGGAAAGTGCGCATGAAGCAACAAATGCAGCTTCTATTGGGAATGACGTCATTCAACAATCCGTAAAAGGAATTCAAACGATTGATGAGTCAGCTCGCGCTTCACTTGATATTACTGAGAAAATGAATAATAAATCAATCGAAGTAAGCGAAATTACAAAAATTATTTCCAATATTGCCGATCAAATTAACTTACTAGCATTAAATGCGGCCATTGAGGCAGCTCGTGCGGGCGAATACGGAAAAGGGTTTGCCGTTGTTGCAGATGAAATTCGTTCACTTGCAGAACAATCTTCCAAGTCAGCAAGTAATATTTCGACACTGATTACGGACATGCGAAACGATTCCACTGAATCGGTTAGAGCAATTTCAGATGTAGTAGAAAAAATTGAGGGCGAAAGTAAATCGATTTATTCGGCTGGTGAAACGTTTACGCAAATTGTGACAGTGATTAACAATATGAGTGACGAGATTCAATCCATTACTGCAACCGTTCAAGAGATTGCAGCAAGCTCAAGTGAAGTAATGAATACGACAAATACGACGGTATCGTTACTCCAAAATTCTTCTGAACATGCACAAGGCATTGTGGCATCAGTAGAGGAGCAAACAGCTTCAACAGAAGAAATGTATAGTATCGCGACACAATTAAATGACATGGTAAATGCACTAAACGAACAAATGACGAAATTTAAACTATAGAACAGATTATTTGAGTATACCCTTTCATAGTTACCCAGTTATCTAACAGAGTATAGGAAATTTTCCTATACTCTTAACTATTCCCTCCTATAAATAATCAAAAATCTATTAAAAAATAACAATAATTTTGTTATACTAGATAGGAAGTTAGAATTGGGGGAATGGACGTTGAACAGAATTATTCAAAATGTGTTGTTGTCCTTTGCTATGGCCGCTTCAGTTAGTGCTTGGTATAGTCAAGCAGACTTTAGCATCATGAATATAAAATTGTTAACTGTGCCGGTGTTTTTCCTAATTGTTTATGGATTAAGTTTAGTTATTGCAGAAGATGTACGAAATGCGTTTAAAAAAGTGTTATGGTTTGACAAGCGAGAAGATAAACGTCCTATTTGGCAAGTGGGGGTTGGGATCATTTTCTTCTTTGCACAAATTGGTTTTGTTGAAACATTTGCACGTAGTCTTATGCAATTTAATTTAGGTGGTATGCCGTTATATATTATTTTCTCATTTATGAACGCCTTTTTATTGACTGTTATTTATGAAGAAGTTTTTTATGTAGAAGAGAAGGTTGCCAAACAATATAAGTTCAAAAAGTTAAAGTAAGATGCGAGCGTATAGCTTAGCATCTTTTTTTGTTTTTAAAATACGTACATATGTTTTACAATAGAGAAGACTTGAATTCACGGAGGATGATACGATGACAAAGGAGAAAGTGCTACTTTTAGATGGAAATAGTTTAGCATACAGGGCCTTTTTTGCATTGCCCCTATTAACAAATGACCAAGGTATTCATACGAATGCAACATATGGCTTTACGATGATGCTACAAAAAATTGTAGAGGAGGAACAGCCGACAAAAATGCTTGTTGCATTTGATGCAGGAAAAACGACATTCCGACATGAATCTTATGGCGAGTATAAAGGTGGTCGACAAAAAACACCACCTGAACTGTCAGAGCAATTTCCCTATATTCGAAAATTAATCGATGCATACAATATTAAGCGCTATGAATTGCCGATGTACGAAGCAGATGACATTATCGGAACGCTTGCTAAACAAGCGACAGGCGAAGAGATGGAAGTCGTAATCGTATCAGGAGATAAAGATTTAACGCAATTAGCAAATGAACATGTGACGGTTTATGTGACACGTAAAGGAATTACGGATATTGAAAAATATACACCTGCTCATATCGAAGAAAAGTACGGTTTAACGCCACATCAAATTATTGATATGAAAGGATTAATGGGCGATGCTTCAGATAATATTCCGGGTGTTCCTGGGGTTGGTGAAAAAACAGCGATTAAATTATTAAAAGAGTATGGCTCAGTTGAATCGCTTTACGTGGCAATTGATGCGATGAAAGCGTCAAAAATGAAAGAAAAGCTTGTAGCGAATGAAGAACAAGCACATATGTCTAAAAAGCTGGCGACGATTTATACAGAAGCACCCGTTGAGATAGGCTTAGGTGAACTAAATTATCCTGGACCAAATGAGGAAGAATTACTAACTGTTTGGAAAGAGCTTGGTTTTAAATCGTTAATTGAAAAAAGCGATTTCCAAGGTGATCAAGGGGAACAAGCGGAAATTACAGTTGAAATCGTGAACGATGTAACAGCGACTATGTTAGCTAATCGAATGGCGGTACATGTCGAGCTTGAAAATGAGCATTATCATGGTTGTGAAGTGTTTGGCATGAGCTTAACAGATGGGCAGCATACATTATATGTGCCAATTCACGGTACTCTTACAAATGAAGCATTAATAGCTTGGCTTAAAGATGAAACGAAAGAAAAATATATGGCTGATAGTAAAGCGACACAAGCCACTTTACAGCGAATGGGTATTGAATTGCGCGGTGTAACATTTGACTTACTATTAGCGAGTTATATTGTCAATCCGGCGATTTCAGGTGACGATGTACAAGCATTGGCAAAAGAGTTTGGCTATACAAACGTCCAGTCAAATGAAGCGGTATATGGAAAGGGCGCTAAATGGACACGTCCAGAAGAGCAGGTTCTTGCAGAGCATGTAGCAAGAAAAGCGTTAGCGATATGGCATTTGCAACCGGTACTGGAGCACAAACTAAAAGAAAATGAGCAGTTTGCGCTCTATAAAAACTTAGAATTACCACTTGCCTCTATTCTTGGCAAAATGGAATCACAAGGGATTACTGTACAGGTGGATACGCTTCAGCAAATGGGACAAGACTTAGCAAAAAAGCTAGATGAAATTGAAACGAAAATTTACGAGCTAGCAGGTGAAAAATTCAATATCAATTCACCGAAACAATTAGGTGTCATTTTATTTGATAAGCTAGGTTTACCGGTTATTAAGAAAACAAAGACAGGGTACTCTACAGCAGCAGATGTACTGGAAAAATTAAAAACTGAGCACGATGTCGTGAAATATATTTTAGATTATCGTCAGCTAGCGAAGTTACAATCAACATATATTGAAGGGCTTATGAAAGTTGTCAATGATGATGAGAAAGTACACACACGTTTCCAACAAGCGTTAACAGCGACCGGTCGTTTGAGTTCAACAGATCCGAATTTACAAAACATCCCGATTCGACTGGAAGAGGGGCGTAAAATTCGTCAAGCGTTTGTGCCATCTAAGCCGGGATGGGTACTTTTTGCAGCGGACTATTCACAAATCGAGTTGCGTGTATTAGCGCATATGTGCGAAGATCCGACCTTAGTAGAAGCGTTCCGTGAAGGGATGGATATTCATACGCGTACAGCGATGGATGTATTTGGTGTAGAAAAGCCTGAAGAGGTGACATCGAATATGCGTCGCGCAGCAAAAGCTGTAAACTTCGGGATTATTTACGGTATTAGTGATTACGGTTTATCGCAAAATTTAGATATTACACGGAAGGAAGCTGCGACATTTATTGACAACTATTTAGCGAGTTTCCCAGGTGTCAAAGGCTATATGGACTCGATCGTGTCAGAAGCGAAGAAAAATGGGTATGTTACAACGATATTAAATCGTCGACGTTACTTACCAGAAATCAATAGTTCAAACTTTAATTTACGTAGTTTTGCAGAGCGCACAGCAATGAATACACCGATTCAAGGAAGTGCGGCAGATATTATTAAAAAGGCGATGATTGATATGGATGCTCGTCTTCAAGCGGAAGGTTTGCAAGCAAAGCTGTTACTACAAGTACATGACGAATTAATTTTTGAAGCACCACAAGAGGAAATTGAAATTTTAGAGCGTATCGTACCAGAAGTAATGGAAAATGCCATTGATCTAAAGGTGCCGTTAAAGGTTGATTTTTCTTACGGTCCAACGTGGTATGACGCGAAGTAAGGAGAAATTATGCCAGAATTACCAGAAGTAGAAGGCGTCGTTCGTGATTTGAAGCCCCTAATTGAAGGGAAAACGATTGAGCGAGTCATGTTTTCTGAAGTTGTATATAACGCAGCCGCGCAAGGGAAGCAATGTATTGTGAAAAATGCCCATCCTACCGATTTTGAACTTGTAGTTTCGGGGTTGAAGATCGAGCAGGTAATGCGTCGTTCAAAGTATATCTTCTTTCATGTATCAAAGGGCGGAGAAATGTTTTTGCTCATTAGTCATTTAGGAATGTCAGGAGCTTGGTTTGTCGTCAATCATTTAGATGAAATCGCTGAACCGAAGTTTCGGAAACACGTACATGCTGTGTTCACACTAGATACAGGTGAACTGCTTGTATATGCAGACATTCGTCGTTTTGGTGAGTTGCGTTTTATCAAGGAAATTGCAGATCATCCCCCGCTAACATTAATGGCACCAGAGCCGTTTGACCAGGATGCGTGTGATTATTTTTTAGCAAAATGTGAAAAGCCGAAATATGCCAATAAGCCAATTAAAGAGGTCATTATGGACGGACAAGTGATTTCAGGTTGTGGTAATATTTATGCGACGGAAAGCTTATTTTCCGTAAAAATTCGGCCAACACGTAAAACGAGTCAAATTAGTAAGGAATGCAAAGTGGAGTTGTTTGAAGCCATTTGTGCGGTGCTTCTCGAAAGTATTGAAAATGGTGGGTCAACGATTTCAGATTACCGTAGTGTGAATGGTGGTGCAGGCAACATGCAAGACCGTTTAAAAATGTACAGCAAAAAGGTGTGCTTAGTATGTCACAATGAGACAGAGGCCGTTGTGATTGCAGGGCGCACATCAACGTATTGTCCAAGTTGTCAAAAGTAGGGGTGTCAGTAGATGATTATTGGGTTAACAGGAAGTATTGCAAGTGGAAAAAGTACAGTCGCTAACATGCTAGCAGGTTATCGATTACCGATTGTTGATGCAGATTTAGTAGCACGACAAGTCGTTGAACCAGGCACAGAAACGCTTGCTCAAATTGCACAAGCATTTGGTCCAGACGTGATTCAAGAAGATGGGACAATGGATCGCGAAAAGGTTGGGGCAATTATTTTTCATGAGCCTGCGAAGCGAAAAATATTAAATGATATTATTCACCCAGCCATTCGAACAGAAATGATTCGTCAACGTGATGAATATGTAGCAAAGGGTGAAAAACATATTGTAATGGATATCCCTCTTTTGTTTGAGAGTAAATTACAGCATTTTGTTGATAAAATTTTAGTCGTTTCTGTAAAGGAAGATATTCAACTGCAACGTTTAATGGAACGAAATGATTTATCGGAAGAAGAGGCGCGTGCACGCATTGCCTCACAACTACCTATGTCAGTCAAAGAACAAGGGGCAGATGTGGTCATTTATAATAATCGCAGTATTGAATCCACCGCACAACAATTAGAAGCTGCTTTAAAGGAATGGGATATCATTCAATAATGAATTAGGGGATGTTTGGGACGAGGGAAATTCCTAAACATCCTCTTTTGTTTATCATCGATATGGACTAAAATGCTCCCGTTTTGCGTGATGAGTTAACCTGTTTATTGTCAGAAAATAAGAACTTTAAAATATTTAACGAATAATGTTCATCTTTTTGAAGAATGTGTTATACTAATCACCGTATATAATAAATAAAATGATAACCTAATTTACAGGAGGCTTTTTATAATATGACAGTTTCTATTGCAATTAATGGATTTGGCCGAATTGGTCGTATGGTATTCCGCCAAGCTATTGTTCAAGATGATTTAAATGTAGTGGCAATCAATGCTAGCTACCCAGCTGAAACATTAGCACACTTAATTAAGTATGACACAAACCATGGTTCATTTAATGGTACTGTGGAAACAGAAGAGAATGCGTTAATCGTGAATGGTAAACGTGTAGTAATTGTTTCTGAACGTGATCCTAAATTATTACCATGGAAAGAAATGGGCGTAGAGTTAGTAATTGAGGCAACTGGTAAATTCAATGACCGTGAAAAGGCGGCAATGCACTTAGAAGCTGGTGCGAAAAAAGTTATTTTAACTGCTCCAGGTAAAAATGAAGACATTACAGTTGTACTTGGCGTAAATGACAATTTACTAGACATTACAAAGCATGATGTGATTTCAAATGCATCTTGTACAACAAACTGTTTAGCTCCTGTAGCAAAGGTATTAAATGATACATTTGGTATTGAAAACGGTTTAATGACAACTGTTCATGCTTATACAAACGACCAAAACAATATTGACAATCCGCACAAAGACTTACGTCGTGCACGTAACTGTGCTTCTTCTATCATCCCAACTTCAACAGGTGCTGCAAAAGCGTTAGCTTTAGTATTACCTGAGTTAAAAGGAAAATTACACGGTATGGCACTTCGTGTACCAACACCAAACGTTTCTTTAGTTGACTTAGTAGTAGACTTACAGAAAGATGTAACAGTAGAAGAAGTAAATGCTGCATTCGTGGCGGCTGCTGAAGGTCCAATGAAAGGGATTTTAAACTTCTCAATGGAGCCGTTAGTATCATCTGACTACAATACAACAACTTACTCATCAACAATTGATGGCTTAACAACAATGGTGATGGGCAATCGTAAAGTAAAAGTATTAGCTTGGTACGACAACGAGTGGGGTTATTCAGCTCGCGTAGTGGACTTAGCGAAAAAAGTAGTAAACGAATTAGCAAAAGTAAAAGCATAATTGGTTTAGAAAAAGGTACAGCTCGACTAAAAAATTGGTCGAGCTGATGTTTTTTTCAGATACTTATATTGAATTGTTACTTTTTCATCGGCTACAATAGAGGCTACCGCATAAAGCGGATAGCCTCTTTTTCGTAGGGAAGTATAAGCTTTCGTTGAGAGAAAAGCTTTTGAAATAACAAAATGGATGGCTGTTTTTCATCCGAGAATATTTGTTATAATAGTTGTACTAAATCGAAATGAATCAGGAGAAATGTTTATATGAGATGTCCATCTTGTCAATACAATGGTACGCGCGTTGTTGATTCGAGACCGGTAGATGATAATAAGGAGATTCGACGTCGACGTGAATGCGAGTCGTGTAGCTTTCGTTTTACGACGTTTGAAAAACTTGAAGAGACACCATTAATAGTTGTAAAAAAGGAAGGGTCACGCGAGGAATTTAGTCGTGAAAAAGTGTTGCGTGGGCTAATTCGTGCATGTGAAAAGCGACCAGTTGCACTTGAAGTGTTGGAGGACTTAGTTTTATCCATTGAAAAGGATTTGCGTCGTATCGGCAATCCAGAAGTGCGTTCAGAAGACGTTGGTGAAATGGTCATGGACCGCCTATCCAAAATCGATGAGGTAGCCTATGTTCGCTTCGCTTCCGTCTATCGCCAATTTAAGGACATTAATGTTTTTATCGATGAACTAAAAGATATATTAAACAAACAAACGAATGAAAAATAATGAAGTGAGGAGTGAAGCAAGTGGTTCATATGTATAAGGAATTGCTCGCGACGGATCATTTTGAAATTACGCTCCCTCAAGCTTTATCAACAAATGAACGACAGTTACTAACGTTATTTTATCAACCGTTAACAGGACCAGATCCCATTAGTTTATATTTAACGCTTTGGGCTGAAGGAGAAGATGATGCAACAGGTACGATGACGCATTATTATTTAATGAATGTGCTTGGTATGCCTGTTCGTACCATTTTTGAGGCACGTATTGCACTCGAAGCAATCGGTTTACTACGTACATGGAGAAAGGATGAGCAGGATAGTCGTACATTTATTTACGAATTAGTGCGGCCATTAGAAGCACGTGATTTCTTTGCGGATCCATTACTCTCCATGTTTTTATTTAGTAAAATTGGTGAGCAGGCTTATCGCAAGCTACGAAACCGTTTTTGTAAGCAAGTTGATAAACGAGGATATAGCGAAGTGACACGTACCTTTACAGATGTATATAAACCTGTGCATACGAATGTGCCACAAGATATTCTGGACGAACGTGATATCGAGCAAGGTTATCCGTTTTATTATGAGCAATTTGATTTTGAGTTGTTATGTGCGGGACTGTCGGAGCAACTCGTTCCTTCAAGTGCGCTGACGGCTGAAGCGCGTCTGCTCATTGCGAAGCTCGCTTTTTTATATAAACTATCGCCACTTGAAATGCAAAAGGTCGTCGTATTAGCGTTGGATGATACAATGAGACTGCCGGTAGAACGTTTGAAAAAGGCAGCAGCAGATTATTATAAAATTACGGTTTCAAAAGATGCACCAAAATTAGCTAAAACATTTGAGCAGCAATCAAAAGCATCTACTGAAGTGAAGCGCTCGAAAGAACAGGAACTATTGCATTATTTAGAAAATACACCGCCGATTCAAGTGTTACGCGATATTAATAATGGGAAAGAGCCAATTCCAGCTTCTGTACAGTTAGCGGAAGACTTAGTGATGAAGCATAATATACCAATTGGTGTAGTGAATGTATTACTTGAATACGTTATGCTAACTACAGACATGCGTTTACCAACAAAATATGTTGAAAAAATTGCTGACCACTGGATTCGAAAAAATTTAAAGACGGCTAAGGAAGCAATGGATTTGGCGCGTCAGGAACGCGATAAATATGCGAAATGGAAGGCGGAAAATGAATCGAAAGCAAATACGCCACAAAAGCAGGTTTATAAAAAGGCAAGCGGACGTGAAGAAAAAGTACCAGATTGGTTTTATAAGCGTGATGAAGGGCCGTCTCAAGCACCAACGACAGCTACGGCTGTAGATTTTGAAGCGGAACGACAAAAAATACTCCAAAAGCTAGGACAAGATGGGCAGGTGAACTAATATCGAACCGATTAATCGAGCGTTAAAAAGTATAAAAATCCCATCCTTTCAAGAGCGGTATGAAGCGATGCGAAAAGAAATTTTAAACAATAAACAAGTGCAAAAGTTTGTGATGGAAAATGAGATCACATCAAGTGTCATCGACAGAAGCTTATCAAAATTAGATGAATTTATTTCTCAAACTTCTACATGTTGTGGTGCACAATCGACCGCTTGTTGTAGCAATATGTTAGCAGGCTTTGTACCTGAACTTTATATGCTACGTGGAAATATTGAAATTAAGTATGTACGTTGTGAGCAAAAAATGCGTGAAGATGAGCATCGAGAAACAGCGACGATGATTTCGAGTATGCATATGCCAAAAGATGTTTTAAAAGCTACATTAAAAGATTTAATGATTGATGATCAATCGCGCTTAGAGATTGCACATAAAGCCGCAGACTTTATTGCACAGTATAAAACAATGGGTGAATTACCATCAAAGGGCTTTTATTTATACGGTAAATTTGGTGTTGGCAAATCATTTGTTTTAGGAGCCATTGCGAACGAGCTAGCTGCATTAAAAGTGAAATCTGTCGTCGTATTTGTACCGGAGTTTTTACGTGAAATGAAAAATTCCATCCAAGACCAGACGTTAAATGAAAAGATTGATTATGTAAAAAAAGCACCTGTATTAATGCTAGATGATATTGGGGCAGAGACGATGTCGGCATGGACACGTGATGAAATTTTAGGGACAATTATGCATTACCGTATGAGTGAACAATTACCGACGTTTATTACATCGAATTTTGATTATGCAGGACTCGAACACCATTTAGCGCAATCGCAGCGCGGAGACATCGAGGTTGTAAAGGCTGCCCGTATTATGGAGCGCATTAAGGCGATTACGATACCGATTTGTATGGAAGGCATTAATCGTCGAAATTCGTAACATTTTAGCAGTTGATTTTTTTGACAACGAGGCGTATACTGTCCTAGTAATTAAACAACTCAAAATGCTTTGAAAAGGACACGAAATTTGTGCACCGACTTGTAGAGAGGGGAGCCTTGGCTGGGAGCTTCCTAGTACGACGCAAATTTTACTACCTTGGAGCTTCGGCGAGGACAATTCGCTGGCGTTACTCAGTACGTTAACTGACCTAGAGCTTCGTTCGAGAGTTTTTCTCGGAAGGAAGAAGGGTGGAACCACGAGCATACGCGTCGTCCCTTTTTGGGATGGCGCTTTTTTATTTGGGCAGATTGAAATCCGCTGATATATTGTTCAGACTCGCTGATAAAATTTAAAAATCACCGATATTTCATCTGAACTCGCCGATAAATCTCGCATGGATGACACAAACAATAATTAAAGGAGGACATCTATATGTCAGAAATGATTAAAATTACTTTTCCAGACGGAAACGTAAAAGAATTTGAAAAAGGTATTTCTACGTTAGACATTGCTGGCTCTATTAGCCCAGGTCTAAAAAAATCGGCCCTTGCTGGTAAAGTGAACGGTGCATTAGTAGACGCAAAAACACCAATCCAAGCAGATGCAGCAATCGAAATCATTACAAATAAATCACCAGAAGCGTTAGAAATCCTGCGCCACTCAACTGCTCACTTAACAGCGCAAGCAGTAAAGCGCGTATTCCCAGATGCAAAATTAGGGATTGGTCCAGTAATTGAATCTGGTTTCTACTATGATATCGATTCGCCAACACCAATTACAATGGAAGACTTGCCAGCAATCGAAAAAGAAATGAAAAAAATCATTGCTGAAAATATTGAAATTGAGCGTAAAAATGTATCGCGTGACGAGGCGCAAAAAATTTATGAAGAAGTCGGCGATGAGTATAAATTAGAATTACTTGATGCTATTCCAGCAGGTGAACAAGTATCGATTTACTACCAAGGGGATTTCTTCGACCTTTGCCGTGGGGTACACGTACCATCAACTGGGAAATTAAAAGAGTTCAAACTATTATCTTTAGCAGGCGCTTACTGGCGTGGTAACTCAGACAACAAAATGTTACAACGTATTTACGGTACGGCTTTCTTCACAAAAGAGGAGTTAAAGCATCACTTACAAATGCTTGAAGAAGCAAAAGAACGTGACCACCGTAAAATTGGTAAAGAGCTTGATTTATTCATGACGTCTCAAACAGTAGGGCAAGGTTTACCACTTTGGTTACCAAATGGTGCGACAATCCGCCGTACAATTGAGCGTTATATTGTGGATAAAGAGTTAGCGCTTGGTTATAAACATGTTTACACACCAGTACTTGGTTCGAAAAAATTATACGAAACTTCAGGTCACTGGGATCACTACCAAGACGGCATGTTCCCACCAATGGAAATGGACAACGAAACATTAGTATTGCGTCCGATGAACTGTCCACACCATATGATGGTATTTAAAAATGGTTTACACTCATACCGTCATTTACCAATTCGTATCGCAGAGCTTGGTACAATGCACCGTTATGAAATGAGTGGTGCTGTGTCAGGTTTACAACGTGTACGTGGGATGACGTTAAATGACGCCCACATTTTCGTTCGTCCAGACCAAATTAAAGCAGAATTCAAAAAAGTAGTAGAGCTAATCCTAGCGGTATACAAAGACTTTGATTTAACAGATTATTCATTCCGTTTATCTTATCGTGATCCAAACAATAAGGAGAAATATTACGACGATGATGAAATGTGGGAAACAGCGCAAGCAATGTTAAAAGAAGCGATGGACGAACTTGGTTTAGAATATTTCGAAGCAGAAGACGAAGCGGCATTCTACGGTCCAAAGCTTGATGTGCAAGTAAAAACAGCGATTGGTAAGGAAGAAACATTATCAACAGCGCAGCTTGATTTCTTATTACCACAACGTTTTGACCTTTCTTACATCGGTGAAGATGGTCAGCCACAACGTCCAGTTGTTATTCACCGTGGTGTTGTATCAACAATGGAGCGTTTCGTTGCCTTCTTGATCGAAGAATATAAAGGCGCATTCCCAACTTGGTTAGCACCAGTTCAAACTACAATTATCCCAGTTTCAAACGCAGTGCACTATGATTATGCGCGTGAAATTCAAGAGAAATTACAAGCAGCAGGTATTCGTGTTGAGATGGATGACCGTGAAGAGAAACTTGGTTACAAAATCCGTGAATCACAAATTAAGAAAATCCCGTACATGCTTGTTATCGGGGACAAAGAAGTAGAAGCGGGTGGCGTAAACGTTCGTCGTTACGGCTCAAAAGATTCTGAGACAATCAGCTTTGACGAGTTCCTAAGCAACATTAAAGCAGAAGTAACAAAATAATAAATAGAGCGGGCTGTCAAAAGGAATAATTCCCTTTTTGGCAGCCGTTTCTTACATATTCGTGTCATTAGATATGAGCCAGTTCTACTAGCTCACGCGCTGATTATCAATAATATATCTTTTTGGAAATAAATTATTGACACCTTATTATGTCCATGTTATGATTATTTAGGTTATGAATACAAGTTTGAAGAAGAGGCTGCCCGCTTCTCACCTGACTGAACGCATCTAGCTGTTTACAGGTTGAATACGTTGAATTGTTTTACGTTATTAGTACGTATGCACATACAGTGGGCGGACCCTTTCTAAAAGTCCGCTCTTTTTTTATGGACATATCGAAAGTGTACCGTTCAACTCGGGTCATTCTCAAGCCCAAATCATGTATTCGCGCACATTATGGAGGTGGATTACTATTAGCAAAGACATGTATGTAAACGAAGGCATCCGCGCACGTGAACTTCGTCTAATTGACCATAACGGTGAACAACTAGGTGTTAAATCACGAAACGAAGCGCTTGAAATTGCCGCTCGTGTTAACTTGGATCTTGTCCTTGTGGCCCCTCAAGCCAAGCCCCCGGTCGCACGTATCATGGACTATGGTAAATTTAAGTTTGAACAGCAAAAGAAAGACCGTGAAGTTCGTAAAAATCAAAAGATCATCAATATGAAAGAGGTTCGTCTGAGCCCAACAATTGATGAACATGATTTCCAAACGAAATTACGTGCTGCACAGAAGTTCCTTGAAAAGGGAGACAAAGTGAAAGCATCTATTCGTTTTAAAGGTCGTGCAATCACACACAAAGAAATTGGTCAACGTGTGTTAGATCGCTTTGCTGAAGCTTGCGCTGAAGTATCAACGGTTGAACAAAAGCCGAAGATGGATGGCCGAAGCATGTTCTTAGTTCTTAACCCTAAGAACGAGAAGTAATAATGAATTGATCAGTTTAGGAGGAAATCGACATGCCAAAAATGAAAACTCACCGTGGCGCTGCTAAGCGTTTCAAAAAAACAGGTACTGGTAAATTAAAATTTGACCGTGCTTATGGTAGCCACTTATTTGCTAACAAATCAACAAAGCAAAAGCGTCAATTGCGTAAAGCAAAAATCGCTACTTCTGGCGATTTCAAACGCATTCGTACATTATTAACTTACATGAAGTAATCTAATTGAACATTCAGGTTCAACATATAAAATACACATTCGAGAGAATTAGCAGGAGGTAATTACTATGCCACGCGTAAAAGGCGGAACAGTAACACGCGCTCGTCGCAAAAAAGTATTAAAATTAGCTAAAGGTTACTTTGGTTCAAAACACACGTTATACAAAGTAGCTAACCAAGCAGTAATGAAGTCAGGTGTATATGCATACCGTGACCGTCGTCAAAAGAAACGTGATTTCCGTAAATTATGGATCACTCGTATCAATGCAGCTGCTCGCATGAACGGTCTTTCTTACAGCCGTTTAATGCACGGTTTAAAATTAGCTGGTATCGAAGTTAACCGTAAAATGTTAGCTGACTTAGCTGTAACTGATGCTGCAGCATTCGCACAATTAGCAGAAGCTGCAAAAACTGCACAAGCTAAATAAGCATTAGATTCTTTTTCTAGTACTTAAAAGTTTTAATATGAGGCTTTGCACTTTCTGTACCGAAAGCGAAGCGACAGGTACAAAAACTGCACAAGCTAAATAATTTTAATAAGTAAAGACTGATAGGATCTCCTATCAGTCTTTTTTAGTAGATATACACGAAAGGTGATGTCTTATGGAATTAGCAGTCTATGCATATGTTGGTGTTTTATCACTCATCTTATTAGTTTTAATGTATAACGACAAACAAAAAGCGATTAAAAATGAATGGCGCATTGCAGAGAAGACCTTATTTACCATTGCTATTTTTGGCGGCGCAATAGGAGGCGTGCTCGGCATGTACTTATTCCGGCATAAAACGAAACATAACAATTTTGCATTTGGATTTCCTTTACTCGCGGCGATTCATATTTTTATTATTGTGAATGTAGTATAGAGAAACAAATAGATAAATATAGTATGTTTGTTTTATCGTTGAAAGCAAATAATACGATAGTTCCTTCTATAAATAATAAATTTAACTTATATAAACGTTAGAATAAATACTAGTATCTTATAATAGTATATTATGAAATAATTTATCAAAGGTGTTGATTATACAAATACTAGGAGATGAAAGCGTGATATTTTAGTGGAATGGTTCATAAAAGGGACTTGCTCGTTGATTGAAGCGGAGGTGACTCGACTCCTGCAGGAGAAAGATTAAAGGCTAAAGTCGCCACGTCCTGTGGCAACGCCTTTGTGAGCAACATCCTGTTGCCCCGAGTTGAAAATCCATTTCTTTCGGCACTCGCCGAAAGAAATTAGTTGAAGCCGTGCCTGCGGAAAGCGAGTCAGCCGTAGCGGAAATCAACACACGTGATAATTTATTTACCTTATTAGAAGCATGATATCTAGCTCGCCTAGCACAATTGAGTTTCCAATGAAAATTACTAAATCCGTATTGTTTTAGATATGATACGAAAGAGAGGAGTTTGAATGCAGTATAGACAGCAAGCTAAATCTAGTCATATGTCAACGATTACGATAATAGGTTTGTTTATTGGTGTCGCATTTATACTCCCCATTTTATCAACAAAGGAATTCATTTCTATTCCCGATTCTTTTCAGCAGTTGAATACTATTTTTCTTAGCATATTAATCGAAGCGATTCCGTTTGTACTAATTGGTGTACTGATAGCTGGATTTATTCAAATCTTTATTACAGAAGATCAGATTCGCGCTTGGATTCCGAAAAATAAACTATTTGCCGTTTTTATGAGTTGTGTAGTAGGGGCATTATTTCCAGCCTGTGAATGTGGTATTGTACCGATTGTACGGAGATTAATTGAGAAGGGTGTCCCTCTATATGCAGCGGTTGGTTTTTTATTAACAGGACCGCTTATTAACCCTATTGTGATTGTATCTACCTATATGGCATTTGGGAACGATTTGAAAATGGCTCTATTACGAATGGGTGTCGGTTTTATAGCAGCCTTGGTTATTGCCCTTATTATTAGCTATTTATTTATATCCAATCAGCTAAAATCAGAAACGCATCTGCCTACGTCAAAAGAAAAACGACAGCCATTACGAGTTAGCATGAACAGTATGTTAAAGCACTCAATCGATGAATTTTTCGATATGAGTAAATATTTAATTATAGGTGCGTTTGCGGCAGCTACTTTACAAACATATGTATCTGCCCAGTCTCTTTTGTTTTTTGGGGATAGTATTTATCATTCGACGATTGTTATGATGGCTTTAGCGTACTTCTTATCTTTATGTTCAGAGGCAGATTCTTTTATAGGTGCTTCGTTTAAAAATATATTCCCTACCACATCTATTTTAGCATTTTTAGTATATGGCCCGATGATCGATTTAAAAAACACGATTATGTTATTAAGTGTATTTAAAACAAGATTTGTCTTCATTTTATTTCTTCTTATTACTTTCATTGTTTTTCTCTTTGTCAGCCTTACAAGTTTTATTTAGGAGAGGGCGAGAGTCGTGTCATTTCATTTACAACATGTTATTAAAGCAATATTACTCGGTTTTTTTGCTTTGTTTTTTATGAAGTTACATTATACAGGGGAAATTACGAAGTATATTAACCCGAAATATGATGTGATGAGCAAAATCACAGCGTGCATTTTCATTATGTTGTTTTTGATTCAACTGTTTCGGATAAGGCAGCGGCATCATGTTTGTTCCTCCAACTGTAATCATGACCATGGCAATAATCAATTCACTTTGAAAAGGGTGATTGGCTATAGCATTATCATTTTTCCGATTATTACAGGATTTACGCTAAACCCAGCGACATTAAACTCGACTATTGCCGCAAATAAAGGCTCTTTTTTACCACAACAGTATAGTGAAGAGTTCTCTTTGTTTGAACATGCGGACTCCTTAACGGAAAAAGAGGACATTGATATTTATACAGCAGAGGATATTGCATTACCAAACAATAATTATTTAACGGAAGATGAATATGGAAAGCAACTACAATTATTACAAGGTGCTGATATTATTGAAGTAACTGATAGTATGTATGGTCCGTACAATGAAGAATTAAATGACAACCCTCAAAAATATATAGGGAGAAAAATAAAAGTCACAGGATTTGTTTATAAAGAGGAAGGATTTCATACAAATCAGTTTGTTTTATCTCGATTTATGATTGTACATTGCATTGCGGATGCAAGTATACTTGGGTTTTTAATCGAATCTGAAGAAGCTATCCTTTACGAAGAAGATACTTGGCTTGAAATAGAGGGTGTGCTAGATGTAACCAATTACAAAGGATACAATTTACCTGTCATCCAAGCAACCAATTGGCAAGTGATAGATGAACCAGCAGAACCATATGTATACCCAGTATTAACATTCATTCAATAAGGGGCGGCCTTTTATAAAAAAGCCGCTTTTTTATTCTTTCATCAGCTGCTCAATTGGATTTTTCCAGTTGATTTTAGCGTTAGGATAGTTCATTAAAATTTCCTTCTCTAAAAATAAGAAATCTTCTTTTGTGAAGCCTTGTAATTTCATCGGGTCATGAACAAATACAAAAATGGAGACAACTTCAAATGCATTTTCTGTTGTACCTAAATACTTTTCACCTTCAAAAAGTGCGC